>DATJGP010000247.1:0-6066 GCA_035494915.1 Candidatus Eiseniibacteriota bacterium | reverse complement strand
ATCTTCGGATTGTTCTGCGCCAAGACCATCGTGATCGCCGCCGTCAGCGTCGTCTTCCCGTGATCCACGTGGCCAATCGTCCCCACGTTCACGTGCGGCTTGTTCCGCTCGTATTTTTGCTTCGCCATCCGCTCGTCTCCTCATCCGCTCGGGCTCATCGCCCAGGCGCTGGGGTCAGGCTCCCTTCACCTTTGCGATGATCTGTTCCGCCATGGCGGCGGGCATTTCTTCATACCGGGAGAATTGCATCGAATAGACCGCGCGCCCCTGCGTGATCGAGCGCAGCCGGGTCGAGTAGCCGAACATCTCCGAGAGCGGAACCGACGCAGCGACCACGCGCGCGTCGGACCGCTGGAACATCCCGCCGATGCGTCCACGACGGGAGGACAAGTCGCCGATGACGTCGCCCATGTACTCCTCGGGCACCACGACCTCGACGTCCATGATGGGCTCGAGCAGCTTCGCGCCGGCCCGGGCCGCGGCTTCCTTGAACGCCATCGAGCCGCAGATCTTGAAGGCCATTTCCGACGAGTCGACGTCGTGGAACTGACCGTCGATCAGCTCGACCTTCACGTCCACGACCGGGTAGCCGGCCATGATCCCGTTTTCCATCGCCTCGATGATCCCCTTCTCGACGGAGGGGATGTATTCCTTCGGGATGGCGCCACCACGGATCTTGTTGTCCCACACGAACCCGCCGCCCGGCGGCATGGGCTCGAGATTGATCGTCACGTCGGCGAACTGACCGCGGCCGCCCGTCTGACGGGCGAAGCGCGTGCGCTGCTCGATCTTCTTCGAGATCGTCTCTTTGTACGCGACCTGCGGCTTGCCGATGTTGGCCGCCACGGAGAACTCGCGCACCATGCGGTCGACGAGGATCTCGAGGTGCAGCTCGCCCATGCCCGAGATCAGGGTCTGGCCCGAATCCTCGTCGGTCTTCACGCGGAACGTCGGGTCCTCGTCCTGGAGCTTGTTGAGCGCGTTCGACATCTTCTCTTCGTCCGACTTGGTCTTCGGCTCGATCGCGACCTGGATGACCGGCTCGGGGAAGTGCATCGCCTCGAGCACGATCGGGTGGTCCTTCACGCACAGCGTGTCGCCGGTGTGGACGTTCTTGAGCCCCACCGCCGCGGCGATCTCGCCGCAGAAGACCTCGTCGCGCTCTTCGCGTTTGTTCGCGTGCATCTCGACGATGCGGCCCAGGCGCTCCCCCGACTCCTTGTTCGCGTTGTAGATGTGCATGCCCGGCTTGATCTTCCCCGAGTAGACCCGGAAGAAGGTCAGCTTGCCGACGTACGGGTCGGTCATGATCTTGAACGCGAGCGCCGCGAACGGCTCGTCGTCGCTGACCCCGCGCTCCTCGTTCTCGAGCGTCTTCGGGTTCATGCCCTTGACCGGCGGCATGTCGGCCGGCGCGGGCAGGTACGTGACGACGGCGTCGAGGAGCTTCTGGATTCCCTTGTTCTTGAAGGCGGTGCCCCCGAGCACGGGGACGATCTTCCCGCTCAGCGTTCCCTTGCGAACGGCCCGGCGGATCAGCTCGGCGCTCGGCTCCTTGCCCTCGAGGTAGTCGTGGAGGAGCTCGTCATCGTACTCCGCGATCGCCTCGAGCATGTGGTGCCGCGCCTCGGCGGCCGGCTTGGCGAGATCCCGCGGGATCTCCCCTTCGATGTACGTCGCGCCGAGATCCTCGGTGGCGTAGGTGATCGTCTTCATGTCGATGAGATCGATCATCCCTGTGTACACGTCGCCGAGATGGATCGGCATCTGGAGCGGCACGGCGGTCGCGCCCAGGCGCTCCTTCATCATGTTCACGACGAATTGGAAGTCGGCCCCCACTCGGTCGAGCTTGTTCACGAAGGCGATGCGCGGCACGCGGTACTTGTCGGCCTGGCGCCACACCGTCTCGGACTGCGGCTCGACGCCGCCCACGCCGCAGAAGACCGCGATCGCGCCGTCCAGAACGCGAAGCGACCGCTCCACCTCGACGGTGAAGTCGACGTGGCCGGGCGTGTCGATGATGTTGACCTGGTGTTCCTTCCAGAAGCAGGTGGTGGCGGCCGAGGTGATGGTGATCCCCCGCTCCCGCTCCTGCTCCATCCAGTCCATGGTGGCGGCGCCATCATGGACCTCGCCCATCCGGTGCACCTTCCCCGTGTAATAGAGGATGCGCTCCGTGAGCGTCGTCTTGCCGGCATCGATGTGGGCCATGATGCCGATATTGCGCATATGAGAAAGATCGAACTGCCTGGGCACTTCGAAACCTACCTTCGCGTTACCAGCGGTAATGGGCGAACGCCTTGTTCGCCTCAGCCATCTTGTGCGTGTCTTCCCTCTTCTTGACCGCGCCCCCCTCGTTCTTGGAGGCGGCCGTGATCTCCGCGGCGAGCCGGTCGGCCATCGTGTGGTCCGGGCGGCTGCGGGAGTACTGGATCAGCCAGCGGAGCGCGAGCGCGGTGCGCCGGTCCTGCCGGACTTCCACCGGGACCTGGTAGGTGGCGCCGCCGACTCGGCGGGACTTCACCTCCAGGACCGGCTTCACGTTGTTCATGGCGGACTTGAGAACGGTCAAGCCGTCCTGGCCCGTCTTCTTCTCGATCACGTCCATGGCGCCGTAGAAGATGCGCTCGGCCGTGCTCTTCTTGCCCCCCAGCATCAAGCAGTTGATGAAGCGGGTGACGAGCACGTTGGCGTAGCGCGCATCCGGGGCGAGCTCGACGCGGTGGATCTTGGCTGCACGACGCATCGGCTACGCCCCCTTCTTCCGCTTGGTGCCGTACTTGGAACGGCTCTGCGAACGACCGTCCACGCCGGACGCGTCCAGGGTCCCCCGGACGACGTGGTAGCGCACGCCCGGGAGGTCCTTCACACGGCCTCCTCGGATGAGGACGATCGAGTGCTCTTGGAGGTTATGTCCCTCGCCCGGGATGTAGCACGTGACCTCCATCCCGTTCGTGAGACGAACGCGGGCGACCTTGCGGAGCGCCGAGTTCGGCTTCTTCGGCGTAGAGGTATAGACGCGCGTGCACACGCCGCGTTTCTGCGGCGCCGCCTTCAGGGCCGGCGATGCGGTCTTGCTGAGTTGTCTCTTCCGGCCATGCCGGACGAGCTGGTTCAGAGTCGGCACCTAAAACTCCTCATCACAATAGGTTTCGGGCGCAAAGAACGGGCACTATATCGAGCCCGGGGACCCCCGGTCAAGCTGTTTTTACCTCTTCCTCCACCGGAGCCGCTTTTTCCGTCTCGTCCTCGTCTTCCGAGATCACGTCGATCGCCCTGTAGCGCCCGAGACCGGTCCCGGCCGGAATCAGGTGGCCGATGATGACGTTCTCCTTGAGGCCCCGGAGGTGGTCCGTCATGCCGAGGACCGAAGCCTCCGTGAGCACCCGGGTCGTCTCCTGGAACGACGCCGACGAGATGAAGCTCTGGGTCGAGAGCGAAGCCTTCGTAATTCCAAGCAGGAGCGGCTGATACGTCGCCGGCTGCCCACCCTCGGCCTCCACCCTCGCCTGCTCCACCTTGAGGATGGTCTTGTCGACCTGCTCTCCCTCGAGGAAGTTCGTATCGCCCGGGTCCTCGATCCGGACCTTCTGCAGCATCTGCCGGACGATGACCTCGATGTGCTTGTCGTCGATCCGCACGCCCTGGAGTCGGTAGACCTCCTGGATCTCGTTCACCAGGTATTCCTGCACCGCCTGGATTCCCTTGATCTTGAGGATGTCGTGCGGGTTCACCGGACCCTCGGTGAGCCGGTCGCCGGCGTGGACGTAGTCACCCTCCTGGACGTGCATGTGCTTGCCCTGGGGGATGAGGTACTCGCGCGACTCGCCCGAGTCCCCGACCACGATCAGCTTCTTCATGCCTCGGGTCACGCCGCCGAACTCCACGCGTCCGTCGATCTCGCTGACGGTCGCGGCGTCCTTCGGCTTGCGCGCCTCGAAGAGCTCCGACACGCGGGGCAGACCGCCCGTGATGTCGCGCGTCTTCGAGATCTCGCGCCGGATCTTCACCATCGCCTCGCCGGCCGTGACCTCCTGGCCGTCGCGCACGAGGAGCCGAGCACCGGTCGGGAGCGGATAGCTCGCGACCCGGCGGTCCCCCTTGCCCATGATGTCGATGTGCGGATGGAGCACCTTCTCGCGGTCGTCGATGATGACCATGAGCCGGAGGCCCGTGTTCTCGTCGACCTCGTCCCGGACGGTCACCTTGTCCTTGATATCCACGAACCGCACGACGCCCGACTTCTCGGTCAAGATCGGCGTGCTGAACGTGTCCCACTCGAAGAGCTGGTCGCCCGGATTGACCTCGAGGCCGTCGCGCACGTGGAGCGTGGCGCCGTACGGCGGCGAGTAACGCTGACGCGCCTTGCCGTCCGGGCTCTGGATCTCCATCTGGCCCTTGTGTCCGACCACGACCAGCTGCCCGCTCGTGCGCTCGACCGTCTCCAGATCCCGGAAAACAACCTTGCCCGGGGCCTTGGCCTTGATCTTCGACTGCTCGACGATGCGTCCGGCCACGCCGCCGATGTGGAACGTCCGGAGCGTGAGCTGCGTGCCCGGCTCGCCGATCGACTGCGCCCCGATGACGCCCACGGCCTCGCCCAGGTCGACCATGCGGCCGGTTGCCAGGTTGCGTCCGTAGCACTTCGCGCACGCGCCGCGCGGGGCCTCGCACTTGAGGACCGAGCGGATGTGCACCTTCTCGATGCGCCCGCTCTCCTCGATCGCCTCGGCCGCCACTTCGTTGATCTCTTCACCCGCGCGGACGACCACGTCGCCCGTGTTCGGGTCCACGATGTCCTCGATGGCCACGCGTCCGAGCACCCGGTCGCCGAGCGGCTCGATGATCTCCTCGCCCTCCTTGAGAGCGCCGACCTCGAGGCCGTTGACCGTGCCGCAGTCCTCGATGTTGATGATCACGTCCTGCGCCACGTCCACGAGCCGCCGCGTGAGATAGCCGGCGTCCGCCGTCTTGAGCGCCGTGTCCGCGAGACCCTTGCGGGCGCCGTGCGTGGACACGAAGTACTCGAGAACCGTGAGACCTTCCTTGAAGTTGTGGATGACCGGCGACTCGATGATCTCGCCCAGACCGCCCGTGATCTTCTTCTGCGGCTTGGCCATGAGGCCTCGCATCCCGGCGAGCTGGCGAATCTGCTCCTTCGTTCCGCGCGAGCCGGAGTGGGCCATCATGAAGATCGGGTTGAATCCGTCGCGATCCTTGGCGAGGCCCTTGAACGTCTCCTCCTCGACCTCGGTCGTCACGAGCGTCCAGGTATTGATGACCTGGTTGTAGCGCTCGCCGTCGGTGATCACCCGCTGCTGGTACTGGTTGTTGATCGACGAGACGTCGCCCTGCGCGCGGCCGATGATCTCGCCCTTGCGCGCCGGGATGAGGATGTCGTCGATGCCCACGGTGATGCCCGCCTGGGTCGCGTACGTGAACCCGAGGTTCTTGAGCGAATCGAGGAGGAGCGCCGTGGTCTTGTCGCCCATGAAGCGGTGGCAGTTGCCCACCAGCTGCTCGAGCGCCTTCTTGTCCATCTCGTCGTTGTTGAACGCGATGCCCCACGGGACGAGCGCCTCGTTGAAGAGGACCCGTCCGACGGTGGTCTCGATCCGCTTGCCCTCGATGCGGCAGAGGATCGGATCGTGGAGGCCGGCCTGCTTGTGGTCGTACGCGGCCCGGACCTCGTCCATGCTCCCGTACATCTTGGGCTTCGCGCCCGGCGCGAGCGGACGCGCCTTGGTCATGTAGTTACAGCCGAGCACGATGTCCTGGCTCGGAGCGGCCACCGGCCGGCCGTTCGAAGGAAGCAGGATGTTGTTCGTCGAGAGCATGAGCATCCGCGTCTCGATCTGCGCCTCGAACGACAGCGGCACGTGCACCGCCATCTGGTCCCCGTCGAAGTCGGCGTTGAACGCGCCGCACACCATCGGGTGAATCCGGATCGCCTTGCCCTCGACCAGCACCGGCTCGAACGCCTGGATGCCGAGGCGGTGGAGGGTGGGCGCGCGGTTCAGGAGCACCGGGTGTCCGTTGATGATGTCGCCGAGGATGTCCCAGACC
>DATJGP010000246.1:0-11239 GCA_035494915.1 Candidatus Eiseniibacteriota bacterium | reverse complement strand
CTGTCCACCGTGTGAAAGAGATCGAGATCCTTCTCGTCGATCATGCCGTGTCGGGCCAGAGCCTTGAAGTTGATGATCTCATTCCAGTAACTCGAGCCATACAGCAGAACGATGATACGCTCGCCGATCTTTCCGGTCTGCAAGAGCGTCAGGAACTCGAAGAGCTCGTCCAGGGTTCCAAACCCTCCCGGGAACGCCACGATCGCGCGAGCCACGTGCGCGAACCAGAGCTTGCGCATGAAGAAGTAGTGAAACTGGAAGGAAAGGCCCGGAGTGATGAAGGCATTCGGGCGCTGTTCGTGGGGGAGGCCGATGTTGAGCCCGATCGTCCGCCCGCCCGCCTCGGCCGCTCCCCGGTTCGCGGCCTCCATGATCCCGCCGCCTCCGCCCGTGCAGACGACGAAGCGATGCGCCGCGGAGCCCAAGCTTTCCGACCAGGAGGTGATCGAGCGAGCGAGCTCGCGCGCATCCCCCAGGTAGGAGCCGAGCGGGTCGCTCTCCCGAAGTCTGGCCGATCCGAAGAAGACGATGGTGTCGTGGATGCGCCTGCGTTGAAAGACCTCCAGCGGCTGGAGGTATTCGGAGAGGATGCGTATCGGCCGGCCTTCCTCGCTGTCGAGGAATTGCTTGTCGTGATAGGCGAGGGGCGGTGCGACGCCTGGGGACGCCGTCTGGTCGGTCCTCGTCATGCGACCTCCTTGATGCCGAGCACGTGATTGGAGTGCATACTGCGCACGTCTGCCGCCCTGGCGTTTCTGAATGGCGTCACATTCGCATCCATGATCGCTCGACCGCAACCGCACTGGCCGAGGAAGGAGCCGAATGAAAGCGTCCGTGCTCTATCGAATCGCCGCCGTTCTTCTTGTGTTGTTCGCGGCAGCACATACTTTGGGCTTCAGCCAGTCCGACCCCCAGTGGGGCGTAGATGCGCTGGTCAGCTCCATGCACTCCATTCATTTTGACATGCTGGGGGTCGATCGCACGTACTGGGATTTCTTCATGGGGGCAGGGCTCTGTGTCGGCGTGTTCTATCTGTTCGCCGCGACATTGGCCTGGCAGCTGGGTGGCCTTCCGGCCGCGACTTTGGCGCTCATGCGGGGCACGTCGTGGGTGTTCGCTCTTTGCTTTGCCGCCATCACGGCCGTGAGCTTGATCTATCTCTTCATCATTCCAGTCATCTTCTCGGCCGTGATCACAGTGTGCCTGACGGCGGCGGCATGGCTTGCAGCGAGGCCCGGTTCCGTACCGAGGGACAGTACTCTTGCATCCGGAGTCGGTCACGGCCCGCCCGTGACACCGAACGCCCTCACGATCAGGAGCGTGCTATGAAAATGCTGGCCGGAGTCCTCGCCATCGTGTGTGTACTGACATTGCCTAGAAACGGGTACGCGCAAGTGGACGTCAAACCCGCCCCGGATCAGGCCCGGCTCTTGGGCAGCGCGGATCCTCGGCTGGCGGCCAACAAGCGCCTCGTCTACGACTTCTGGCGCGAGGTGCTCGAGGCCGGGCACATGGATCTGGCGCCCAAGTACATGCGGGAGTCCTACATCCAGCACAATCCGAACGTGCCCACCGGCCGCGCGGCGTTCATCGACTTCTTCACGAAGGTGTCCAAGCCGAAGCCGATCCAGCCCACGATCCAGGCGCCCCTGGTCGCGGTCGTCGCGGAGGGGGATCTCGTGGTCCTGAGCTTCGCCCGCAAGGCACCCGACCCAAAGGACAAGACGAAGACCTACACCACCACGTGGTTCGACATGTTTCGGGTCGACGGGGACAAGATCGCCGAACACTGGGACTGCGATTCGAAGTAGAGAGCCCGTGTGGCGCCCGCGCGATTCGGGTGCTAGGTTGGGTTCGACCATGCAAGCCCTGTCACCCAGGGACCGCTTTCCCAGGAGGACCGAATCATGATGTCACGGAACTGCTTCCTCGCCTTGGCGATCGCCGCATCTCTGGCGACCGGTGCTGCAACCGGCGCGCAGGAGCCGCCCGCCGGAACCCAGTCGCCGCCGGCAACGAGCACTCAGCCGCCACCGGCCGAAGCGACGCCGCCACCCGCCACCACGCCACCGCCTGCCGAAGCGGCACCTCCCGCCACCGCGCAACCGGCGCCCACAGCGGCGGCCACCACGCCTGAGAGCCGGATCGACGCGATCAAGCAGTCGCTCGCCAGCAGCGTGGGTGTGCTCCAGCAGTACGAGTGGTCGCAGAACGTCGCGCTATCCGTGAAGGGCGAGGAGAAGGCCCACAAGAACTTCAAATGCTCGTATGGCGCCGATGGGAAGATCCAGAAGACCCTGGCGGCCGCACCTGGGGAGGAGCCCAAGAAGAAGAAGGGACTCCGGGGGAAGGTGGCTGCGAACAAGATGGAAGACATGGAGGCCGCGCTCAAGGCGTCCATGGCGCTGATCGATCAGTACTCGCCCCTGGAAGCGAGCCGCGTGCAGGCCGCGAAGGATGCGGGGAACGTCAGCATCTCGGTGCCAGGCGCCGACAATCGCGTCCGGATCACGATCAAGAACTACCTCAAGCCCGGGGACCAGGTGGAGCTCGTGGTGGACGGAGTCAAGAACACGCTTCAGTCCGTGTCGATCACGTCCGCCATGGAGGGGGATGTGAAGGGTCCCGTGGCCGCGAAGGTGACGTACGCCGCAATGGCGGACGGGACACTCTACCCGTCACACCAGGCGCTCGATCTGAAGGAACAGAACCTCAAGATCGACGTCGAGAACAGCGGCTACACCAAGAAGTCTTCGTAGCGTCGAACGCGTGACTGCGGAGCGAAGCCCCGGCGCGCGTGCGCCGGGGTTTTCGCTTTGCGGCGAGGTAGCGTCGCGATGAGATCGAAAACACTGATCATGATCGGAATGGTGGCCGGGTCCATGCTCGGAGGCTGGATTCCATCGCTGTGGGGCGACAGCGGGCTGTCCATGGCTTCCGTTCTCACCGGGGCGATCGGCGGCTTTCTCGGTATCTGGGCCGGATACAAGATCTCCCGATAGCTCCTTCGCCGCACGCGGCGTTCGCCTACCTCACCAGAACCACCTTCTTCGTGTCGCGAACCGCCCCTGCCTGGAGGTGAACGAAGTACACCCCGGCGGGTGCGCGCTCCCCGGCCTGGGTTCGTCCGTCCCACGCGATCGTGCCGGATCCCGACAGGACGGCATCCGTGAGTCCTCGGACCCGCGCCCCGGACGCATTGTAGACCGCGGCCATCACCCGAGTGGAGGGCGGCACCGCGTAATGCAACGCCGTCTCCGATTGGAACGGATTCGGCGCCGCCGGTGCGAACAAGGACGCGCTGGCCGGCGTCGCATCGTCCACCCCCGTGGCCGTGGAAACGGTGGTGAGCTGTGCGAACCGGCTGGGAATGGTGATGACGGGGCTGCTGCCAATCACCGTCGCGACCACGCTGTAGTAGCCGTCATCCGACGAGCACGCGTTGCTGATCGTGAGTGTCGGTGAGTTCGCTCCGGAGATGTTGCCGCCGTTCGTGAGCGGCGTAATCCCGCGGCGCCACTGGTAGGACAGGGTCCCCGGCGGGCCGGGGTTGCCGATCGTGAAGGTTGCGGTTCCGCCGCAGGCCACCGTCTGATCGAAGGGGAAGCCGGCCGTTCCTTGGAGCGTGTCGACGGGATCGATGAAGAAGATGCAGGAGTAGGCGCCGCCGCTCGTGAATTGTTCCGTACGCCAGTCGGTCTGCGTCTGCCCTTGAAGAACGTACTCGCCCGGCCCCAGCGTGCCGGTCGTTTGGAGAACACCATACTGAGTGTAGTGGAGCGTGAGGTCGGGGGTCGGGCCCTCGAGCGAGGCGAAGACGGCCCCCGGATCGAGATCTCCGTTCTCCGCGTACAGCTGGATGGTGTAATCGACCGGGACCTCGATCCGGAATCGGATCTTGCAGATCGACGAGAACTTGTAGAGCGACGAGCTCTCCCCATCCCAGCTTCCCGACCCCTCACCCGAAAACTGGATGCCTTGCGGGAAGATCGAAGAATTTTGCCCGGCGTAGGCGTCGCAGTGGGTCAGGGTGCAGAGGTCCGGCGGCGTTGGGGGATCGCAGGGTCCCAGCTCGTCGACCCATGGGCTCGAGCTCACGACGAACGGCCCGAACTGGTCCGGATCCGTGCTATATCCCTGGCCACGTGTGTCCACACCCTCGATCTTTGCCTGCGCGAAAATGGACCGCTCACTCAGAAGTGGGGTGAGCTGCGCATACGAGCGGGCGGCCATGACGAGCGTGGCGACCGTGAAAGCGAGCGAGAGTTGTCTGGATAGCGAGCGTGCGTTCATGGGGCCCCCCGAGTGGTTTTGTGGTCACCCATCCACGCGCGGAAAAGGGCCCAAATGGCTCAGGTGAGGGCAGGGCGGGCACCCCAGGGGGAAGGCTGGCGCAAACACCCCCGGACGCGGTACACTACCCGCGAGCAACGACACCCATCCTCCATGACTAACGCTAAGTGAAACCGACCGATACCCGAAATCCCGACTACTATCACAAGGTCGTCGATTGCCAGTGGGCCTGCCCGGCGCATACCAATGTGCCGGAATACATCCGTTTGATCGCCCAGGGCCGCTATACCGACGCCTATATGCTGAACCGGGAGTCCAACGTCTTCCCGGGCATCCTGGGACGCACGTGCGACCGCCCCTGCGAGCCTGCCTGCCGCCGCGGGCGGCTGGAGGGTGACGCGCCCGTAGCCATCTGCCGGCTCAAGCGGGTGGCCGCCGACCTCAAGGGGGAGATCGGCCACCTCCTGCCCAAGGCTCCCGCCCAGAAGATCGGGAAGCGCGTGGCCCTGATCGGAGCCGGCCCGGCTTCCCTGACGGTCGCCAACGACCTCGTGCCCCTGGGGTACGACGTGGTGCTGTTCGAGAAACACGACCGGCCGGGCGGCCTGATGCGCACCAACATCCCCTCGTTCCGGCTCCCCGAGACGGTGCTCCAGGAGGAGTGCGACGCCATCCTCGATATGGGGGTGCAGGTCCGCTACAACTCCGAGGTCACGAGCATGAAGGCGCTCCTCGCGGAAACGTTCGACGCCGTGTTCGTCGGCAGCGGCGCCCCGCGTGGCAAGGATCTCGAGCTTCCGGGGCGCGCCGAGGCGGCGGCCAACATCCACATCGGGATCGACTGGCTCGAATCGATCGCGTTCAAGCACGTCGAGAAAATCGGCGAGCGGGTGCTGATCATCGGCGTGGGCAACACCGCCATGGACTGCTGCCGCTCCTCGCGCCGGATGGGGGGCAAGGACATCAAGGTCATGGCCCGTCGCCCGCGCGGTTTCTTCAAAGCTTCCCCTTGGGAGCTGGAGGATGCCGAGGAGGAGGGAGTCGAGATCCTCGTCAACCATGCTCCGAAGCGTTTCGTGCTGGAGAAGGGGAAGCTGGTCGGGATGGAATTCGAGCGACTGGAGTGGGACGCCGACGCGCGGAAGTCGAAGACGATCGATTCCATCATCCTTCCCTGCGACGACGTGATCCTGGCCATCGGCCAGGAAGCGGCGTTCCCCTGGATCGAGCGGGATCTCGGCATCGAGTTCGGTGAATGGGACATGCCCACCGTGAACGAGACCACGTTCATGTCCACGCGCTCCGGCGTCTTCTTCGGCGGAGACGCGGGCTGGGGCCCGAAGAACATCATCTGGGCCGTCGCCCACGGACACGAGGCCGCGATCTCCATCCATCAGTACCTGCGGGGTGAGCCGCTCGACCAGCGGCCGCCGCGCGGCGTCAATCTGACGAGCCAGAAAATGGGCATGTCGGAGTGGAGCTACTCCAACGACTTCAATCCGGTGCATCGCCAGAAAATGAAGCACGTCGATCTGGCCAAGCGCTTCAAGGAGCTGTCGGTGGAGGTGGAGCTCGGCTTCACGCCAGAGCAGGCGGCCCGCGAAGTGGAGCGCTGCCTCAATTGCGACATCCAGACCGTCTTCGACGCTCCCCGCTGCATCGAGTGCGATGCGTGCGTCGACGTCTGTCCCGTCCTTTGCCTGACCATCGCGCCGAACGGCGAGCCGAACGATGTGCAGGGCCGGCTCACGACACCCGCGGTCAATCCCGATCAGGCTCTCTTCGTCTCCGAGGATCTGCCCCAGACCCATCGGGTGATGCTCAAGGACGAGAACATCTGCGTGCACTGCGGACTCTGCGCCGAGCGCTGTCCCACGGCTGCATGGGACATGCAAAAGTCGGTCGTCCTCTTGCCCTACGCTGGAACGGGTCCATGCCTGAAGCTAACGCCCGCGTAAACGACTTCGCCTTCAAGCTCGCCAACGTCAACGGCACCGGTTCGGCTTCCGCGAACGGGCTCTTGATGCAGGCGATCTTCCGCATGGGGATTCCGGTCTCCGGCAAGAACCTGTTCCCGTCCAACATCCAGGGACTTCCCACCTGGTACGAGATCCGGGTGAACAAGGACGGAAGGACGTCGCGGGCCCTGGACTACGACCTGATCGTCGCGATGAACGCACAGACGTACGCTCGCGACGTGAAGGAGGTCCACCCCGGCGGCTACCTGCTGTTCGACTCCACCTGGCCCCTCGACGAGGACCTCCTGCGTGACGACGTGACCTACCTGGGCGTCCCGTTCGCGCACCTCTGCATCGAGAACTTCAAGGAGCCGCGCGAGCGGATCCTCATGAAGAACATCGCCTACGCGGGCAGCCTGATCGCGCTCCTCGACATCGAGATGGGCGTGGTCGAGGAGCTCCTGCAGGAGACGTACGGCAAGAAGAAGGCCCTCCTCGAGTCCAACCAGAAGGCGTTGAAGCTGGGCTACGACCATGCCAGGCAGAACTTCAAGCCTCTGCCGTTCCGGCTCCAGAGGATGGACGCCAACAGCGACAAGATCCTGATCGACGGGAACACGGCCACCGCGCTGGGCGCGCTCTACGCGGGCTGCACGGTCGCCGCCTGGTATCCGATCACGCCCGCGACCTCCGTCATGGAGTCGTTCAAGAGCCTGTGCGAGCGCTATCGCAAGGACCCCGTGACGGGGAAGAACAACTTCGCCATCCTGCAGGCCGAGGACGAGCTCGCGGCCATCGGCATGGTCATCGGTGCAAGCTGGGCCGGCGCGCGGGCCTTCACGTCCACAGCGGGGCCCGGCGTGTCCCTGATGAACGAGTTCCTGGGACTTGCCTACTACGCCGAGATCCCGGCGGTTCTGGTGGACGTGCAGCGGGTCGGCCCGTCCACGGGAATGCCGACCCGGACCCAGCAGGCGGACATCCTCTCCTGCGCCTACGCGTCGCACGGCGATACGAAGCACATCCTCTTGTTCCCGGCGAATCCCGCCGAGTGCTTCGAGATGGCCGTGACCTCGTTCGACCTCGCGGAGAAATTCCAGACGCCGGTGATCCTCATGAGCGATCTGGACATCGGAATGAACGACTGGGTGGTGCCGCGCTTCAGCTGGAAGGACGGCTACAGGCCGGAGCGCGGTCGCGTGCTCTCGGCGGAGCAGATCGAGAAACTGGGGCACTTCCATCGCTACGCCGACGAGGACGAATTCTTCGTGACGCCGCGCACGCTCCCGGGAGTCTCGCCCAAGGGGGCGTACTTGACGCGCGGCTCCGGCCACAACCGGCTGGGCGGCTACACCGAGCTGCCCGAGGAGTATCAGGAGGTCCTCGACCGGCTCGCCCAGAAGCACCGGGCCGCGACGAAGTTCGTGCCTCCTCCCGTGATCGACCATTCGCGAAGCGCGAAGGGGAACGGGAAAGGCAAAACTCCCTTTTCCTTCGTGACACTGGGCGGATGCGACGCGGCTGTTCGCGAGGCCCTGGATCTCCTGGCGGAGCAGGGGATTTACGGCGACTACATGCGAATCCGCGGCTTCCCGTTCGGCGATGACGTCGTCGAGTTCTTGAACGCCCACGAGACCAACTACATCATCGAGCAGAACCGCGACCACCAGCTCAAGTCCTTGATCCTGCTGGAGACGAGCGTTTCCAAGGCGAAGCTCGAGTCGCTGCTCTATTACGGCGGTTTCCCCCTGAGCGCCGGTCTGGTCGTGGAGGGCTACCTCGCCGCCATCGGCAAGCCGGGCGCGGCCGCACGCGGACTCGGGGGCATCCACAAAGCCCTGAGCGGCGCCGAGGGATAGCGACGATGCCATCCATTTCCAAGCCCATAGCGGCCCCCACGGGCTCCCAGCGGAACGACATCGGACTGACCCTCCGCGATTACGAGGGCGCGATGTCCACGCTGTGCGCCGGCTGTGGGCACGACTCGATCACCGCGGCCTTGATCCGGTCCCTCTGGGAGCTGTCCATCCAGCCGCACCGGATCGCGAAGATGAGCGGCATCGGCTGCTCGTCCAAGACCCCGACCTATTTCGCCTCGGGAGCGCACGGCTTCAATTCGGTGCACGGCCGGATGCCCGCCGTGGCCACGGGCGCCGCGGCTGCCAATCGCGGCCTCCATTACATCGGGATATCCGGCGATGGCGACTCCCTTTCGATCGGATTGGGACAGATGTCGCACGCCATCCGGCGAAACGTCCGGATGCTGTATGTCATCGAGAACAACGGCGTTTATGGTCTGACCAAGGGGCAGTTCTCCGCGTCGGCGGATGTCGGATCGAAGCTGAAGAAGGGGGAGCAGAACCAGATGACGCCGATCGACCCGGTGTTTCTCGGGCTGACCATCGGCGCCTCCTTCGTGGCTCGGAGCTTCTCGGGCGACAAGCAGCAGCTGGTGCCCATTCTCAAGGCCGCCCTGAAGCACCGCGGATTGGCCCTGGTGGACGTCATTTCGCCTTGCGTCACGTTCAACGACCACGAGGGCTCTACGAAGAGCTACCTATACACCCGCAGGCACGAGAAATCGGTGGCGCAGGCGGACCTCGTTCCCCCTGCCAGCGAGATCGTGGCTCCCATCGGGCCCAAGGGTGTCACAACGATCGCGATGCACGATGGTAGTGTCGTACGCTTCTCATCCGTTCCGGAGGGCTACGACCCTCGCGACCGGGCCGTCGTCCTGCAATACCTGCAGGGGCAGCAGGCCCAGGGCGTGATTCCGACCGGGCTCCTGTACCTGGACGAGTCCGCTCCCGACATGCACGAGATCAACAACACGAGCGATACGCCGCTGGTCCAACTCCCATTCGAGTCCCTCTGCCCGGGATCCGCAGCCCTCGAGAAGCTGATGGAGGACTTTCGATAAGGGTCGTTCCGGGAGTCTCGATTTCCCGGCGCATGTTGAAGTTACTTGGGTTCAACTGAGATCATGCCGATAATCCAGACGTCGAGTACGGCTCGGGAGCGGGCCGGCGAAGCGTCCAATTCTCCGGAGGTTCTACTTGGGGCTGGTTCCAGGGATCGTGGTCGCGTTCTTCGTCGGCGTCGTTCAAGCGAGCTTGTTCGAGTGGGCTTTCCACCGATATTGGTTGCACCGTCCGTGGCTGCCGAAGGAATGTTTCACACAGCACACTCTGATCCATCACCAGCTCTGCAAGTTCGACGATACCTTCCACGTCGAGGAAGAGGAGCAGCACGAGGCCCTCACGTTCATGTGGTGGGGAGGACCCCTGCTGGTCGCGATCAACGCCGTGCCCTGGGCCATTCTCTCCTTCCTGCTCTCTTCTCAGGACGTGGCGCTGCCGTATCTCGCGTTCGTGATCACGCTCGCCGCGACGATCGGCATCTATTACGCGGGCTATGAGGGCCTGCACTACCTGATGCACAAACCGTCGATCCCGTTCGTGGAGAACTCGCGCTATTTCCGGTTCATCAAGCGGCACCACCGCATCCATCACGTGTACATGAACCGCAACCTGAACGTGCTGCTCCCGCTCGCGGATCTGATGCTCGGGACGCTCGTGACGGAGATGCCGGCCGCGCGTACGACTCCGGAGCACGCGCGGCAGATCGCGCGCCGGCACAGCGCGTATGGGCGGACGCAGGTGGACGGCAGCCCGATCTCGGACGACGAAACCATCGAGGAGAGGAAGCAGGCGAGTGGGTAGAATCAGCAGGCCGTCCGTACTGAAGAGGCAGAAGGAACAGAAGCGCCTGGAGAAGGCTGCCCGTAAGCGCGAAGAGCGCCAGGCGCGCAAGACCCAGAAGGAGGGCCCGCCGGACGGCCTGCCCGAGGGCTTGCCTGATGGCCTGCCTGAGGAGGGGGCGCCTCTCGAGACCCCGGAATCGACCGGGGAGTCGGTAGGGCCTTGACTTTGGAAGGGATCTGCGCTATACTTCTTTTCGTAGTGGTACCTGACGGTCGTACAGCAACAGTACGCGATGACTTGCCGCAGGGATGATTACCTGCGGCTCTTTTTGTATCCGGACGAATCCGTCCGGAGGCCCGGCCAGAGTGGTCGGGTCCGTCGCGCCGAAAGGGGCGACTAGTTGGGGCGATGGCCCCGGTAAGTAAGGAGCAAAGAGTGGCTGCTGGAACCGTGAAGTGGTTCAACGAAGCGAAGGGGTTCGGGTTCATTCAGCAGGAGGGTGGCGAGGACGTCTTCGTTCACTACTCGGCAATCACGGGCGACGGCTTCAAGACGCTGGCCGAAGGCGAGCGGCTCGAGTTCGACATCGTGCGCGGCCCGAAGGGCCTGCAGGCGGCGAACGTCCGTAAGGCATAAGGACCAACACCGCAGTACAGCGGAGGGGCGGTGCCTGCAGGCGCCGCCCCTTTCGCTTGGAGCGGCTGAAGGTGCAACAGAGAGCCCCGGCAGCAGCAGCTGCCGGGGCTTTTCTGTGTCCGTGCGAGCCGCTAGAACCGGGCGATCAGTCCAAAGGTGACCGAATCGAGGTCGTCGCTGGTCAGTCCCTCCAGCGCTTTCGTGTTCTGGAATTGATACGACGCGAATCCGTCCAGCTTGAAAGCACCGAGCGGCATCGCGTACCCGGCTCGCAGCGCGTAGAAGGGCGAGTCCTGCCAGCTGTCATTGATGTAGCCGATACCAATCCCCGCACCTGCATACAGGCTGCTGCCGACCAGCACGTAGGCCTGCGGCTGGATCATCGAGTGGTCCGTGCCGCCGAAGTCGTTGATCCACTCCACGTCGCCTTCCAGCTTCAGGAGTCCCGCTCCGTGTTGATAGGACCCGATGAATCCGAGGGCGTTCTTGTCCCAGTTGGGGTCGTCCTTGATGTCCCCGACGGTCTTCAGATAGTGGACTCCGGCGCCAAGGCTGCCGGCCACCGCCGGAACGGCGAATGTGACGAGCACCACGGCTAGCGCTGCCATTGCGGCGTAACGTTTCATGAGTTCCTCCCTGAGTCCCGAA
>DATJGP010000245.1:0-6050 GCA_035494915.1 Candidatus Eiseniibacteriota bacterium | reverse complement strand
GAACGGCTCCATCTCGCCTACTACGCCGTGGACCGGCCCTATCTCGACGGGCGCATCACCGGTGACGCCGACCAGGATCGACGGTTCAATCCGCTCAACTGGCGGAACGAGACCGACAACTTCTACGAGCCCCACTTCGAGCTGATCCAGGACGTGAAGCTCTCCCAGAACGCGGCCCTCACGTCCTCGATCTTCTACTTCCCGGGCAAGGGCTACTACGACGACTTCCCGTACGGCCCGCAATTCTTCGCGGACCGGCATCTTCCCGACTTCACCGTGAGCTCCAACACGCTCTATCCCGCGACCTACTACGCCGACACGTCGGGCACGGGCCCGTACACGGTCGTCGCGTCGGACATGACGCAGCGGCTCTGGGTGCGGAACAAGCACTACGGTTGGGTGCCGCAGGCCCGCGTGAAGCATTCGCGCGGAGAGCTGACGGTGGGAGGCGAGTGGCGCGAGCACACGGGGCGCCACTGGGGCGAGATGACCTGGGCCGCGGCGCCGCCCCCGGGCACGGAGCCCAACTTCGTCTTCTACGACTACACCGGGCGCGTGAACGTCATGTCCGGCTTCGTGCAGGAGTCGTACGACCTCCGGAAGGACCTCAAGGCAACGGGGAGCCTTCAGCTCCGGCGCACGCGCTACGCGATCGGGAAGGATCGCTACAACGGCTACGACTTCAACCTCCACTACACCGCGTTGAACCCGCGGCTCGGGCTCAACTGGAATGCCTCGGATCGCACGGACGTGTTCGCGTCCTACGCGCACGCCCAGGTCGAGCCGATCCTCGGCGAGATCTACCGGCCCGACGATCCGACCAGCGTTCCGTTGTTCGGCACGCTCGATCCCGCGAACCACATCTACGAGGATCCACTCATCCATCCGGAGAAGCTGAACGACTACGAGGCGGGAGTCGGCTTCCACCAGGGGTCGGCCCGGGTGCGGCTGACCGGGTTCTGGATGGATTTCCGGGACGAGATCGTGCCGTCCGGACAGATCGACAAGTTCGGTGTGCCCATCACGGGCAACGCGGCCCAGTCCACCCACCGCGGCGTGGAGCTGGAATGGAGCGCGCGCCACAGGACGGGGCTCGAGCTGTCGGGCAATCTCACGCTGAGCCACAATCGGTTCGACGACTACATCGAGCACGTCGACTCGACGACGGTGAACGACTACAGCGGCAACGCCATCGCCGGCTTCCCGAGCCGGCTCGCGAACGTGACCGTGGGCTACCGGAAGGGAGGCGTGGGCGCGGCGCTCACGATGGTCGAGACCGGCCGCCAGTATCTCGACAATACCGAGAACAACCGGAAGGATCCCGCGCTTCGCGACACGCCCGGGTACGCGAGCCTTTTCGTCGAGGAGCACGCGGTGCTGAACGGTGCGCTCACGTTCGACCTCGCCCGCCTCGCTGGGTTCCGGCCGTTCGAGGCCAATGGGCTGGCCCTCGAAGTGCGCGGCATGAATCTGACGGGCCTCAAGTACGAGACCGCGGGGTACGTCTTCGACGGCATCCCGTACTTCTATCCCGCGGCGGAGCGAAACGTGTTCGTGACCTTGCGGGCCGACTTCTGACCCGATGGCTTCAGAAGGCGTGAAAACCCTCGGAGCCATCGATCTCGCGCTGATCGGGCTCTACTTCGCCTTCCTCATCGTCCTCGCGTTCCGCTTCTTCGGAATCGCGAAGAAGGACGCCGCCGAGTACCTGGTGATGGGGCGGAGGCTCGCGCTGCCGTCCTTCGTCGCGACCCTCGTCACGACGTGGTACGGCGGAATCCTCGGCGTCGGCGAGTTCACGTACCGCTACGGGATCTCGAACTGGCTCGTGTTCGGGCTTCCGTACTACGTGGGGGCGGCGCTCTTCGCGTGGCTCGTGGCTCGCCTCGCGCGACGTAGCCGCTATTACACCGTTCCGGATCAGCTTGCGTCGGCCTACGGCAAGCCAGCCGCCCTCGTCGGGGCCGTGGTCATCCAGATCCTCTCGAGTCCCGCTCCGTACGTGCTCATGCTCGGCGTGCTGCTGGAGCTGATCTTCGGCGTACCGCTGACGTGGGCGATCATCGGCGGCGCACTCGTGTCGATGATGTACTCCATTCGGGGTGGCCTCCGATCGGTGGTCCGTGCGGACGCGGTGCAGTTCGTGCTCATGTACCTGGGCTTCCTCATCGCGCTCCCGCTTCTGGTCACCAGATATGGAGGCCTCGGCTTCCTCAAACAGCACCTCCCCGCGACGCACTTCGTTTGGCACGGAGGAAATCCGCCCCAGTACATCTTCGTCTGGTACCTGATCGCGCTCCAGACGCTGGTGGAGCCGACGTTCTACCAGCGCTCCTTCGCCGCCGCGGACGAGAAGGTCGCGCGCCGCGGGGTGCTGATCTCGATCGGGTTCTGGATGCTGTTCGATTTCCTCACGACGGCGACCGGCCTCTACGCGCGCGCGCTCCTCCCCAATCTCAAGGATCCCGTGGCCGCGTATCCCGCGCTCGCGGTCGACATCCTGCCTCCCGTGGTTCGCGGGCTCTTCTACCTCGGTCTCCTCGCGACGGTGATGTCCACGGTCGACGGGTACACGTTCATCGGCGGCGTGAACTTCGGGCGCGATCTCATCTGGCGGTGGCGTGGAGAGAAGGACGAATCGCGCGTGAACCGCTATGTGCAGATCGGATACGTGATGACAGCGATCCTCTCGATCCTGCTCGCGCTGTACGTGCGCTCCGCCGTCGATCTGTGGCACGACGTGGGGTCCGTGGGTGTGCCCGCATTGTTGATTCCACTACTTGCGTCGTACAGCGATCGCTTTCGACTCCCATCCAACGCTGCTGTGGCCTCCATGCTGGCTGGCGCCGGAGTGTCCCTTCTCTGGCTTCTGAGCCGCTATTTTGCGTGGACCCCTGGATACCCGCTTGGAATCGAGGCCATCTACGCAGGCCTACTGGCGAGTCTTATCCCCGCTCTGTGGGGGCACTTACAGGGGCGGAAAAAAAGCCCCTCGGGAGGGAACCTCAGCCCGGGGGCCGGTGATCTAAATAGATGAGAGGGGTGGGTTAACCGCCAACGATTCAGCGGGTTAGCTCTTTGGTTGCCTCCTAGCAACGAGCGCCGGCTGGTCGGAACTCTCACGAGGAACCGATCCGCGGACCCCCCACAGACCCGCGGACCTCACGGAATCTGCGGACCGCAAGACCGCAGACCCTTGCCCCGCCGGCGGAACCCGGCGGGGCACTTTTTTTCGGTGCGCTACACTCCGCGCCATGGCGCACCAGCAGCGATCCCTTCGGTGGCGCGATGCCGCCCTGTGGTCCCTTCTCGCGCTCATCCTTGCGACGGCGTTCGCGTGCGCCACCTACACGCGCATCCCTCCATCCGGCGACGTCTGGGATTACGCGCAGGAAGCGCGGCAGCTCGCGCGGGGGCAGGGCTTCACGTCGCTCTACACGTATCCCACGCACCTCGGCACCCAGCCCGCTCCGTTTCCCGTGCGATGGCGCATGCCCTTGTACGCGGCAATCGGCGCCACGTTCCTCGAGTTTGGCGTCGCACTCCCGCTCGGATTCTTCATCGTGGCGGTGTTCGCGCACGCCATTCTCGTAGGCCTCGTTTTCCTGCTCGCGTCGCATCTCCACTCTCCGCGCGCGGGCGCTCTCGCTGCGGCCTTCGCGATCGCATCACCGATCCTGCTCGACCCCTTCAGCGCCGGTCTCAGCCAGGTCCCCGCGGCCGCGCTCGGCGCCGCGATCTGGCTCCTCCTGCTCCGGTACGCGCGGCCATCGTCCGCTGCGGCCGCGGGGTTCCTCGCAGCAGCCGCATGGTACTTGCGTGGGGAAACGGTGGTGATGCTCCCGCTCTGGTTCGTGTGCGCCGCGCGAGGCAGGCGATGGGATCGCGCTGCGGCATTCGCCTTGGTGTTCGCCGCGCTCGCGCTTCCGTGGATCGGCCACCTTCGAACCGAAACAGGCCAGGCCTCGCCCATCCGCGGCAATCCCATGCTCCTCTACACGCCGGAGTATCCCGGCTATTCCTCGACCCGCACGTACCTCGAACCCATGCCCGGGGTGGCCGCGTACGTCGCCGCGCATCCGCTCACGTTTGCGTGGCGATTCACGAAGGACGCGGTGGGCTATGGCATCGATCTTCTCTGGGGTCTCGGTCCGTTCGCGCTCGGGCTCGCGATCGCGGGACTCCTCCTACGCGATCCCAAGCAGCGGTGGGGAGCGCTCAAGCCGGCCGGGTGGATCCTCGCCGCGGCCTTGGTCCAGATCGCGGCGTTCTCGTGCCTGGAGCGGAGTCCGCGCTTTCTCGCGCCCGCCATCCCATTCATTGCCGTCGTGCTCGGCATGGCGGCGGCGCCCACTCTCGACCGCATCTGTGGCCGGAACCGCCAGGCACTGCTCCTGACGCTCCTCGTGCTCGAGCGAGCGATCCTCGTTGGCATCACCACGCGTGACGCGGAGCGCCGCTTCCCACCGCTACTCCCGGCCACGGCGACCCAGCTTCAGCAAGCGCTCGGACCCGCGCGCGGCGGCATCATCTGGACCGACGTGCCCGACTGGGTGTCGTGGCACCTCGACCGTCCAGCGCTCCTCCTTCCGCTCTGGCGTCAGCGCGACCGCGTCTCCGCGGATCACCCCGCCGACGCCATCTATCTCTCGCCCGACGCCCGGAAACGAAACGAGGCCGACGGCGAAGCGCAGTGGATCCGCGCGGCCGATGGCCTCGAACCGATTCCTGGGTTTTCCAAGCCCGAGGCGCTCACCGCCGGGGGCCAGGTCTTCCTGCCCAGCTACTAACCGCGCAAGCTACCGCATGCGCGTGTACGTGCGACCCGGTGGACCGGAGCGGCGGAGAGCTTGGACATCGTGTCCTCCACGTTCCAGGAGATCAGGGGGTGTCTCACTAAGACCGTGGAAAGCAGCACGAGCCACGCCGCCCGGCCACCGGTTCGCATAGGGGCGACGGCGCCTCCCGCCGCCCCACGCTTCAACCAGCTATAGCTACTTCTTCGGCGCGGCTTCCTTGGCCGGCGCCTTCGCCATCACGTGTGCGTCGATCTTCTTCATCTCTTCCTGCGTGAGGACGTTCTTCTTCACGAGCTCGCTCTTCGACGTGTACGGACGGCCGGCGATGATCTTGTCGGCGGTCGCGTCGTCAACGCCCGGGAGCTTCATGAGATCTTCCTTCGACGCGGTGTTGAGATCGACCTTGTGCGACTTCGTCGAGGAGTGGTGCGCCGAGTTGTGGTGCGCCGTGCTCGAAGTCGTGGTCGCGGTGCCAGTGCCGGCGAAAGCGGCAACCGGCAGCAGCATGCCGAACGCAACGGAGGCCAACACATGGGTACGGGTCATGACAATTCTCCTGTGGAGGGGGACTGGAGCCGCGCCGGAGTGCCCTCCAAACCGGCGGCGCGAGAGGGCGTGGCCGCCCTCGGGGCAAAGCAAATGGAGTGATCGGGGTTGGATCTGGATGTAGTGGTGGAACGGACGGAAGCGGACAGCGAAGCGGATGGGATGGCTGGGTTCGGAGCGGGGCTGGGCCGCATGCTGCGATCCGAGCTGAGTTGGATCGCGGAGAAACACGATGGGCCCGCGCGCGGGGGACCGCGCCCCGAAATCACCGAACCATCCCGATGCTTGAACGACAACGAACGATAGAAGCCGATACGCCAGGCGGCGGCGAGGGCGGGAGCGGTAGGCTCCAGGCCCAGGGCGGCGGCGTGATCATTCACTCGAGGGCGCTTGACCGGGCGCGTGTGGGACGCGGCCCTGGCGGCGCGAGAAGGGTGTTGGGGTCCGGGTCGGCGCGCGGGCTGAGGATGTGGGTACGTGGCGCGGCTCGCAGCTAAGCGCGGAAATGCGGTAACCGTGCGTAGCTGACGAGCGGTGTGGTGTCGAGGGTGATCCGTGGCGGCGCTCGCCGGCAGCGGACGGGCCAGGATGGCGAGGACTCCGATCGCCATTCCTAGAACCAAGAGCCGCAACGGCTTCAATGCCACACCCTCCCTTTTGCGCTGGAGCCGACCCGGCCCCGTGTGCAATCGGGGATACACCCGG
>DATJGP010000244.1:0-2522 GCA_035494915.1 Candidatus Eiseniibacteriota bacterium | reverse complement strand
CGACAGCTACAAGCTGGTCACCGGCCGCGCCATCTTGGTGACCATGGGTGTCGGCGCCGCGGCCGCGCTCGTCTCGTTCGCCTGGAACCGCGGGCTCCTCGCGGCCGGCCTGGACGAGGGGGCGCTCCGGAGCTACGTGGCCCCCGTGATCGAGGAAGTCGCGAAGGCCGCGTTCCTGATCTACCTCGTTCGCTCGCAGCGGGTGGGATTCATGGTCGACGCTGGGATCCGCGGATTCGCCGTGGGGACCGGTTTTGCGGTGGTCGAGAATCTCTACTACGCGCGCGCGCTAGGCGACTATGGCGTGCTCCTCTGGCTCGTGCGCGGGCTCGGGACCGCGATCATGCACGGGTCGACGAGCGGCATCGTCGGCATCCTCTCGAAGAGCCTTGCCGACCGGCACCGCACCTCGGCTTGGTGGGTGTTCCTCCCCGGGCTCGCCATCGCGATCGGGGCGCACGCGATCTACAACCACTTCTTCGTCAATCCGCTCCTCGCGACGGCGATCATGTGCCTCCTCATGCCGCCTCTCGTCATCGCCGTGTTCGAGCGGAGCGAGCGTGCCACGCAGGAGTGGCTCAGCTCGGAGTTCGACAGCGACCTCGAGCTCCTCGATTCGATCCATAGCGGAGAGCTCGGGGAAACCAGGGTGGGACGCTATCTCGAATCGATCCGCCACCGATTCCCAGGCACGGTGGTCGCCGACATGCTGTGCCTGCTCCGGATCGAGGCCGAGCTGGGGCTCCGCGCCAAGGCGCGGCTCGTCGCGCGGAGCGCCGGGGTCGAGATCCCGCTGGACGAGGTCGAGGCCGACTTCGCGGAGATGGAATTCCTGAAAAAGGCGATCGGCCCGACCGGACTCATGGCCATGTCGCCCATCCTCCGCCAGGGCGGCCGCGACGAGTGGCAGCTCTCGACGCTGGAGCGCTAGCGCGGCGCGGCGCGTCTCAATCCGCTGCCCCCGAGGCCACGACCAGGACGACGAGCGTCACGATGGCCAGCGTGCCGAGCACGCCGGGAGCGGCGCCGAGCTTGAGCCCGGTGCGCCAGGTCGTGTCCGAGAGCTTGGCAGGCTGGTCCGGGTCGTGGATCGGATTCTCGTACCGTGAGTGCTCTCCCTCCACGGTCCAGCCGACGAGGTCCTTCCAGCCGATGGTCACTCCCACGATGATGCCGGGCGCCTGGAACTCGTACGCGCCGTCTTCGCTCCCGTAGACCAGGAGGCCCGGCGACGCGTCGACGGCCCAGTCCCTCGAGAGCCAGCGGCGATAGCGTCCGCGCACGCCGACGCGCGCGTGGTCCGATCCCGTGCCGAGGTAGATCGTGCCGCCCACGGCCGCCTTGGCCGATACGTTGCGCGCGTAGCCGACATCGAGCGACACGTGGAAGTCGTCGATGCCGCCCGTGGGATCCTCGTCGAGCCGCCGGAGCAGCCCGAAGTCGGTGATGACGAATCCCTGACACTCGGGGGCGGGCTTCCCGCGCCAGCAGACGCCATGTTTCTCCGGCTCCGCCGCCGAAGCGGGAACGGCGAGGACAAGCGCCCAAGGAAGAGCCAAAAGAGCCGCAAGAGCCCGCACGCAACGAGTCTAGAGAGGTCGCGGTGCTCCGTGCAATACTGGGCGCGCGATGAAGGCCGTCCCACGAGAGACACCCATGCGGTCACGATGGTTCACGCCGGTCCTCACGCTCCTGCTCGCGGGCCTTCTCCTCGTCCAGTGCTCCGGGGACGACGACGGACCGACCGGTCCCTCCGCGAGCCCGCGCACCTACCGCATGGGCTTCTCCGGCATTCCGCCGCGCCAGGACCTCGCCCTCACCATCCAGACGATCGATCTCTGGTCCGCGCGTGCGGACGCGGCGCTCATGCTGAGCGAGCCGCCGTGGGAAGCGCTCCTCGCCGGCATTCCTCCCGATTCCATCGTTCGCGCGACCCAGCTCGGGCTCGCGAATTACTACCGGTCGAAGGGGCTTCGCATCGTCGCGAGCGTGGATCCGACGAACGGACTCAATCGCTCCGCCGACTCGCAGCCCCTCGTGGACGCGGGCCGGAGCCTCACGGAGCCCGCGATCCAGCAGCTCTACCGGAGCTACGTCACCGCGCTCGACACGATCGTGCACCCCGACTTCCTCGGGGTCGCTTCGGAGACGAATCTGATCCGCGCGATCGCGCCTTCGGCGCTCTACACCGCGGTGGTGCAGGTGGGGAACGGCGCGGCCGGGGACGTGCGCGCGGTCGATCCGAACGTCCAGCTCTTCACCACGGTCCAGGTGGAGACCGCATGGGGGAGACTCGTGCCCGGAAGCGGATTCATCGGGGTGGATCAGGACCGGGCCGACTTCCCGTTCATCCAGGTCCTCGGCCTCTCCTCGTATCCCTATCTCGGCGGCTTTTCGGACCCGGACAGTATTCCCATCGACTACTACACGACGATCGACGCCACGAGCCCGATTCCGATGATGGTGATCGAAGGAGGCTGGCCGTCGGACTCGTCCGGCGTCGCCGGGACGCCGGAGAAGCA
>DATJGP010000243.1:0-16028 GCA_035494915.1 Candidatus Eiseniibacteriota bacterium | reverse complement strand
ACTCCCCGCGGCGCGCGAGAGCGGCTTAGGTTTGCCGCCGGGAGCCATCGGGATCGCGTAGATGTTGTACGGGCCCGAGCGCGTGGATACGTAGAGGATGGTCTTGCTGTCGGGGGACCAGGTCGGCGTCATGACGCGGGTCGGCATCCGGCGGCCATTGACGCTCACCGAGTCCGGATCGGACGTGACCCTGCGCGGCGTTCCACCCCCCGCGGGCATCACCCAGATCTGGCTCGAGCCGCTCCGGTTGCTCTGGAAGGCGACCCATTTCCCGTCCGGGGACGGAGCGGGATCGGTGTCCGTGACCTTCGGATTCTGGAGAAGCGGCCTGTACTGAATGGCTTGGGCCCGCACGGACGAAGCGCCGAGCAGGGTCAGGAAGGCCAGGAAGAAGGGAACGATATGCGGACGATTCATGGGGTTCCTCTTCGTGAACCCGCGAGCGCCCAATCGGTTCCGGCGCTCACGGACGTGGAGTGAAGCCCTCTCCGGCCGTCAGGATCTCGTAGGAGGCCACGCTCAGCGCGTGGCGGCGGAGCTGGCTCCAGGGGCGATCTAAAAGGTAGCACTTGAGCAGCGCCAGCACGACCTGGTGGGACACGACGGCGACGAGCCCGTCCTTCTCGTCGTGCTTCGCGAGGATCTCGCGCATCGCCTGAACCGCGCGCTCGTGCACCGCCTGCAGCGTCTCGCCGCCGGGGAGCGACACCGCGGTGGGATCGTCCCGCCACTTCAAGTAGAGCGGAAGATCGGGCAGCTCCGATTCGAGCATCCCTTCCCAGTCCCCATGATCGATCTCGTTGAATCGAGGATCCGAGACCACGCCGAGCGAGTGCGGCCCCGCGACGTACGACGCGGTCTCGAGCGCGCGAGGCAGCGTGCTCGAGTAGACGGCCTGAAGCGGCACTTCCCAGAGGAGGCGCGACAGCCCGCGCGCCTGCTCCTTGCCGGCGTCGTTGATGGACGCGCCCTGGCTGCCCTGCACGCGCCGCTCGCGATTCCAATCGGTCTCGCCGTGGCGCACGAAGACGATGTCCCGGCCGGCCGGCATGGTGACTCGGTCTAGATCCGCCCGTCCCGAACGAGGATCTCCGCGTTCAGGATGGCCGCGCCCGCGGCTCCGCGAATCGTGTTGTGTCCGAGCGCCTCGTACTTCCATTCGAGGACGGGACAGGGGCGGAGCCGTCCGACCGTGACTCCCATGCCTCCCGCGCGATCGGCGTCGAGGCGGGGCTGCGGCCGATCCTCTTCGGAGCGCGCTTCGATCGGCTGGTCGGGCGCGCTCGGGAGGCCGAGCTTCTGGAGCGGACGGAAGCCCTCCCACGCGTCGAGGATCCGCTTCCGCGTGGTGCGCGTCTGGAGGCGCAGACTGATCGCGTTCAGATGTCCATCCACCACCGGCACGCGGTGGCAAAGGGCGCTCACCTGGAATTCGGCGTGCACGATTCCCTTCGGGCCGATGCGTCCCAGGATCTTCTGCGTCTCGCTCTCGATCTTGCCCTCTTCGCCCCCGGGGATATACGGCACGACGTTCCCGAGGATGTCGAGGGACGGGACGCCGGGATAACCGGCGCCGCTCGCAGCCTGGAAGGTGGTGACGATCACCGCCTCGACGCCGAAGGCGCGATGAAGCGGCGCCAGGGACATCGCGATCACGATGGTCGAGCAGTTGGGATTCGTGACGAGCCCGCCGCCGTTCTTGTAGGGCTGGACCTCGAGCAGCCTCATGTGATCCCGGTTCACCTCCGGGATCGCGAGCGGCACGTTGGGGTCCATGCGATGGTTGCGGGCGTTCGAGGAGACGAGATGTCCGCGGCTCGCGTACTCATGCTCCAGCTCGCCGGCCACCGACGCGTCGAGCGCGGAGAAGAGGACGCGGCCCTGCAGCTTGTCCCCGGGCGCGCGCACGCGAAGCTTCGCGACGTCGGCGGGTATGCGGGTCGTGAGCTTCCAGCGCGAGCCGATGGCCTCGGCGTACGGCTTGCCCGCGCTCTGGTCCGACGCCAGGATGTCGACGATCTCGAACCAGGGGTGGCCTTCGAGCAGCTGGACGAAACGCTGCCCGACCGTTCCCGTGCCCCCCAGCACGGAGACCGGGATCTTCTTGCGCGGGAACGGCGCGCCGTTCTTGCGCCCCGAACTCGTTGTGGCGGCTCGCTTTCTTGACGGCATAGACGTCCGATGATACGGTTCCCCGCGCGTTTGCCGCAACGTCATTCCCCTTCCTCCGGAGCGCCCCGCTTGATTCCACGAATCGCACCGACGCTCCGTTCGCGCGCCCGGCGCCGGGTCCTCGCGTTGGTCGTCGCCGCGCTGGCGCCCTTCGGCGCGGCTCCGGCCCTCGCGCAGGCGCTGCTCGAGCCGATCCCGTTGAGCGCCGACTTCTCCTCGATCACGCTGGTGCCCGGCGTTCCGACGCCGGTCGGCGTGAACGTCCGGGAGCGGAACGGCGTGGCGGCCACGCTCACCAGCGCGCGGGCCGATTTCTATGCCGGGCCGCTCCCGCCCGGACACCTATCGGCCGTTCCGATCCGATCCATCACCCTTCCCTTCCGCGCATCGATCCCGCGCCTCGGCACGGCGCGGCTCAATGTCGCCGTCACGCTGCCTCCCGATCTCGCGCGGCAGGCGCCGGGCGGAATCCTGGGATTCGGTCTCGTCTTCGAGGGCACGGACGAGCTGGGCTCGCCGGTGACCTTCCAGGCGATTTCGGGCCCGGTCGCCTCGCCCCCCGACACGCTGACGGCCGTGGCGGCCGCGCAGGTCGTCCCCACCATGGCGTCGACGCTCGCGATCCAGTCGATCGCGCTCGAGAAGCCGCTGCCCGGCGCGGCCTACGCCGCCGGCGACACCGTGCGCGTTCGCGCCGTGGTCACGGGATTCGGTACCGGCAGCTTTCGCGTGCTCGTGACGATGGACGGCGATCCGGTCGCGATGGAGAACGGTTACATGGAGTCGGGCCGGCCGGTCACGATCGAGTCGCGAGGGCCGATGCCGTCGCGCCGCCTGGGCGAGCACCAGCTCCACGTCATCATCGAGTGGCCGCAGAACGTGGCGGCGCGTCCGGTCACGATCGTGTGCATGCCGCCCCCATCGGGCATCGCGCCGCCGCCCAAGCCGGAGGAGGCGGACACGCTCCAGACCGACGTCCCGCCGCCGCGCCCGCCTTCGGCATTCACGCTCGACGCCACGTATCTCGCGATCGGCAAGAGCGAGTTCCGCGACGAGGAGTCCGCGGGGCTCGCCTGGTCGGCGTGGCGCGCCCACTACGCGATCTCGAAGACCGCGGAGCTGAGCGCGAACGCGACGTGGCGGCTCCGCATGGACGAGCCGGAGAACGGAAGCGGGTCCCCGGAGCAGATGGACGTGAAGCTCGGGCTCGAGAACGGCTCGGTCGCGATCGGCGATCTCGCCCCCTCGCTCGCGGCGGACGCACCGCTCCTCGCGAGCCCGGTGCCGCGGCGCGGCGGCGAGCTCGAGTGGCGCGGCACGCCGCTCGGAACGCTGCAGGGCTTCGTGGCTCTGGATTCGCGACCGAGGTCCGCGGCGGGAACCCTGGACCAGCTCCGGTCGGATCTCTACGCAGCGCGGCTCGCGCACGCGTTCGCGAGCGAGCGGATCAAGGCCGCGCTCTACGGAGGGTACGTTCGCGACGATCCCACCGCCGGGGCCCCCGACTCCGTGGTGCGCACGCAGGAGCTGTTCGGCGGCTCAGGGTCGGCCACGCTCGGCGCCACATGGAGCCTGACCGCGGAGGCGATCACGGTGCGCCATCGCGCGATCGAGGGCGTGGAGCCCAGCCGGTCGCGCATCGGCGTGCAGGGTGCGCTCCACGGCGTGGTCGCGGGATTCGAAGCCAACGTCGACGCGTTCCACATGGAGCCCGACCTGGCCACGACGCTGAATCCGTATGCGCTCTCGGATCGAGAGGGGGGATCGGCTCGGCTCGCCCGGGACATCGCGAACTGGCGTTTCTTCGGCGGCTACCGGCGCGAGCAGCCGGTCGAGGATGGCGACGCGCCGTCGGTCCAGGTGGATCGCTGGAATTTCGGCGGCAAGCTGAAGCTGAACCAGGTCAGCTGGGTGACACCCGAGTTCATCCGGATCCAGCACCACGGCGCCGCCACTCATCTGCGCGAATCCCGCGCCGCCACGGAGCTCGTCATCGGCGAGAGGTACGAGGGACAGACCCGCGCGCGCATCGACCTCACGCTCTACGAGGACGACATGGCCCAGAACGCGCGGCGGCTCGTGACGTCGGGCTCGCTCGTGTCCACCCAGCGCCGGAGCGATCGGGTGACCACGACGCTCTCGGGCGGGGTCGAGGTGAACGAGTTCCAGGATCTGGACCTCACCGATCAGACGATCCAGGGTGCACTCGAGCTGCGGTACGAGGCGATTCGCGGCGTTCTCCTCGTGACGCCGTTCGTGTCCTGGCAGGATCGCGAGTGGGACACGCTCGCCCGCCGCGAGGAGCGCCTCGCGACCCGGCTCCAGCTCACCTGGGTGCGCGTCCCCCACCTGGGGGACAACGCGTTGTCGGTGGAGGGACGCTTCGACCGGCACAATCAGATGGCGCCGGTGGACGACGACACGGACGAATGGGGCGTGCAGGTCTCCTTCGGACAGAGGATCGGCATCCTCCACTGATCGCGCGGGCGGGCGCGCGGGCGGGCGCGTGACCGCGTCGAACGACGACGGCGTCGAACGTTCGACGCGCGATTCACCGCATCCCGATCCCGCCGCCCCGGGCGACGACGCCCCGTGCGGTGGAACGGCTCATGCTGCGTTCCGGATCACCCTCGCTCCTCGGCGCCCACGGCGCGGCTCAGCCGCGCGTAGAAGGAGGGTGCCGTCATGAACGTCGTCCGTCTCGTCTCGCTCGCCTTGCCTCTCGCCCTCGCGGCCACCGGCTGCGAACAGAAGTCCGCGCACGTCGCCGACGTCGCCGCGCCGCGCGCGCCGGAGGTGATCGAGGCCCACTGGGTCACCGGACCCGACCTGGATCGGGCCGTGCAGGAAGCGGCGGCGATGCCGCTCGTGAAGCGCGCGATCGCGGAGAACGTGGACCCTCGGCTCACGCCGATGTGGAATCGCGCGGTGAAGTCGGAAGGGCGCCTCCTCGACGGCCGGAAGGTCTCGGTCACGATCCTCCCCTACATGGTGGATCAGGATCCGACGCACGCGCGCTTCATCTCGTACATCGACGACGGCATGACGCCGTATGCCGAGCCGTCGGACCTCATCAAGGGACGCGAGCCCACGTCGCTGGAAACCGGGTACACGCCCGTCGATCTCGGCGGCGTGATCGGGTACGTGAACGTCGGCGTGCACTACAAACTCGCCCCGAGCGGCGCCATTCTGCGCAGCGACGCTCGCCTCAAGTGGTCCAAATTCATCAAGTGCTTCATGGATACAGCGCCCGGCTACTGCGCAACGGGGCGCGCCATCGCCGAAGAGATCGCCCCCACCGTCCCGTGGGCGGGGGCGGCCGGATGCGGGGTGGGCCTGGCTCTCGCGTCGCTGGGCTGCGGGATCCAGGGCAACGCTTAGGAGACGGCCATGAAGCGGCTATCGATCCTGGTGGCGCTCATCTCCGGCCTGGCCGGCCTCGCGCTCGCGGGCGTGGCGCCGCACCGGTGGGGAGTCACGCCGGTGCACGGCTTCCTGCTGGGGCTCGCGCTCTACGCCGCGGCTCTGCGCGGGCAGATCGAGCGCGCGATCGCCGGAGCGTCCGGCACCGCGTGGCTCGGGCTCGCGGCGCGCGCGGCGGTTTTCCTCGCGCTCTGGTGGACGCAGGCGGTGCTCTGTTTCGACGTGATCCCGGACGCGGACGTGCGGCGGGGATTCATCACGCTCTCGGCACTGGTGGTGGCGCAGGCGCTTCTGGGCGGGACTCCGCGCCGTGAGGAGGCGCGGGGCTGAGGCGACGCGGCCCGGAGGGGGCGGGTGGTGCTCGCGGGGTCGCGCGATCAGCGCGGCTTCGCGGCCTCCCGTCCATTGCGACCCGAGCGGCGGCGGTTGCGCCCGTCCTTCGCGGCACGAACCGTACGCGATCCGCCGCGAGTGGCCTTGCGCGCGTTCGCGGCCTTCTGCGCAGCGCGCTCGGCGGCGCGCTCCTTCCGGCGATTCGCCTGCGCCTCGAGCTCGGCGATGCGCTCGGCCACGCCGGCGAATGCGTGCTGGAATACCTCGTCCACGACGGCCACCGGCACGAGGTTCATGTTGGACCGGATCGTCTCCGGGATCTCGACCAGGTCCTTCTGGTTGTCCGCCGGAAAGATGACCGTCTTGATGCCGGCCCGATGGGCCGCCATCACCTTTTCCTTGAGTCCCCCGACCGCGATGATCTTGCCGCGCAGGGTCACCTCGCCGGTCATCGCAACGTCGTTCCGGATCGGTGCGTCGGCGAGCGCGGATGCGATGGCCATGACGATCGTGATCCCGGCGGACGGCCCGTCCTTGGGAACGGCCCCCTCGGGGAAGTGGATGTGCATGTCGTATTCGTCGAACAGCTTCGGATCGATGCAGAGCATCTCCGCCCGGGCCCGAACGTAGCTGTGAGCGGCCTGCACCGATTCCTTCATCACGTCGCCGAGCTGCCCGGTCACGATCACGCGTCCGGCGCCGCGCATCTTGAGCGCCTCGATCACGAGGAGATCGCCCCCCGTGGTCGTCCAGGCGAGGCCGGTCGCGACGCCGACCTCCGCGCGACCCTCGGGACGGTCCGGCAGGATGTAGGGAGGACCGAGCACCTTCTCCACGTCCTCCTCGGTGTATTTCCAGTTCCCCGTGTAGCCCGTCGTGCGCTGACGTGCCGCCTTGCGGCAGAAATTGTCGATGGCGCGCTCGAGCTGGCGGACGCCCGCCTCGCGCGTGTACTCGCGGATGATCTTGAGGAGCGCCGCGTCGTCGAACGCGATGTCCGTCGCCGCGAGGCCGTTCGCCTGCGCCTCGCGCGGGATGAGATGGCGCCGCGCGATCTCGAGCTTCTCCTCGTCCATGTAGCCCGGGATCTGGATCACCTCGAGCCGGTCGAGCAGCGCGGGCGGGATGAAGTCGAGCACGTTCGCGGTCGTGATGAAGAGCGTCTCGGAGAGATTGAACGGAATTTCGATGTAGTGATCGATGAAGTGCTGGTTCTGCTCGGGGTCTAGCACCTCGAGAAGCGCCGCCGCGGGGTCTCCCTGCGCGTCGTGCCCCAGCTTGTCGATCTCGTCGATCATGAAGACGGGGTTGCTTGAATTCGAGTCGCGAAGGCTCCGGATGATCTTACCGGGGCGTGAGCCGATGTAGGTCCGCCTGTGCCCGCGGATCTCCGCCTCGTCGCGCACCCCGCCGACGCTCATGCGGATGCAGGCGCGCTTGAGAGCGCGCGCGATCGAAGCGCCGAGCGACGTCTTGCCCGTCCCTGGGGGGCCGGCGAAGCAGAGGATGGGTCCCTTCTGGTCGTTCTTCAGCTTGAGCACCGCGAGGTACTCGAGGATGCGCTCCTTCACTTTCTCCAGGCCAAAGTGCTCCTCGTCGAGGCTCCGCGCCACCTCGTCGAGATCGATGGGCGACGTGGAGCGGCGCGACCAGGGGAGCGAGAGGAGCCAGTCGATGTAGTTCCGGATCACACCGGACTCCTGCGAGGACGGCGGCAAGTAGCGGAGCCGGTTCGTCTCCTCCTCGACCACGGCGAGCACGTGCTTGGGGAGCCCGATTCCTTCCGCGCGCTCGATGATCTGTCGGACGAGCATCTCCTGCGGATCGTCCTCGCCCAGCAGGCGGCGGATTTCGTTGAGCTGCTGGCGGAGGAAGTACTCCCGCTGCCCCTTCTCCATCTGCTCGCTCGTGCGCCGCACCACGTCCTCGGCCACGGTGAGCCGCGCGATCTCGGCCTCGATCCCCTGCACCACGATCTCGAGCCGGTCGTGGACGTCGAGGGTCTCGACGATCAGGCGCTTCGTGTCGAGCGGGAAGCGCACGATGGAGGCGACCGTATCGGCGAAGAGCCCGGGGTCCCCGAGATTCATGCTGAAGATGTTGTCGAGCTCGGGCGGATAGGTCTTGTCGAGCTGCGCGAGCGCGCGGAGCGACTTGAGGATGCGGTTCACGAGATCGAGGACGGCCGCGGGATCGCCCGGAACCTCGGTAGGGCAGAAGACGTGGGCCATCATGTAGGGCTCGAGCGAGACGATCTCCACGATCTCGATCCGGCGGAGCCCCTCGAGGGTGACCTGGACGTTTCCCCCCGGCATGTTGAGGATCCGGATCACGCGCGCGGCGAGGCCGACCCGGCTCAGGTCCTCGGGGCGGATCTCCTGCTCCCGCTTGGCGGGGCTCGTGACGAGCGCGATCAGGTCATCGGGGTCGGAGAAATCGCGCAGGAGCGCCTTCGACTGCTCCACCCGCACCTGGAGCGAGGTCACGCCGAGGGGGAATACGATGGTGCTCATGAGAGGGAGCACCGGCAGCCGCTCGGGGACGTCGCAGTCCAGAAGGGGTGCCAGCTCGGCCGTAGGTCGTTTGTTCATGCGGCGATCCTCGTAGGTGGAGGCGTCCCGATGCGCGGCCCCAAGCGTGCACTCCCATGATACACGCCCGCCAAGGTCCGGGAAGGATCCGGCGCCTACGGGCCTTTCCGTATTTTCTATCGGACGGTCCGCGGCCCTCCCTAAGTTCCTCTTCGGGCTCCCTAAGTCCCTCTTGCGCCATCTCCTCGGATGGCAGACACTCCCGTCCGGCCGAGCCCCGGCGGCACGGCACCCCTCTCGAACCGGGAAAGGAAGGTAGGGAACCATGTCGACTCGCAGTCGGATCGCGGCGGTCACGCTCGCACTGGCTCTCGCAGGTACCGCCTCGTCCTCGCAGGCACGCGAAATCTATATCTCGCCCATGGCGGGCTACACCACGGCCGGCAACCTCGAGCTGGGACAGAACGATGCCAAGGACGTGAAGGTGAAGGGCGGCCTCACCTGGGGCGGGCAGATTGGGTTCATGGCGCACGAGGGGTTCACCTTCGAGGCGTCCTACATGCAGCAGGAGAGCCATCTCTCCGTGCTCGGCGTGGATCGCATTGGCCTCAAGGTTGGCCAGCTCCACGGCAACTTCCTGTTCGAGAAGATCCGCTACGGCTCGAACATGCACCCCTACTTCCTGCTCGGCCTCGGGGCCACGTTCTTCAACCCGGACCGCGACTTCGATACGGTCTCCCGGTTCTCGCTCGGCCTGGGCGGCGGAATCAAAGTCGAGGGCGAGAAGATCGGCCTCAAGCTGCAGGCGAAGTACAACCCGACCTACCTGAACGACGACTGGGGCGGCACCTGGTGCGATCCCTTCTACTGCTACCAGGTCGCGGATCCCGATTACCTGGATCAGGGCGAGTTCTCCGCCGGCCTCATGTACAAGCTGGGCAACTAGCCCGGAGGACATCTGAGAAACGCAGCGCTCTGGCGGGGCGCCGCCCTCTTCCTGACGGCGGCGCCCTTTCTCCTTCTCCTCCACGCCGCGCCCGCGCGCGCCGCCGGTCCGAACGCCGACCCGGCGGACACCACGCAGGCTCTCCTCACCCGTGAGATCCTGTCGACCAAGCGGACGCAGATCAACGCCTACCCGTACCTGTATTACACGCCTGAGACCGAGCTCGCGTTCGGCGTCGGGGGCATCACGACGTTCTACACGTCGCGCGAGGACGCGATCCTCCGCCCGAGCAAGATCGCGCTGTCGGGCTATTACGCGACCACGGGGCAGTACAAGTTCTCGCTCAACCCGCAGCTCTACTTCGGCGCCAACAAGACGATCGTCACCGCGAACCTCGACTACGGACACTACGTGGACAAGTTCTGGGGCATCGGCCCGGACACGCCGGACCTCGAGGACGCCGCGGCGTTCGAGTCGAAAGGCTTTGGCGCGGAGATCACGCTCCTCGTCCCGCCCAAGCTGAAGGTCTTCAACCGCACTTCCGCGGGCTTCGTGTTCGATCTCTACAACAGCGATATCGTGGACAAGCGACAGAACCCCGAGCTCCAGTCGGGCGATGTTCGGGGTTCCGAAGGCGGCGTGAGCACCGGCCTCGGGTGGAGCTGGAACTGGGACACCCGCGACAAGGTCTTCTACCCGACCAAGGGCGGATACCACCAGCTGAAGGGGATCTACTACGGCCAGTGGCTGGGCGGGTCCTTCGACTTCAACAAGTACGAGATCGATCTCAGGCACTACCAGCAGATCAAGCCGCAGCACATCGTCGCCCTCCAGGTTTTCGCGCAGACGGTCGGCGGCACGCCTCCCTTCTACGAGCTCCCGGCGCTCGGCGGGCAGCGCATCATGCGCGGCTACTACCAGGGGCGGTACCGGGACGAGAGCCTCCTGGCAGGCCAGGTCGAGTACCGCACGCACATCTACAAGCGCATCGGCGCCGTCGGCTTCGCCGGCATCGGAGACGTGGGAACGCGGCTGCGTGACATCAAGATCCGCGACCTCAAGACCTCGCTCGGAGTGGGGGCCCGCTTCCTCTTCAACAAGGCGGAAAACGTGAACCTGCGCGCCGACATCGGCTTCGGTCGCGAGACGAGCGGCGTCTACTTCGGGCTCGAGGAAGCGTTCTGATGGAGGACTGGCGCCTCCTCCACGGCGGCGCCTGGGCACGAGTGCGCGAGGAGCTCCGGCTGAGCCGGCGGGATGGACGTCCGATCGTGCCCGTCGTCCTCGCGCTCTCGATCGGCTCCTGGCTCATCACGCTCGCGCTCGCGTATCGGGACGGCGGAAGCGCGGCCATGTGGAGCGTCATCGAGGACTACGGGGTCGCGGTGCGACTCCTTCTCGCCGTGCCGATCCTCCTCCTCGACGAATTCCGCGTCGACCGGTACATCTCGTTCATTCTGCCCGGGGTGCTGGCCGAGGGGCTCTTCACTTCGGAGAACGGCGTCCGGTGGCAGGAAGAGATTCGCGCCACCCGCCTCCGCGTTTGCGGCGCGGCCACCCTGATCGCGATCGCCGCGATCGTGGCCTTCCTCATCGTGGCCAACCTCCACCCGCCGGTGGCCGCCGCGTCGACGAGCTGGATGGCGGGACCGGGCCCGGGAGGGCTTTCCTGGGCCGGCCTCTGGTACACGGTCTTCGCCCGGCCGCTTTTCCTCTTCCTCGGGATCCTCTGGGCCTGGCGCTGGATCTCGATCTCGTACTTCGTCTGGAAGACATCGAGGCTGCCGCTCGAGCTCCAGCCGAGTCATCCCGATCGCATGGGCGGTCTCGCGATCTTCATGGCGCTCGCGACCGCCGTCGTGTCCCTCATCTTCACCGCGAGCGCCGTCATCTCGGCCGAGGTCTATCACGAGATGGCCGCGCGTGCGGTGACGCTCAAGTCCTTCGCGCCGCTCTTGATCGCGGTCTTGGTGCTGGCTCTCGTCATCGGACTGGGGCCGTTCTTCTCCTTCACGCCGCTCCTGGCGCGACTCCGCCGGCGCGCGCTCTACCTTTACGGCGTTCTCGCGGCGCAGCATTCGGTGCTCTTCGAGAAGCGCTGGTTCACCCGCGAAGCACCGAAGGACGAGCTCCTCGGAGCCTCCGAGATCAGCTCGCTCACGGACCTCGCCACGGCGTACTTCGTCGCGGAGTCCATCCGCGCGATTCCCTTCCGGAGGAGCACGGTCGTCACGCTCGCACTCACCGCGGCGATCCCGATGATCCCGGTCGTGCTCCTCGAGGTCCCGCTCCAGGAGATCGTTTCCCGCCTCGCCAAGTTCCTCCTGTAAAGAAAAAGGCCGGAGCGCCCGCGGCACTCCGGCCCTTCGTTGTCGTAATCCTGGATCAGAAGTTGAGGAAGAGTCCCCCACCCACATTGGCCTGCCCGACGCCGGTCCCTCCGACCGTGCTGATGCATCCGAAGGAGCCGCATGCGACCGAGCCGCTCGCGTCGATCCAGGTGTAGGGGATCTGACCCTCCACCTGAAGGCCGAGCTTCTGGCCCATGTACTTCTTCACGCCGAATCCAAGGATCATCGAGAAGCGCCAGTTGTCGTCCGCGTCGATGTTCGAGTAGCTGAGGCGCGTCGCGCCCAGCGTGAACATGCCGTACGGGAGGATCGTCCCCTTCGGCGTTCCGGCGAGCCCTCCGAGCTGGAAGTACTCGACCGCCACGTCCGCCACGTCCGCCTTGGGCAGGCCGCGCGGCTGAAACGTGAGCTTGCTGTCCTGGCGCTGGTACATGAGCCGCACCGCTTTCCCGTGCTGGACGTACGCGTCGAGCGTGCCGCCGTAATGCGCGGCGTCCTTCACGTCCACGCTCCCGCCGAAGTTGTTGTAGATCACCTCGCGCGAGAACGTCCAGCTATAGCCCGCGTTGGCGCCAAGCTCGTACCGATGCTCCGGGATCTCCTGCGCCTGCGCCGCGACGGGCGTGAAGGCGAAGAGCGCGAGAGCCGCCGCGAGCGCCGCGGCTTTGAGTCCTTCCGGGCGCCGGGTCATTCGGCCAGCGGGATCTCGGACGCCAGCTCGTAGTTCACGACGGCCCGGATCTTGTTCTCGATTTGGTAATAGCGCGCGACCTTCACCTCGGGGAGCACCTTCTGGAACTTGGGACGGTAGCTCTGCATGAGGCCGATCCGGTCCTTCTCGATCTTCAGGAACGAGTCGACCATGCCCTTCGCCGACGCGTCGGTCATGCCGCCGTAGTTGTGCACGTAATCCTTGAGGAGCGTCATGGTGCGATCGTTGAGCGCCGTGATGTCCTTCTGATAGAGGTCGTAGACTGGCCAGAACGCGGCGGCTTCCTTCTCCGTCATGCCCATGGCCTCACCCACGACGAGCTTCTTGTCGGCCTTCAGCTTGGCGCGAAGGAGGTCCATGTTGTCCGCCGGGGCGCTACCGGTGGCCGACTGGGTCTGGTTCACGACCTGCGCGTTCGGGTTTGACGGCGTGGCTTCATCGGCCCAGGCCGGGGCGCCGATGGCGAGCGCGAGGAGTACGAGCGAGATGGTCTTCATGGCTGATTCCCCCAAAGAAGTGTGGCAACCGGTCGATGCGACCGGCGCAAGATCCCGGCACTCTGGTCCGGACGTGCTAACCGGAGCAAGCTAAGGCTTCGCTCCGTGTGGTTCAAGCTGTCAAAACGCGTACGAGATCGCGTAGAGCGCGGTGAACGTGCTGACCTTGACCTCGCTCACCGTGTCCTGCCCCCCCAGCGTCGTTCCGGCGGAGCGCGCCTCGCTGGTCCCGGAGCTGCCCGTGAACCCGAGCGAGCCGCTCAACGCGCCCCACTTGAGGGACACGCCGAGCGAGCCGCCGACGAGATCGACCTTCCGGTAGATGGAGGTGGCGGCATCCGCGACCGGCGAGTTGTCGGTGAAGAAGCCGGCGTGGATGCGCGCCTTCTCCGACAGCGGATAGTTGCCGCCGATCGCGATGTTCGTGACGGAGCGCGCCTCCTCGATTGCGGGAGCGAAGGGCACCGTGCTCGTCGTCGCGACTCCGGTCGAGTCGACGCGGATGACCGAGGCCGCGACGTCGCTCGAGAAGAGCTCGTAGGGATCCTTGCTCCCGCGATAGAACACGTCCGCCTCGACCTCGCCCTTCCCGAGCTTGAGAGCGATGCCGCCCGACACGCGAAGCGGATTGGCGTAGTCGAAATCGGCCTCCTCGTCGTTGAACGACCCGTCGCGCGACGCCGGGCCCTGATAGGCCGTGCTCTGGAAGGTGATCCGGCTCGAGCCCGAGATCTTCGAGCCGGGCGCGGTCACCGTGGCGCCGATCCGGATCGAAGGCCCGAGGTCGCACTGAAGTCCGCCTGTCAGGAGGAGACTCATGTTCTGTCCTTCGGTCTCGAACGCGCGAAGGACGCCGGACGCGGAGCCTCCGTTCACGAGCCGGTCGGAGACAGTCTGGCTCTGATAGAACGACGTGATCGCCATGCCCACGCCGCCGCCGATGCGAAGGCGATCGCCCAGCTTGTAGCCCAGGTTGATGGTGGGCACGTCGGTCGTGAGGCTGACGAACGAGGAGTAGAGGAAGCTCTCCTCACCGGACGGACCGGTGCTGGCGAACGCTCCCTCGACCCGGCTCGGAGTCCAGGAGACGGGCCTCGCGATGGAGAAGCCGAGGCGAAGCTTCTTCGAGTGGATCACCGGATCGCCGAGCACCCCACCGAAGTAGGTGCCGATCGGAGCCAGCCGCGTGCGCCCCTTCGATTCGCCGAGCCCCTCGATCGAGAAGCTCGTGAGCTCGTACGCATTGCCCCCCGCGTTCAGCTGCGTGCGCTCGCTCTTCGCGAGTCCCGCCGGGTTGTACCAGCTCGATCCCGCGTCGCCGGTGCGCGCCACGTACGCGTTCCCCTCCATCGCTTCGTCCTGACCGATCCGGATCCGGTCGTAGTTCGGAATCGCGGTACCCGGCGGCAGCGTGAGGTCCACGGTCAAGACTTGGGCGTGAAGCGGCTGAGCGGCGGCGAGGGCTACGGACGCGGCCGCGACGAGCCAGAGGCTCCTTCGCATTCGGGACTCCTTGGGCGATACGAGGGGACGGCGAGGCCTGGAGGGCGGCCCACCCATTCGCAGGTAACATCGCGGGAGCAGCGGGGAGTGTCAAGGAGGGAGGAGAACGCGGAAGGATGGGGAGCTCCTCCCGACAGGAATGGCGGGGAGGCGGCCGCGGCGGCCTGCAACCCCCGCGCCGTCTCTGCCGCCCCCCACGTGCATCCCTGCACCGGCAAAACGAAGGGCCACCAGGGGGGTGCTCCGATGGCCCATCGATCCGCCTTCCGTCCCGCAGGGGTTCGCCCTACCCGCGGGTCGTACTGCTAGCGTGTGGTTCCTTACCAGCCAGCCTTTCCACCACCGAAGTAGGAGACCACGATCAGAATCACGGCGAGCGTTGCCATTTCACTTCACCTCCTTTCGTTCGGTTCGGGTTGGTTGAGTTGGTTCGGAACGGGTTGCTTCAGAGCTTCGTGGTCTTACCAGCCGGCCTTGCCGCCGCCGAAGTACGAGACCACCACGAGAATCACCGCGAGAGTCGCCATCATTCACCTCGTTCGTCTTGGGTTCGCTGCTTCGCTCGCATCCGCGAGCCGTTCACGCCAGGACGCTAGAGCAGCCGCCGTGCCATTTGCATTGCGGTTTGTAATTGATACCGTATCCATTTGTAATGCCTAGGCTTGCGGAGTTGCGAAATGCCTGGACCGGGGTCTGGGACTTTGCTCCCAAACGTCAATGAATTAAGACACTTCCATAGCGTAGCCGTTGATGATTGCGGCACAAGGGGTTGGGCGAGTAATCAAATTTTGACGACGAGTGTCCGCGCGTGTTGTCGCTTCGAGGCGTCAGCTGGCTAGCGGCAGGGTCTCTTGCTCGCTGGGAGATACCGTCTGGGGCGGCTCCGAATACCCCGCCAGGCCGGCCACGGTCGTGGGCGGGAGGCGCAGGACGTAGGCACGACGCCCTTCGCCAAGATCGCGCTCGTGAAGGGCGCCGCCGTGCGCCTCCATGATCGCTCGTGCGAGCGCTAGCTGGAGGCTGTCCGGGGCGGCCGCGCCCGGCACGGGCAGCGCGGCGCTCGCGCCGACCGCCACCGCGATCCCTCCTTCGACACGCCCGGCCTCGATGAGGACCCGCGCTCCTTCGGGAGCCGTTCCGAGCACCTGGCGGACGATGGAATCGATGGCGCGCTGGAAGAGGGCCTCGTCCACGCGCCCGTGCTCCAGCCCCGGCTCGGCCACGAAACTCAGCGCCTGCCGGCGGCGCCCGGCGGCCGCGATGTGCTCGACCGCGGCGCGCTCCACCAGCGTTCCGACGTCCGCCAGGCACAGGCTGGGCTCGAGAGCGCGGCGTTTGAGGGCGCCCAGGTCCTCGAGATCCCGCACCGTCCGCTCGAGCGACGCGGCCGTCCGGGAGATCGCGCCCATTCCCTCCTGCTGGGGAGGGGACAGCGCGCCGAGATCGGGCGTCGCGAGGAACGAAGCCGTGGTCGCGATCGAGCTCGCCGCCTCGCGCACGGCGGGAGCCACATCCGCGAGGATCGCTTCCGCGGCGCGAAGCCGCGCCTCGAGCGAGCGG
>DATJGP010000242.1:0-2502 GCA_035494915.1 Candidatus Eiseniibacteriota bacterium | reverse complement strand
CTCGAAGCTGGCGGAGCTGACTCCGAAGGGAGCCGCGTTGGCGGCAAAGCTGTGCGCAATCCACGGGGGGGGGGCTGCCCTAACCGAGGAGGGACGGGCGGTAGCGCGGAAGAGACTTCGCTGAGGGGAACGGCTGGTGCCACTGAGCGGGACGGGCCTTTGTAACAGTTAACCTCGGCGATGCCGAAGGGAAGACCTTGGTGCTGGTCATTCCCTCGGAGGCGGTCGGAGGCTTTGCCCACGAGCTTTTAACCTCCGAGGATCGCGCACAGCTTTGCCGCCAACGCGGCTCCCTTCGGAGTCAGCTCCGCCAGCTTCGAGCGCCGGTCACTTGGATGGTCCTTGCAGTGGACTAGGTTGGGTGGAGAGGAGTCCTTTCCAGCGGGGCCGCGCCCAAACCCTCCAAGGTTTTCTACCGCAGCCGATATGACTGGCTTTCCAGTCCCCACCGCTCGGGCAAGGTCAGTCAGGCCGATGGGCTTGTCCTGTGAAGCGAGTACCAGGAATGTGTACAGTTGCAGCACAGAGGAGCTAGGGACCTGCTCGCGATAGAGCAAGACCGCCCGCGAGAGGGCCTTGAGGCGCTGCGTATCCAACTCTTCGTTGCGATCACCTGACTGTTCCATTGAGGCCACCGTAGCTGAGTGTGTCCGTCGTCAGAACATTTGAGACAGGTCAGGAGTCTTTGGAAGAGAGGATGTGGCGCATCTGTTTGAACAGGTTAAGCGGCTAGTGTGGCGTGCATCAAGCGTCGGTGCTGGATGGTGTGTCGTTTGATCCTTTCTCGTTCCAGTAGGATGGTGTTGCCTCGGCCGAAGTAAACATCGGCCGGTGTCAGGTTGCCGATGGCCTCGTGGTAACGCCGGTTGTTGTAGTGATCGACGAAGGCGTCGATCTGGGTCTCGAGATCGCCCGGCATATGGTAGTTCTCGAGCAGGATGCGGTTCTTCAAGGTCTGGTGCCAGCGCTCGATCTTGCCCTGGGTCTGGGGATGGAAGGGAGCGCCGCGGATGTGGCTGATGCCGCGCTCGTCGAGCCATTCCGCCAGATCGCCGGCGATGTAGGAGGAACCGTTGTCACTCAGCAGCCGTGGCCGATGGGCACGCCTGGCGCTGGCGCAGCCCGATGCCGTGAGTGCCCGCTCCACCGTCTCCGTCACATCCTCGGCTTTCATCGTCGTGCACAGCTTCCAGGCGACGATGTAGCGCGAGAAGTCGTCGAGGATGGTCGACAGGTAGAACCAGCCCCAACCGATCACCTTCAGGTACGTGAAGTCGGTCTGCCACAGCTGATTCGGAGCTGTCGTCCTGTCCTTGAACTGATCGGCCGCCTTGACGACGATGAAGGCCGGGCTGGTGATCAGGTCGTGCGCCTTGAGCAGCCGATAAACCGAGGCCTCCGACACGAAGTACTGCTTCACATCGGTGAAGCGGGTCGCCACCTCGCGCGGCGACAGCTCCGGCTCGTCCAGCGCCAGTTCGACGATCTGCTCGCGCACCTCCTGCGGGATCTTGTTCCACACCCGCCCGGGCCGGGATGGCTTGTCCTCCAGCGCCCCCGGCCCGCCCGCCTGCAGGCGGGCATACCAGCGATAGAACGTCATCGGCAGGATACCGAGCGTGGCCAGGGTTCGCCGGACCGGCAGGTGCGATTGCTCGACCAGGCGGATGATCTCCAGCTTCTCGGACGCGGGATATCTCATTCCCCGTCTCCCCCATCCGCGATCATGCTTTTTTTCAGCAGACGCAGCTCAAGCGCCTGCTCGGCCACGACCTCCTTCAATGCCCGCGCTTCACGACGCAGGTCCGTGACCTCGCTGCTCGTCGCCGCCCGCGCCGTATCACCCGCCAGCCGGCGCTTACCGGCTTCCAGGAACTCCTTCGACCAGCTGTAGTAGAGGCCCTCGGCGATACCCTCGCGGCGGCACAGTTCGGCAATGCTCGACTCGCCCCGCAGACCGTCCAGCACGATCCGGATCTTCTCTTCGGCTGAGTAGTGCTTGCGTGTCGCGCGACGGATCGTCTTCACAAGCCGTTCAGACGGCGACTCGGCTCTCGTGGATTTCTCTCTCATCTCGGTCCCCTCACGGAAACGATGAGCCCGAAATCCTCAACTCCTCAAGACGCTAAATCCGTAACTATGGCCCTGACGCCGAACAATCCAGCACCCCTCAAGGCCCTCTCGCGGGCGTTCATGCTCTATCGGGACCACGTGCCTAGTGGCTCGTTGCTCCAGCTCGATACGTTCCTCGTACTCGCCTTACAGGGGGACCCTATCGCATTGACCGAACTTGCCCGCGCCGTAGGGACCGTTAAGCCCGTCGTGACAGCCGCGATAGGGAACCTCGGACCACACGGCCGTGGTCCCGCTGGGAAGCGTTCAACTCCGCCCAACCTAGTCTATTGCACGGACCACCCAACGGACGGTCGCTCGAAGCTCGCTGGGCTCACCCCGAAGGGAGCCGAGTTGGCCGCCAAGATGCGCGCCGTCCTAAGTGGCAAC
>DATJGP010000241.1:0-2891 GCA_035494915.1 Candidatus Eiseniibacteriota bacterium | reverse complement strand
GACGCGATCGAGAATCTTCCCGGATCGACCAAGGCCCGCGAGCTCCTGGTGATGCACGCCCTGCGATATCTCGACAACCTGAGCCAGGAAGCCGGGAACGATCCGGGGCTCCAGCACGAGCTGGGCGACGCCTACGGAAAGATCGGGGACGTACAGGGGCGGCCCGAGTTCTCGAACCTCGGCCGCACCTCCGACGCGCGGCGCAGCTACGAGCGATCACTCGCGCTGCTTCGAGCCGCGTCGTCGGCCGCTCCAGACTCTCTGTACATCTCCCGCGATCTCGCCGTCACGATGCAGAGACTGGGCGACCTCTTGTTCCGGCTGGGCGAGCGGGACAAGGCGCTGAGCCTGCACTTGGAGGCCAAGAACCGGATTCTCGCGGAGCGTGTCAAGCATCCCGACGAGCCTCTGCTCCTGGGAGATCTGGGTGTGGCGTCGGACAGGCTCAGCGACATTCGGCTGGCGGCGGGAGACACGCTGGGAGCCGTCCGAGAGGCGATGGATGGAGCGGGTTCCGCGGAGACGCTCGCGCGTCAGGACCCAAGCGATCCCGGGCGGCGACGAAATGTGATGGTGGGCTACGCCAAGAGAGGAAACCTCCTCGCGGTGAGCGGAGACCGCGCGGGCGCTGCGCGCGATTATCAGAAGTCCGAGGAGCTCGCGCTCGAGTGCGTCCGCGATCTCCCGGACCGCACCGATCTGAAGCGAGACCTGGCCGTCGTGTACAGCATGCGCGCTACGTTCATGGCCGACGATGGCGAGATCGATTCAGCGCTCGTGCTCTACGGCCGCAGCATGGCCATTTCGGAGGCGCTCGGCGCTGCCGACCCGAGTGACGCACTCCAGCAGGCGGACATCGCGAACGGCTACTTCGAGATGGGCGACATCCTGATGAAGGGCAGACGTTATCCCGAAGCCGAGGGCCGATTCGGCGAGGCTTTCAAGCGTTACAGCGGTCTCTCGGCGAAGGATTCCGGAAACGTCGACCTCCGGGCCCGCATGGCGAAGACGAGCCGCAAGGCGGGAGAGGCTTGCCGCGTGCTTGCGTCCAAGCGTTCCCCCGCATCGTCCACCTGGCGGTTCAGGGCGCTCGATTGGTACGGCAAGAGTCTGGGTCTCTATCGAGACCTGGGCCATTCCGGCGCTTTGGGCGAGGAGGAGCGCGGCGCTCCGACGGAGATATCGAGGGAGCTAGCGCTGCTGCGAAGGGCTGAGTAAGAGGCCGCGCTGCGAGCGCCCGGGTACCGTGCTAGGGCGTGCTTGCCGACTGGCCCGGAGCGGATTCCGAGGGGGCCGCCGGCGCAGACTGCATCGCCGTCGTCGTGGGTGTGGCTGCCGGTGCGACCGAGTACGCCTGCACCCAGCTCATCAGCCTGCCGTAGCGGCTGCTGAATCCGAACGCCTTCATCTCCTCGACGGCCTCGTCGGCCGTCCACCCGCACGCTTCCATCCTATAGATGGCGGTCATGGCGCCCGTGCGGTCCTTGCCCGCTTTGCAGTGAATGAAGGCTGGGTACTGGGTCGAGTCCCTCACGATCTCGAGAAACTGGCGGACCTGATCCTTGGTCGGCGTATCGGCGAAGAAGAAGCTCGAGCGCATCGGGAGATGGATGTACTTCATCCCCGACTGAACCACCCACGCGCTCTCCGCGGGATCGGTCAGGAAGCTCACGACCGTCCTGTATCCATGATCCTTCAGATAGCGGACACCCTCTTCTCCCGGCCAGCCGCCGCGGGTGAGTCCCGGCCGGATCTCGGCGAATCGTGGGATGCCGGACTCGGGGATGGCCTTCGCGATGGTCTTGCCGGAGCTCGTCGTCTCTCCGCGATCCGCGTAGGCCGGAGGCAGGGACAGGGTGAGGATCGAAGCGAGGCCCAGGAGGGCCGGCACCGCTCGGCGAGGGCTCATGAGCGTACATACCCCAGCCAAGAATGGATTCTCCGGGGACGGGCGCATGACGGGACTCCCTGTTCGTGGTCCGGGTAGGTCAGCGCATACCATGAGCTTACCCGGTTGCCGTGTGGTCGTGGTGAATCGTTCGGGCGCATGCCGCCACCCTTCTCCTTGTGATGCTCCATCGACTCTGAGGGAGCGCTACCAGGCCCAGCGGAACGAGAGAACCGGCTTCGTGCGGAGCGCGGGGGCGCTTGGACCGGCAGCGTCGTCGTCACCGCCGTGCAGAAGTCTCGGAACCGCGATTCCCACCCCCGCGCCGATGACGGCACCCGCGAGAACATCGGTGAAGTAGTGCCGGTCACAGCCCAGTCGAAGATAGCTCGTGGCGGTCGCGAGCACGGCGCCTGGAACCCAGACCCAGTTGGCGCCCCCGTACCCCCGCATCGAAGCGATGGTTCCTGCCGCCACCGAGGTGGTGAACGTCACCGTGGAGTGGCCGGAGTAGAACGATAGATTGTCTTCCGAGGTCGGCGCGGCACCCGCCGCGGCGTAATGGGCGTAAGGGCGTTGCCGCCCGGTCGTGAGCTTGACCACCTGATTGAGCGCTGCGCTCACCGTCACTGCCTCGAGAATGAAGAGCGCGTTTTCCCCGGTTTCGTTCTCCCGCCCATCGTTCTTCGCCGCCACCCAGACCGATGCAACCGAAGTTGCAGGAACGCCGAGGACCAGGAGTGCGTCGCTGATCTGAGCGGCGGATCCAGGCTGCGGCAAGCGGAATCGCTCGCGCATCGATGCGTCGAGTCCGTTGAGTTTGTCCGTGCCGTCCTTACCGCGATCGCACCAGCGGCATGAATCGGGTGCCAGGGCGGTCTTCAGCGGAAACGCGGTCGCGAGCCAGAGCGCCGAGGCGCCGATCGTCACGCCGGCGTTGTACTCGAGATCCTGGGACGCGGCCGCGGCGACGGGAGGCAGAATGAGAAGGCATGCGAGGGCG
>DATJGP010000240.1:0-7139 GCA_035494915.1 Candidatus Eiseniibacteriota bacterium | reverse complement strand
CTTTCCGTAGGCGTCGCCCAGCTCGTGCTGGAGCCCCGGATCGTTCCCGGCTTCCTGGCTCAGGTTGTCGAGATATCGCAGGGCGTGCATCACCAGGAGCTCGCGGGCCTTGGTCGATCCGGGAAGATTCTCGATCGCGTCGTGCAGGTCGAAGACCACGGCGTGCGCGAGCGATCGCACGTCCTCGAATCTCCGCTTCGCGAGATCCCGCTCCACACCGGCGATGTGAGCTTGCCACGCCGTGCCGATCAGGCCGGCGATCAGGGCGAGGGTCACGAGACCGGCCGTGGCGAACGCGACTCGATGGCGGCGGATCAAGCGCGAGAGGAGATAACCCGTGGTCCGCCCGCGCCCCAGCACCGGGAGATTGTCCAGATACAGGCGAAGGTCCCGGCTGAGCTGATCGACCGAGGGATAGCGGCGGCCCGGATCCTTCTCCAGGGCCTTCAGAATGATGTAGTCGAGGTCGCCGGAGAGTCGGCGCCGCAAGCGCGGCGGAGTCGTGCCCAACATCGACGCCGTTTCAACGGAACGCGCGCGCGCCACCGCGCTGGGAACGGCCGGCTCCTCCTCCGTGATGACGCGCAGGATCTCTTCCGGAGAGCGGGTGTCGAAGTGGAGGGGCCGCTCCCCGGTCATCAGCTCGTACAGGACCACGCCCAGGGAGTAGACGTCGCTCGCCACGGTGATCGTCTCGCCCCGGATCTGCTCCGGGCTGGCGTAGTCGGGCGTGAACATGCGCCCCATGGGTCCGGTGACCGTCGCCACCGCTTCGCCCGGTCCACTCGCCGTCAGCTTGGCGATGCCGAAATCGAGGAGTCGCGGTGAGCCGTCTTCCATGACCAGGACGTTGTCCGACTTGAGATCGCGGTGAACGACCAACCGCTGATGCGCGAACTGCACGGCGTCGCAAACGGTGAGGAAGAGCTGAAGGCGCTCGTCCACTCCGAGCCGCCGCTCGTTGCAGTACTGGAGAAGCGGCTTGCCGGAGACGTACTCCATGACGAGATAGGGGCTTCCATCCGGCGAAGTCCCCCCATCGATGAGGCGCGCGATATGGGGGTGATCGAGCATCGCGAGGATCTGCCGCTCGGCCCGGAAGCGTTTCAGGATCTGGTCCGAGCGCATCATCGGGTCGATCAGCTTGATCGCGACTTCCTTGCGGAAGTGCTCGTCGTCGCGGACAGCGCGGTAGACGACGCCCATTCCGCCGCGTCCGATCTCCTCGACGATGCGATACGGACCGAGACGATCCCCCGGCGCCATCGATTGCAGCAGCGGCACCGTGGCCGGCGTCTCGAGGAACTCGCCGGCTTCCTCGTGGGACGCGATCAACGAGCGGACTTCGGTCGCGAGCTTCGGGTCCCGCTTGTCGATGCGTGCGAGAAGCCTCTCGCGGGCGCCAGGTTCCAGATCGAGCGCGGCGTGAAAGAGCGCGTTGATTCGATCCCACGTCCGGACGGCCGGGGCGTTAGCGGGTGGCGGAGTCTTGAGGGACTCGCTCTGCGGATCGTCAGGTGCTGGCATGAGTCCAGGCGAATCGGTGGGCCGCTCGACAGAAACCGGGGAGCGGATGGCCGGCCCCACGAGCCGACGCAAGCGCTTCATTATACAGTATTTCGGAGATCCGGCCAACGGCGGCCACCGCTTCGGGGTAATGTCGAGTATGGACAAACTCGTCGAACGAAAGGAGATCGCCATGAGGCATTCATCCCACGCCCTCGCGCTCCTCCTGGTGTTGACCGTGGCCCTTGTCGGGTGCGCCGCAACGAGCTACCAGCAGTCGGAGCCCGACTACTACGCCTCCGACGACGCCGATTATGGCTACTTCTACGACGTCCTCTCCCCCTACGGCGCCTGGTACCAGGTCGATCCCTATGGATGGGTCTGGACGCCCTACGACGTCCCGGCCGGCTGGAGGCCCTACACGGACGGCCAGTGGCTCTCGACCGCGTATGGCTGGACCTGGCTCTCCGACGACCCCTGGGGCTGGGCCGTCTACCACTACGGCCGCTGGACCTGGGACAGCTACTACGGATGGCTCTGGGTACCGGGGAACGTCTGGGCGCCGGCGTGGGTCGCGTGGCGCTACGGGGATGGCTGGGTCGGCTGGGCGCCCCTGCCGCCGCAGGTGGGATGGAGCGGGGAGGGCCTCGACTATGGGTCGTACAACGTCGACCAGGACATCAGCCGATACCGCTGGTCGTTCTGCGAGGAGAAGGACTTCACGAACACCCGCATCCGGACTGTCGTGGTTCCTCGGAGCCGGAACGTCACGCTCCTCAAGACGACGAGGGACGTGACGCGATACCGATCCCTCGATGGTCGGCCCGTGGAAGAGGGACTGACCTCCGACATGCTCCAGCGAGACACGAAGCATACGATCCAGCGCTATGAAGTCTCCGACGCGCCCGGTGTCAGTCGCGATCGCGGGGCGGTCGTGCGCGGCAACGTCGTCGAGATGTATCGCCCCAGGATCCAAGCCCGCGCACCCCAGGGCGATCAGCTGCCGCCGAACACCAAGAATCGGCCGAGCGAGAAGCAGCGCCTCGACGAGCGGCAGAAGGCACGGGCCGAGCGACAGCGAAACGGGGGCACCGAGGAGAACCAGAAGGAGCGGAGCCAGATCCAGCCGCCGGGACGGCGGATGGATCAGCCCAACGTGCAGGCGCCAGCGACCGGCTTCAAGACTGGAACCGAGTCGCAGCCGACGTCGGAATCGAATCCCTCGACCAGGTCGAGATCCTCCGACTCACAGACCTCGTCCGACTCGAAGCCGTCCACGTTCCAGGAGGCGCTGGACCAGGAGACGCAACGACAGACGGAAGCCCAGCGCCAGGCCGAGATTCAGCGTCAAGAGCAGGAGCAGAGAGATCTCGACGCGCGCATCCGGGCGCAGCGCGAAAAGCTGAAGCAGGAGCAGCAGAAGGACATCAAGGATCCTCCGCCCGGCGTCTCGCGCGAGGAGCTTCGGAAGCAGCACGACGAGGAACAGAAGGCGCAGGTGGAAGACGAGAAGCGAGACCGCGAGCAAATGAAGAATCGCGAGGAGCTTCGCCGGAAATGGGAGCAGGCGCGGCAGGAGGCGGAGAAGCAGGAGCAGCAGAAGAAGCAGCAGCAGGATGACGACGCGCAGCAGCGCGATCAGCAGAAGCAGTCATCCGACTCGAGCAAGGACAAGGATCAGAGCCAGGATCGAGGGCAAACCCGCCAGCGCTGACCACGCCTACCATGGATGAGGTCGGCTTTTGCCCCGACATCGTTCAGCCCAGGGGCCCTGCCATGAATGAGCCGTTGGAGTTCAGGTTTACGGTTCCCCCCCTCCCGGATGGCCAGGCCGTGACCGCGGACGAATTCGAGGAGATCGCTCTCAAACGGCTCGAAAGCGACAGCTCGTCGAGGAAGCAAACGTTGTGGGATCTCTCCGTGATCTACAGCGTAACCCGCCGAGAAGAACAATCCCTCGAATGCCTGAGAAAGCTCGCCGTGCTCACCGAAGATCTCGATCAACGCGCCCAGTGCTACCTTGCGATGGGGGCGCAGCGGGAGAGGGCCCGCGACTTCGAAGGAGCCGTGACCTACTACGGAGCCGCCTTCGAGATGAGCCCCTCCAATTCAAATGTTTGGTATTGGATCAACAACAACCTCGGCTATTCCCTGGTTCAGCTAGGACGTTGTCAGGAGGCCGAGCGTTACCTGCGCGAAGCCATTGGCATCGATCAAGGTCGATCGAATGCCTACAAGAATCTGGGCCTCGCCTTCCTCGGGCAAGCTCGATGGACGGACGCCGCCGCGTACTTCGTTCGTGCGACCCAGGCCAACGCTTCGGACAACCGCTCCCTGGCCCACTTGGAGCAGCTCGTATCCGAACATCCAGAGATCCTGGTCGACCTGCCGGAGCTGGAACGAGCGACCGAGCAGTGCCGTGAGGCGGTGAGACTCGCGGCCTCAGCTCAACCGGACACACGCGAGCATTGGCGCATGCTTCGCAATCGCCAGCGGAAGCCCTGGTGGGCCTTCTGGCGATAGTGGGTCAGACAGCCGCCCTTACTTGATCCGGCTTTCCGCCTCGTCCAGCTTTCGAAGGAGCAGCTCCGGCGGCTCGCGCAGGGGTGATTCGGGCGGAGGCCCCACCTGCGCCAGCGCGGAGTCGTACATCGCGGCTGCCTCGGTATAGCGCCCCGCGCGAGCGAGCACGTCCCCCTTGGCTTCGAGCAGGAGTGGATTCCTTCCGTCCTTCGCGAGCAGGCGATCCGCGGTCGCGAGCGCCGAATCCGGACGACCGAAGAACATGGGGACGCGAATCGCCGTGAGCGCCGCCACATCCGACTCGTCCTTCGAGAGCGCCTGGCCGTCCGACCGCACCGTGAGCTGGCAGGCCGGAGACGACACGGTCCCCTGCCACGCGCCGACGGACGCCGGCGGAGCTTGGAGTACCGCGACCACGGTGTAATCACCGGTCCGTAGCGATCCCCTTTCCAAGGCATACCACTGGTGTCCCGACACGCTGTCGCTCAGAGTAATCGACGCCTTCGTTTTCTCGGCAGCGATCAACGAAAGCCCCGAGATGGGCCCTGTCGCGCCTCGAACCTCGATCCGCACGAGATCGCTCCACCCACCTTGTGGGTTCGAGATCGTGAGGCTGCCCGGCCCCGCCTCGCGCGCGTCCAGCGATAGAAAGACCTCGAACAAAAGCGGCGCCCCTTCGGTGGTGACCGCGTCGCGAAGACAGTTGATGCCGAGGGAGAGCGCGGGCGCGCTGGGCCGGGCCATGCCGACCTTCGCCGCGGGTTTCTCCACCTTCCGCGGGGGATCGACGGGCTCCCCTGGCCCGATCATCGCCAGGGCGCACAGCGCCGTGATGGCGATCGTAGGTCGATGCCTCATGGACCCGCCTGCGCCTTCTCGTCGCGGTACGTGATCTCGTGCGCGTCGCTGATCACGAATTGGTGGAGGCAATCCCCACGCAGCCTGTCCGCGCCGCTGAACCAGGATTCGGGAGCCTGGTTCGGCATGTTGAAGCCGGTTCCTGCCGGACTCGTGCAGAGGGTGCGCCCAGGAGGCTGGATCGACCCGAACCAGACCCGCTTGGTCGGACTCGCCACCAATCGATAGGCGCGGGCGCAGTTGTAGCGCATGAAACAGTCGGTGTCGCCGCTGTGCTGCCCGAACTTCTCGCCCAGGAACACGCGCCTCACAGACCTGCCCCGAAAGAACTGATCGACGTTCACGGGTTGAAGCGCGGGATCGAACACGATCTGAATGTTGCCTCTCCCTCTCTCCTGGACCAGGTCTGCCGGCTGCCGGACCCAGTACACGCCCAGGAAAGCGTCCCGGTCGCCGTGATGGTAGATGCCGATGCCGTGCCCCAGCTCGTGTGCCACATGCGCGGCCTGGTCGCTCTGAGATGCGTAGCCGCTCGGCATGTTCGGATCGGGATAGAGAGTGCTCGTGGACAAGCCCAACAGGACGTTGATCCAGTCCGTGTTCTTGGGCGGACCGTCGAAGCGCGCGCCGGCCACCGGCTCGGCGACGCCGTATTCCTTGGCCGCGCTTTCCCGCACTCTGAGGCAGTGCTGGTCCACGACGTGCCGGTCGGAACGGGCGTTGAAGTTGATCACTCGGTTGATCTTGTGCTCGAGCTTGGTCAGTTTCCCGTGAACCTTGAGCCCGGAGGCCCTCTCGAGCAGCTTCATGCCCGACTCGGCCATGGGCCCCACTCGGTTGTCGATGAAGAGGTCCTTCACGTTCGGATCGGTATCGGTCCACGCGCCACCGATCCAGAACCCCCGATACTCCTCCCACATCGTCAGCCCGTCACCGGTCTGTCCGTCGCCCTTGGGCTTCGCATCCTCATCGGATCCTTCGCCCTTCCCGTTCGCGTATTCGTCGATCCAGCTCCTGGCGATGTCGGAGTTCTGATCCCGATTGGGCACGAGGAGCTCGCCACGGCCGGGGCGAAGTCCATGGGGTGGCACCTCTCCGGTAATCACGCGCCCATCGGCGAGCTTTGCGGTGGCCACGACCTGTCCCATGGCGGCGCCGTCGAACGATTGGATCGTGATGGCCCCTTGCCTCTTGGCCGCGGTTTTTCCGGTGATTCGAATCGACAAGCCATCCGCGTCCCATTGGATGTCGGTCTGGCTCGGGTCGTGCTCGAAACGGAGATCCGGCGGATTTCCGTGCGGGTCCTTCTTCGGAGTCTCGGGCCAGTTCATGCACACGCCCGGGTAGCCGCTCACGTTCACGAGATCGAACGTGACTCGCTCGACGTCGATCTTCTTTCCGGACGGCTGATCGACGAACCAGTAGACGTCACAGGGATTGTCCTTGTCCGGAGTGTCCTCATCAGGACCGGGCGTGGGGCGCCAGATCGCATCCTGGGCGTCGAAGACCAGCCGGACCTCGGGAGGAGTCTCGTACCTCAGCGTGTAGCGCGCGACCAGCGTCCCGGTGCCGGTGGTGTTGTAGCGGATGCGGAACGATCGCTGTCCGCTGATCGGTGCGAGCGAATCCGGCAGCGTCCCCGAGATCACCCACGCGTTCCCCACGTCCTTGACGGGCTCGTCGGCCTCATAGGCGTCGGCTACACCCCAGCTCATCGCAAAGGGATTGGTGACCCAGCTTCCGTCCGACTGCCTCACCTTCTCCTCGCCGCGCACGCAGTCGCTGTTCCCTTCCGTCTCGGCGAACTTGATCGGGAACGAAAGCGAGTAGACCTTCTTTGTCTCATCGAGGTCGAACATGGGGATCGTGGCCGGCACGATCTCGCCGCCGGGATGCGCTCGCACGATCCGGTTGCCCTGATCGATGTCGTAGGTCCCACTCACCGTGGCGTTCGCCGAGTCCATGTAGGCTTTGAGCGCCGCCTCCGACGTGACGTTCTCACCAGGGGGTGTCCGCGCCCATGTGGCCGAATGCTCGAACGATGCGAGCATCCTCTGGCTCAGCGCGATCGCGTCCGAGGGCTTCATGTTGGGCTTGATGTCCGACGCGGCGGGCATGTTCGTAGAGAGCGCGGCTCCGAGGTTTCGCGAGCCGAGCACGACCTGTCCCGTGATCACGGCGTGGAGCTTCTGGAATCCCTCGGTCTCCCCGTCGACCTTCAACTCGTACTCGAGGGTCCACGAAGGGACGGC
>DATJGP010000239.1:0-6543 GCA_035494915.1 Candidatus Eiseniibacteriota bacterium | reverse complement strand
GCTGGGACAGGGAAGAGAAGCGCCAGCACTAATGCGACCGATCCCAGGTTGAGGAACCGCATTCCAACCTCCGCACGTCGTGGTGATCCGAGGTATTTCGGGGCGAGAAAGACTTACACGATCGGAGGGCGGAAGGCTACCTCTCGTCGAGTTCCGGGCGCATGAGGGCCCAGCTACTATCAAAGACACGTGGCCTCGCCCCCGCCCCGGTCGAGACCAGGCTATGCGTGCCGCTACCCGATTTGGGCTCATCCTTTCGCTGCCCGTCTCACTCGGCGCACAGAACGCGACTCCAACGGTCGATCTCGAGGCGCTCGCGGATTCCGTCGCAGCCACAGGTACGACCCTCGACGGCTTCAACAACTCGTACGGCGGTCGCCTAACGACACTCCCGTCGTGGTCCCCATGGGTCGAGGCGGTACATTCGCTCTCGCCGCATGCGCGGGCCGCGTTCGATGGGAAGGAGAACCCGCACAGCTCCAACGACGACATCGCAAAGCTCAAGACGACGTACGACGATCTTTCTCGTGAGGCGTCGGCGAAGGGGATCAGCATTCAGTCGAACTAAGCCGTCGGTCACGCGCGCGAGTCTCCCGATCGACCGCACGCCAATGGGCGCGAGGCGGTCGAGCGATTCCGTCACCACCAACCCGATGTCACGCTGATGGACCAGGATGGGGTGGCCCCATGTCGTGCGCGGGTCTTGTGGTCCCTCACCTTTGTTCGCATCGTCCACTAGGCCGTCAGCAGAATCGGCGCCCTGCGTGTCGTTCTGCGCGGTAAATGGCTGCCTAACAGGGTGTGTGGTACCCCCAATCGAAGGTGCCGGCCGCTACAGGCGGCGGCCATAACGTGAGAGCTCAGCACGAAGCCGCCGCCCGCGGCGGCTGGTCGTTGGCAATGCCAGCAGGGCACGCCGCAGAAGACGTGCTTGCTCTGGGCCCAATGTCGAAGCCGCGTCCACCAGTCGACGGAATGGACCGGTGATGACCACAATGCCGCACAATCAGGTATCAAGTCCTACCCAGCGTGCGGTGGACCGCGCCCCGGCGCCCTTCGGAAAGAGAGGCGCAAGGGACGTCTGATCACCGTGGGATCGTGATCAGGAGTGCACCGGGTCGTGCGCGATTCCGACGACCCGGCGGAGTGCGGGAGGTGCGAGCGAGATGTCGGCAGAAACCATGATGGATTCGCTGGAGCGCCTGCGAGATGCCTTGGCTGGCCGCTACACGGTCGATCGAGAAATCGGCCGTGGCGGGACGGCGACGGTATTCGTTGGTACCGATCTCCGTCACGAGCGGGCTGTCGCGATCAAGGTCCTTCGCCCCGAGTTGACTGCACTAACGGGCCACGCACGGTTCCTTCGCGAGATCAAGATCACGGCCGGGCTCACACACCCCAACATCCTCCCCGTGCTCGATTCCGGAGAGGCGGACGGTTTCATCTACTTCGTCGCGCCGTTCGTGGAGGGTGAGTCACTCCGCCGACGGCTCGACACGGAAAAGCAACTGCCGCTCGACGATGCGATTCTGATCGCGAGGGAAGTGTCGAGCGCGCTCTCCTACGCGCACTCGAAGGGGCTGGTCCACCGCGACATCAAGCCGGAAAACATCCTGCTCGAAGCGGGTCACGCCGTCGTGGCGGACTTCGGGATTGCCCGCGCGCTGAACGTAACTGGCGCGGACCGGATCACGGAGTCGGGGATCGCGGTCGGCACGCCGGCTTACATGAGCCCGGAGCAGGCGGAAGAATCGGGTCTTCTCGACGGCCGTTCCGATCTCTACTCCCTTGGCTGCGTGCTCTTCGAGATGTTGGCCGGAGAACCGCCGTTCAGAGGGCCGACAGCGATCCTGCGGACGAAGCACTTGAGTGCGGATCCGCCCGACCTCGGCCTGTTCCGGCCGACGGTGCCGGTCGAAGTCGCCGACGCGATCAAGACGGCGCTCGCCAAGGCTCCTGCCGACCGCTTCGCCACCGGCGAACAGTTCGACCATGCCCTTGCCGGCGTTAGGGACACGCCCGCAACGAAGGCACAGAAGGGGAACGAGGCTCGAAAGTCGGCGCGTGAAGCCGTCATACCAAGGCGTCTGCGACGTGCGGCCGCCTTCGCGGCACTGCTGATCCCTTTGGCGTTTGTCCCCTGGGTCAGGCAGGCCGTCGGCAGGCTGCTGGAGCCTCGGCCGGCTCATGCGCCGCGGTGGGTCGGAGTGCTGTCGTTCAAGAGCGCGGACTCTGCAGACGCCGCGTTGGCTTCCGGACTGACCCAGTCGTACACGCAGTTGCTGATGGCACTCACGCCTCGCAGCAGTTCGCTCTGGATTCTGCCCTTCGAGGACATGCTGCAAGCAGGCGCGAGGTCACCCGTCGCCCTTCACAAGAGCTACCCGCTTGATCTAGTCGTGGCCGGAGAGGTTCAAAACAACGGAGGGAAGCGGTCGCTGCGGACCGACTTGATCGATTTCCGTTTCGATCCACCCAGAATTGTCTCGTCCCTGTCGGTCTCCGATCCATCGGACTCCCTCTCGCTGGCATCCGTCCGGGCCTTGTTAGGTCGGGCCGTGACTCTTGCCGCCCCCGTGGTCTCGGGCGGCGACTCCCCTGCCGTCTGGGCCGCGTCTCCCGCGCGGCGCTCATACCTGCTCGGCGCCGGCCTCATGCAGCGCGCCTACGATCTGAGCAGCCTTTCGGCGGCAATCGACAACTTCCAAACAGCCATCAATCAGGATGCGCGCTTCGGTCCGGCCTATGTCGGATTATGTGACGCACTTTGGGAGCGCTATCTCCAGACCAACCAGGCGACACTTGCCGCAGACGCGACCAGAATGTGCGACAAGGCGGGCGAGCTGTCTCGAAACGATCCCGCCGCACTGGTCGCGCTCGGGAGGACCCAATACTTCCACGGCGAGCTCGATCGTGCCGAGCGGACCTTGCGGGATGCCATCCAGCATGGTGCCAGCCCGGAAGGCCACCGCTGGCTCGGGCATGTGCTCGAGGAGGAGGGGAGGTTCGCGGATGCAGAGCGCGAACTTCGGAGGGCCATCGCGTTGCGTCCCGAATTATGGATCTATCCCGAAGCGCTCGGGGAATTTTTCATGAACATCGAGCGCAACCAGGACGCCATCGAGCTCCATCGCGAGGTCATTCGACTCTCTCCCGACAGCTACATCGGCTACAGCAACATGGGCGCGTCGCTGATGCTGATGCACCGTCTCGATGAGGCGGAGGAGCAACTGCGGCGGTCGATAGCCGTGCGACCCACGTCGCTGGCCTATCGCAACCTCGGATACCTCGGGCTCCTCCGGCAGAGATACGACGACGCTGTCGTTTCGCTGAGGGAAGCGATCCAGTACGGCCCCGAAGACTGGGTGAACTGGCGGTGGCTGGCACACGCCTATCACTGGCGGGGTGAGAGGTCGGAGGAACGTGACGCGTGGCAGCGCGTCGTCGAATTGCTGCGCCATCGTCTCGATCTCAACCCGACCAATCAGGACATGCTGTGCAGCATGGCCGAGGCCTTGATTGGCCTCGGGGACACCGAGAATGGTCTCCGACATCTGGATCGCCTAACGTCACACCCGATCATCAAGGCATACGACCTCTACTGGACCGGGCGGGCGTACGAGATGGCCGGCCGAAGAAAGGAGGCAGTGCAGTACATCACGCAGGCACTCGCACGCGGATTCGATTCGCATACCGTCGCCGGCGACCCCTGGTTGCGCGCGCTGCGCGCCGATCCAGCGTACCACGGGCCGCGGGAGCAAAGATGACAGCCTGCAGGGGCATCATCGCCTCAACTCGGGGTGCCACATGAGAGAGTACTTCAACCTGTCGATTCGCATGCGCGATTTCGACGGACAACGGTTCGCCGTGGAGGTGACGGACAGCCCCGTCGGACGGATGAGAGAACCTGACTATGCCACGTTCGATTGGGGCGTATTGCCGCTCCTGCAAAAGCACGACGAGTTGAATGACGAAAAAGGGGAAGACCTTTCCCTGACGGACCTTCGGGAGCTTGGGGAAAGGCTCGGTGGCATGCTCTTACCCGCAACGGTTCGGGAAGCGTTCCGCAAGAGCATAGTATGGCTCATGAGACGCGAGAAACTGTTCAATCCCAAGGCGACGCCGTCTCTACGAATCGTTTTGGACATCGCTGATACGAGACTCATGTCCTTGCCTTGGGAATACGCTTACATGTGGGAATACGGCAAGCTCGCTCTGAATCACGTCAGCACGTCGGACACGGTGCGCGGGATCTTGAGGAGTAAGCAGTCGGACAAGAAGAAACAGAACGCAATCGAGCAGCTTCGCGACAACGCTCAGCTCGAGGGCTTTCTGATCCGCGACCCAAGAATCTCGATGGTGCGAATCGAGCCGTTCATCGTAGATCCTGACGAGTTCCCGTACGAAGGGCTTAGCAGCGTGAGCGGAGACCGCGCGGCAGGCAAAAGGTTACTGCCGCGGCTCTGCATCGCGGTCGCAGATCCGGCCGACTTGGAGCAAGTGTACGAGGAAACCCTGCAGGACGCTGTGGTCCACGCATTTAAAAGGGAGGAGGTGCAATACTCCGCCTTCCAGTATGTCACGCCGGACCATGAGCACCCCGATGGCATAGGTGACGAATTAGAAGAGACATCCGGTGAATCCGCGGAAAAGTCCGACACGCGCGTTCGCGGGCTGGACAAGCTCTGGTTTCAGCCCACCCATGAGAACCCTTTGGCGTGGAAAGCCTTATTGCTTGATCGCGCGAGTCTGAAATCGATGGAGGAGACGTCCAAGCGGCATGTCTTCGACGTGTTCCACTTCGCGGGCCACGGTGGTGTGATCGAACCCTCTATGGTGGACGAGGTGCCCAGGACCGAGGAAGAGGACAAGAAATCCCTTGGACCATTCTATCGAATCTCGTCGGCGATCCTGAAGGACGGTCCACCGCGGTCCGGCGTGGGTTCCACGCTTGGGCCATTCAATCGCTTGGGGCCATTCAATCGCTTGGGGCCGTTCAATCGCTTGGGGCTATGGTCTGGGTTAGACCCAGCCTCTCAGGCGGCGCTGTGGCAACAAATGTCCCATCCGCTGGGCGCCCAGGTCTGGGGTGCCAACCTCGGTGATCCACCCGAGGACTCCTGGCTAGGATTCGTCGCTCTGGAGGGCTACCCGGTCTGTCCCGACGACAAGACGAGCGCATCCGAGGAGATAAGAGAGCCTCTCTCGAGGGATGTCATGTCGAAACTTGGGGATGTCGAAGTGTCGTCCGCCATGATGGCCGGTGGCTCACTACCTCGCCTCGACTCGGACGACGTTCAAACGCTCCTGAGGTTGTCCCGCGACGACAAGCAGCCCGGAAGTCTTGGCGACTGGATTGAGGTTCACATTAACCGGATCCGCGGAGAGCTCAAACAAGCGGACGAACAAGGGAAGAGAAAGCTCGAGCCTTTGCTGGACAAACTCGGTGAAGCGAAAAAGCATGCGGACACCGAGCGAAACGAGAGAGCGAGGAAGTTCAGGGAGCGCTGCAGGAATGGGCATACAGGGCACGAACTTGTTTTCGCCGAGCGCGTTGCCCGCATAGTGCGGGACATGAACGTCAAAGCCGTTGTTCTCACGACTTGCAGAGGCGGTGTGCGGGGGGTTTCGAGATGGAGCGGCCTTGCGGCCGAGCTGCTTCGCGCCGGTGTCCCCGTCGTCGTAGCCATGCAATTCGCGATTTCCGTCGAAGCGGCTAAGGAGTTCTCGTACGGCTTTTACGACGCCCTGGCACAAGAGCAGTCGATCGACGAGGCGGTCGCCGCGGGCAGGGCGAGGCTCGACAAAACGGGCTTCGACGATTTCGGCTTGCCCGTCATCTACTCGCGCTTGCCGCAGACCGTCAGCCTCACGCTCGACGACATTAACCCTCGGCTATAGGTGACCTCGCGGTCGGATACAGGGGGAGACGAACCAGATCCGGTGCTGCCTAACGTTCAAATGCATCCGTTAGGCCGACCACGCGCACTCCGTGTTGAGACCCGCATCTTGATACCCAGACCTGCGCCGCCGCGACTCGCACAGAACTACTTCATCGCGATTCCCGCGGGGCGGCGGAGGTAAGCAAACGTCGAGCAGTTGTTGCCGCGTTCGGCGAGCGGCATCTTGGGGCATGCAAGCCTTCCAATCCACGCAGCTCCGCGGCGTGCTGCTCGTCCTCGCCGCGATGAGCCATGTCGCCGCGCAATCACCCGCATCGAATGCCTCCGAGTGGTGGCGGAAGGCTGGTGGTCTCCGTACGAAGCGTCGATGCCGCACGTGATGTACTCGTTGAGCAAGAGCTTCACGTCCACGGCAGTGGGTTTCGCGATCGCCGAAGGAAAGTTCACCCTCGACGACGAGGTGCTGCGCTTCTTTCCGGAGGAGGCACCAGCGTCTCCGTCGGACAACCTCCGAGCGATGCGCGTGCGCGACCTGCTCCGGATGGCCACGGGACACCAGACGGAGCCGTCGATCCTCGTGCCCGCGGACTCGACGATGCGGGACGCGAGCTGGGTGCGCCGCTTCTTCGCGCATCCCGTG
>DATJGP010000238.1:0-2213 GCA_035494915.1 Candidatus Eiseniibacteriota bacterium | reverse complement strand
CCGCGCTCGGGGGTCATCTACCGCGTGCCGCGAGCTTCGCCGCGGCTCGAGCACGCCTCGGGCGGGATGTGCTCACAGCGACCGCAGTTCCTTGTTGATCTGCCGCTCGATTTCGTTCGATAGGGCGACCGATTCTGATCGCAACTCCTCGACCCGCTTCCATAGCGGCCGCAGAATCTCGCTTCCCGCTTGCTCCTGACGCGCTTGTCTGTGCTCGCGACCCGCGAGGACTAGTTGCGCCAACACGGTCAAGAGTCGATGCGTCCTCTTCTATGACGCGGCGGGATCAGAGGGCGGGCAGCTCCTGCGTCAGGGTGCGCATATCGGGTTCCCTGACGACGATTCGACCCGGCGCTGGCCCCTCTTGGATGTATTCGTCGACGGCTGCGCGGTTGAGGGAAAGAATCCTGAGGACCCGGAGGTAGATCGCCTTGCGCTCCTGCCGTGCGCGGCTGTTTCGCTCATGACGACGGGTCAAGGAGTCCGCTCCGTGGTTACGTATTGGTCACACCCCGTAGAAACCCCTGCAAGTAAGTCCCAACCGGCGAACCGCATGAACTGGCGCTAAACGCGCTTGGTGACATGGGTTGGCGCGCGTTGTCGTGGCCGTGAAGGTGCCGAAGGTGGGAGTCGAACCCACATGGCCTCTCGGCCGCGCGATTTTGAGTCGCGTGCGTCTACCGTTCCGCCACTTCGGCCTGGGGCCATAGTACCGGTGGCGTTGGCAAGCGCCCCGAAATGGGGTAGAAAGCGCGTCCAATGTCGCATTCCACCGGAGGGGGGAAGGGGGGCACGCGGTCGAGCGTGCTGGACCACCGCTTCGGCGCGGGGCCACCGCTCACCGTCGGCGTCGAGGAGGAGTACATGCTCCTTGACCCGTCGAGCTGGGATCTCGTGTCGGGTGTCGAGCCCCTGCTCGAGAAGGCGGCCGAGAGCGAGTTCGCCGACCGACTGAAGCCGGAGCTCATGCAGTGCGTGCTCGAGTCGGGGACGGTCGTGTGCGAGAACGTCCCGGCCGCCGAGGCCGACCTGCGCCACATCCGCGCGTACGTCGCCGAGCACGCACGCGAGCAGGGCATGCGGCTTGCGGCCTCCGGCACGCACCCGTTCTCGCTCTACGAGAACCAGAAGATCACCGCGCGCGACCGGTACCGGGCGCTGGTCGAGATGCTCCAGTACGTCGCCCGGCGCGAGCTCGTCTTCGGGATGCATGTCCACGTCGCGGTGCCGACTCCCGAGGCGTGCCTCGCGGTGATGGAGGGCGTCCTGATCGAGCTGCCGGTGCTGCTCGCGCTCTCCACCAACTCGCCGTTCTGGCGCGGCGAGCGCACGGGTCTCGCGTCGACGCGGGCGATGATCTTCGCCGCGTTCCCCCGCAGCGGCCTCCCGCCGCGCTTCGAGAGCTACCAGGACTACGCCAACGCCGTCGGCTTCATGGAGGCGACCGGGGCGATCGGCGACTACACCCATCTGTGGTGGGACGTGCGCCCGCACCCGCGGTTCGGCACGCTCGAGGTGCGCGTGATGGACTGCCAGACGCGGATCGAGGACACGATCGCGCTCGCCGCGTATGTGCAGTGTCTCGTCAAGCTCCTGGTCGACCGCTTCCAGGCCGGCGAGCCGGTGCTCTCCTACCACCGGATGCTCATGTCCGAGAACAAGTGGCTCGCGGCGCGCTACGGGCTCGACGCTCCGCTCATGGACCTCTCGGCCGGGAAGCGCGTGAAGATGCAGGCCCGCACGCTCGTCAAGCGGCGGTTGCGCGAGATGCGGTCGATCGCGCGCGAGCTGCGCTGCGCCGAGGCGCTGGCGGGGATCGATGCGATCCTCGAGAAGGGCACCGGGTCGGAGCGCCAGGAGCAGGTGTGGAACGCGAACCGCGACGTGTGCGAGGTGGCGTCCGAGCTCGCGAAGGCCGCCGAGGAGGTCTAGGCCTCAGCTGGCGTACGCCTGCCCGAGGTCCAGAGCCCGAGCACACCCGCACGGCTGGCGAGGCTCTCTCGAGGACAACGAGTACACCAGGAAGCACCTCACGCCGGGCGAGTACGAGGAGAAGGGCGACGCTGTGATCGCGGCCAGCGAAATGGTGGCCCAGGCCCGCAACGGAGACTTCCCGACATGACGGGGCGACCGGCTCGAATCTCAAATGCGCCTGGACACGGCAGCGGGTCAGTGAGTCCGAGGTAGTGGAGCCGGCTCCACACCGCAACCCC
>DATJGP010000237.1:0-3932 GCA_035494915.1 Candidatus Eiseniibacteriota bacterium | reverse complement strand
CTCACCGCGTCCGTGACGACGCTCCTCGAGCGGCTCGATCCGTCCGTCACGCTGAATCTACTCTGGCGGGTCCTCAAGCACCGGCCACGGAGAGCCACGACGACGATCGCGCGCGGCCTCGGGCTCATCGTCCTCGGCGGGATCATCACGTTCCATCCCATCCCCACGCTCCAGGTGGTCGCGGTCCTCGCGGGCGGTCTGCTGCTCTTCATCGGAATCCAGGACGTCTTCACGACAGCCACACGGTTCGCGGGACACGGACCGGTACCCGCCCAGACCGCCGCGCGCGCGAAAGGGCGGTCCCTCGCCGCCGTCGGAGTGGGACTGGTGGTCGTTGCCGCGCTCGTGGTCGGGGCCGTCTACTGGCTGACGCGCGAACCCCTCGAGACCCCGGAGCCGGTTGGGCCGCGAGCCATCGTGGCCGTGAACGGTTATCCCGAGCTGCGCGACCGCAAGCTCAACGAGGTCGTTTTCCCCACGACCCACAACTCGATGTCGGCCGCGTCGCTCTCCAGCTGGATGTTCGCGAATCAGGAGCGCTCCATCGACGATCAGCTGGAGGACGGCGTGCGCGGGTTCCTGATCGACATCCACTACGGAGAGCCCGTGAAGGGACGCATCCGGACCCTCATGGAGGACGAGTCGAACGCGGTCAAGAAGTACGAAGCCGTGCTGGGCAAGGAAGGCCTCGATGCCGCGATGCGCATCCGGAATCGGTTGGTGGGCGAGGCCGACGGCGAGAAGGACATCTACCTCGCGCACGGGTTCTGCGAGCTGGGCGCCACCCGGTTCGTGGACGAGCTGGACGGCATGAAGGACTGGCTCAGGGATCACCCCGATGAAGTGATCATCATCGTCATCCAGGATGAGGGAGTGAAGCCCATGGACGTGGCCGCCGCGTTCGAGAAGAGCGGCCTGATCGACATGGTCTACCGCGGCTCGGTCGCGCCCCCGTGGCCGACCCTCGGGGACATGGTGGCGATCAATCAACGGGTGGTCGTGTTCGCCGAAAACGACACGACCGGCGTGGATTGGTATCATCTGATGCTCGGCAACATCCAGGAGACCCCCTACGGCTTCCACAAGCCCGAGGAGTTCTCGTGCCGGCCGAATCGCGGCGGGACGAAGGGATCCCTCTTCCTCATCAATCACTGGATCGAGACCGCCCCAGCGTCCAAGCCGAGCAACGCCGCCATCGTGAACGCGTACCCGGTGCTCCTGAAACGCGCGCGGGAATGCCGCCGCGTGCGCAAGATGGTCCCCAACCTGCTCGCGGTGGACTTCTACCGGACCGGCGATCTCTTCAAGGTCGCGCGTGCGCTGAACGGCATTCCGGAGCCCGACTCCACGGTGGCGGCTCGCTGAAGGAGCGCCTCGAGACCGAGCGTCGCGCGGGCGCGAAGGCGCCCGCGGCCGACGTCGCGCTCCTGACCGAGACGCGCTTCGCGGCCGCGGTCGCGCAGCCGGGGGACGGGTACCTGGTGAACATCCTTCACGACGACCGCCTCCTCACCGAGGCGCTCGCCTCGCGCGGCCTCACCGCGGTTCGGCTGAACTGGGCGGATCCCTACGTCGATTGGGCCCGCTATCGGTGCACCGTGTTCCGGACCACCTGGGACTACTTCAAGCGCTTCTCCGAGTTCACGGCCTGGCTGTCGCGCGCCGAGCGCGTGACGCGCGTGCTCAACACCCCCTCGATCGTCCGATGGAACTGGGACAAGCACTACCTGGCGGACCTCGAGGCGCAGGGCATCCCGGTCGTGCCGTCGCGGTTCATCGAGCGCGGCGAGGCCCGGTCGCTCGGCCAACTTCTCGCCGAGACCGGCTGGTCCGACGCCATCGTGAAGCCCTGCATCTCCGGCGGCGCGTACCACACCTACCGGATCCACGCCGGGAACGCGGCCGAGGTGGACGAGGCGGTGCGCGGACTCCTGGATGACGGAGCGCTCATGCTGCAGCCGTTCCAGGACGACATCGTCGAGACGGGTGAGGACACGCTCATGGTGCTGGGTGGGCGGTACACGCACGCGGTTCGAAAGCGCGCGAAGCGCGGCGACTTTCGCGTGCAGGACGACTTCGGGGGGACGGTGGAGCGCCTCGAGCCGAAGCCGGAGCAGATGGAGCTCGCGGAACGCGCGATGGCGGCCTGCGCCTCCGCCGGGTTGCCCGCGCCCGTTTACGGGCGTGTGGACATGGTGCGCGGGAACGACGGACGCTACGCCGTCATGGAGCTCGAGATCATCGAGCCCGAGCTCTGGCTGCGTTACCATCCGCCGGCGGCCGAGGTGATGGCGGAGGCGATCGCGCTGGCCTTGAGCGCGAGTCCGGCGTCCTGACGGGGGGTTCGGTGTCCCGACGCACGATGAGACTGGTAGGGTTCCTGGCGCTGGGCACGATTCTGCTCCTGTCCCGGCCCGCCCGTGCCCAGCAATTCAACTCGGACAGCTACCTGTCCAAGCAGCACGGCATGGCCACCCTCATCCTCACGTACGGCGACCGGAACGACATCTTCATGAACACGTTTTCACTCCTGCCACGCTGGGAGTTCACCGCCGCGGTCTACATCTACAACACCGACGACAACCCCAAGACCGATGACGGGTACTCGACCTCGCTCTACGCGAAGTACATGTTTTACGAGAACAAGGCCAAGACGGGTGGCTTCGCGATGAAGGCGGGAACGGGCATGGATCCTGGCTATCTGGGAACGTACGGCCTGAAGGACGCGTTCAAGACCTACTGGACCAACGCGCCGGCCACCATCCCCCTCTTCGATAACAAGCTTTCGTGGGACATCATGCCGGGCGCGAGCATCACCATGGATTACGGAACGCGCGACGTGACCGCCGCGGCCTTCACCTACTCGACGCGACTGGCGTACTACCCGACCAGCCCTACCTGGTCGATCGTGGGCGAGGTGTTCGGCGCCGAGGGGGGCGTGACGAGCATCCCCGAGTACAAGGTCGGCCCGCGCTGGGAGCCGAACCAGCACGTCGTCCTCGCCTTGACGTACGGCCAGGAGTTCAACGGCAGCAACGGCGCCGGCTGGGAGGTCGGCGCGATGCTCTTCTCCCCACCCTTCCTCTGCCTCGGGGGCTGCGACAAACAGTAGAACGAGGGCGCAGACTGCTTGCCGTCGGCGGCCCTGTCCGCGGACCGTGTAGCGAAATCCACGATAGTGGTGCGATCTCCCCTACTTTTGGTTGCTCCCGGCCAAGTACTGGCCAGAGTGCCGGCACCTCGTCTCCAAGCTAATCGACTGTAAAATAGTAAGTTATCGTCACAGCCCCCACCGTCATTGCGAATTGGCATGCACCATGCGAATGCCGATAGGTGAAGGCGGAAGGGAGGTGACCGGAGATGACGAACAGAGAAGCTGAGGACCGCGCTGGAAAGCTTGGACTCTCGGCCTGGGTGGTTCAGGCGGTGGTGGTGGGACCTCATTCGCACACGGTCGACCTGAAGTGCATCGGTTTCGCTTCGATCGAGTTCCCGTTAGCCGAAGCCGAGACGTGGGAGGAAGCCTTCCTGCATGTAGAGAAGACGATCTTCCGAGCCTGACCTCGAGACTTGAGTGAACCATCCCCGGAGCCCGGCGGCCCATCCGCCGGGCTCCTTCGTTTGTATGCGCTCGGGGGGTAGAATCGCACTCCACGGCTCAGGGGGTCAGCGTGCGTCCGTGTCGGGGCGGAAGAGGATCCAGGTTTCGAGCTCCGGCGAAACGCGCTCGTGGAAACGCACCTCGTACCCGCAATGTTCGTAGAGGAGCACGTTCGTCGGATTCTCCGTGCTCAAACTCACGCCGGTCGACTTCGAGTCCTCGCGCGAGATGCGGTGAACCTCGTCGAGGAGAAGGCGACCGATGCCCTGCCCGGCATGCGAGCGGCGCACCCCGAGCATGTTGAGGTGATACTGGGATCCGGGCACGCGCA
>DATJGP010000236.1:0-18071 GCA_035494915.1 Candidatus Eiseniibacteriota bacterium | reverse complement strand
GAGCTGACGCGGTGCGGCTCGACCACTGCCTCGGTCGCTCCGGCGGGAACCGCGGACCCCGCGGCCGCCGGGACGAGCGCGCGATACAGGACCACGAGCGACGCCATCAAGAAGGGGAAGAGCAAGGCGGAGACGGCTGCCGTCCAGACCACGCTGGCCACCTTGAGGAGTGGGTGATCCGATCCCGTGGCGGCGTTGGCCACCTGCAGGATCTCGGCTGGGAACGAGAGAACCACGCCCGCAAGCACCACGAGGAAGAGGACCAGGATCAGGCGTCCCAGGATTCCACCGAAGTGGGACGCGACCAGGCCGAAGCTCACGCGGATGGACTGGAAGGGGCCACGCCGGTCGAGCACGAGCGCCGGGAACGCGAAATAGAGCATGAACAGCATCAAGAGCGCGTAGACCAGACACGGCACCATGGCGAGGAGTGCGATCCCGCGCGTCAGCTCCTCCGGACGTGCCGGAATCGTGAGGATGATGAGCCGCACGCCGACGGCGAGGAGAACCGGTGGTCCGAACACGATGGCGAGTTGCAGGATCGCGCACACGAGGAACGCGAGCATGCGCTCCAGCACGGAGCGCACCGACCCGCCGAGTGTCGTCGTGACGCCCCGTAAGATTCCGTCCTGAAGGAGCAGGAAGGGCATGTAGATCAGAACGAGGATCGGAATGTACGCGGGGAACTGGACGAGCGCCGCGTTGGTGAGAGCCTGGCGGCTCACCTCGTCCAGAGGCTGAACCCGATCCACCGAGAGCGCCATGTAGAGGCCCATGCCGAGCCGGTAGAAGTAGAAAAAGATGAGCGCCGGGAAGCCGGGCGCGATGGACGCCTTGCCCAGCGCGAGGACGGCGCGCAGGTAGGTGGAGACGGGCGGAAGCAAAGGACGGCCCGCGGGCCGGGGCAGCGTGACCTGGTCGTCCATCGCTGCATCATACCCGGTCGGACCGAGACGCCCAAGGGGCGCTTCGGTTAGGATGCCGCCGATGATCCGAGGCATGTCGCGGGCCGCGGTCAAGATCAACGAGTGGACGGAGCGCTGGATTCCGGGCGCCTTCACCATCGCGTGGATCCTCACGCTCATCGTCCTCGCCCTGGCGCTCCTCCTGGCCAAGACCCCGTTCCTGGATTGCGCGCGCGCCTGGGGCGACGGCTTCTGGGAGCTCCTCCCGTTCTCCATGCAGATGTGCCTCGTGATGTTCACGGGGTCGATCGTCGCGGTTTCTCCCCCCGTCGCGCGAATCCTCGCGCGCCTCGCCTCGCTCCCGAAGACGCCGCGACAGTCCATTCTGCTCACCGCGCTCGTCTCGATGCTCCTCGCGCTGGTCCACTGGGGACTCAGCATCGTCGGGAGCGCCGTGCTCGTGCGCGAGATCGGCCGGGGTCGCACGAAGGTCGACTACCGGCTCCTCGTCGCCGCGGCCTACCTCGGCATGGGGACGACCTGGCACGCGGGGCTCTCGGCCTCGGCGCCGCTCCTCGTCGCGACGCCGGGACACTTCCTCGAGAAGGAGATCGGGCTCATTCCGGTGGGGCAGACGATCTTCTCCCCGTTCAACCTCGTGCTCGTGGCGGTCGTGATCGTGGTGCTCACGGTGATCACGCCCCTCCTCCACCCCTCGGCCGACCGCACCGTGACGGTCGGGGACGCGCAGCTCGCCGCGATCCGGAGCTTCGCGCCCCCGCGAAAGCCGGCCGGTCCGCTCGCGCCGGCGGCGCGGCTCGAGTTCTCGCCGGTCGTGAACTGGACCTTCGGCGCGCTCGCCCTGGTCTGGCTCGGGGCGTATCTGGCCAAGCCGCAGCATCCGATCACGCTCAACGTCCTCAACTTCGTGATGCTCGGGCTCGCGGTGCTCCTCCACCCGTCCGCGGCGTCCCTCGTGGCCGCGGCCGAGGAGGCCGGAGGCCTCGTGTTCGGCATCATCCTCCAGTTCCCGCTCTACGCCGGCATGTACGGGATCATCCAATCCACGAAGCTCGCCGAGATCCTGGCCGACGGCTTCGTCCGGATCGCGAACGGGTCCACCTATCCGCTCCTCGTCTACTGGTACTCGGGGATCGTGAACTACTTCGTCCCCTCGGGCGGGTCGAAGTGGGCGATCGAGGCGCCGTACGTCCTCTCCGCGGGAAAGAGCCTCGGCGTGCCCGCGGCGAAGGTCGTGACCGCGTACGCGTGGGGGGACATGATGACCGACATCATCCAGCCCTTCTGGGCGATCCCGCTCCTTGCCGCGGCCAAGCTCGACTTCCGCGAGATCCTGGGCTTCTGCATGGTGCTCTTCTGCGTCTACGCGCCCATCGTGTCGCTCGCGTTCCTCTTCTTCCCGCGGTAGACTTCGAGCGCGCATCGCGCCCGCCATGACGACTCAGACCACGCTTCCGCTCTTCGAGGAGATCCAGCTCGATCCCGAGCAGCGCGCCGCCGTCGAGCACGGCGACGGACCGCTCCTGATCGTGGCCGGCGCGGGCACGGGCAAAACCGCCGTCATCGCCCGCCGGATCGCGCATCTCATCGCGAGCAAGCGCGCCCGTCCGTCCCAGATCCTCGCGCTCGCGTTCAACGAGAAAGCCGCCGCCGAGATGCAGGAGCGGGTCGATGTGCTCGTTCCCTACGGATACGCCGACGTCACCATCCGCACCTTCCATTCCTTCGGCGAGGACGTGCTGTCCGGGCACGGCATGGAGATCGGGATCGCCCCCGGCTTCTCGGTGCTCGACCAGACGGCGCAGGCGCTCTTCCTCGCGGAACGTCTGGAAGAGCTGGGGCTCGCACGCTACGCGCCGCTCTCCGACCCCACGCGCTACCTCTCCTCCCTGGCCACCTACTTCGGCCGGGCCAAGGACGAGCCGCTCTGGCCCGACGGGCTCCGGGATCGCGCGGCCTGGCTCGACGAGGAGGACGCACGCGACCGCGTCCTCGAGCTGGCGCATGCGTACGAGCGCTACAACAAGCTCCTGTGGGAAGCGGGCTTCGTCGACTTCGGCGATCTCCTCGCGCTCACGCTCAAGCTCTTCGACGAGAGTCCGGGCACGCTCCGCCGGTTCCAGGAGCGCTTCACGCACGTGCTGGTGGACGAGTTCCAGGACACGAATCCCGTCCAGTTCGAGATCGTGAAGCGCCTCACGGCGCTCCATCGGAATCTCGTCGTGGTGGGTGACGACGATCAGTCGATCTACGGGTTCCGCGGCGCGCACCTGAAGAACATCCTCGATTTCCACGAGCAGTACCCGGACACGATGGGGATCGTGCTGCGGCGGAACTACCGGAGCACGAAGTCGATCCTCGAGGTGTCCCGCCGCCTCATCGTCACGAACCGGGAGCGACTCGAGACGCGCATCGGGATCTCGAAGACGCTGACGACGGACGCGGAAGGCGAGTTCCCGCGCTGGCGCGATTTCGACACCGAGGCGGAAGAGGCCGAGTGGGTCGCGGAGCAGATGGCGGAGGGCGTGGCGTCGGGCCGCCGGCGCTACCGCGACTTCGCCATCCTCGTGCGCACCAACCGCACCGCCGAGCCCTTCCTTCGTGCGCTCGACGCGCGCGGCATCCCCTACTACTTCTCCGGCAGCCGAGGCCTCTTCCAGCGACCCGAGGTGAAGGAGCTGGTCGCGCTCCTCCGGTCGCTGTTCCAGGAGTCGAGGCCGGAATATCTCTACCTGCTCGCCTCCGAGGGCTACGGCGTCGCGGAGGACGACCTCGCCCGCTTGATCGACCGGCTTCCGATGGAGCCGCTCTCGTTCAAGAGCGTGCTCGAGCGCGCCGCGGCCGGAACCGGGATCTTCCGCGACATGGTGTCGGATGAGGGGCGGGCCAAGCTCGGCGAGATGCTCGCCCACCTGCAGGAGCTCCACGACTTCGCGAAGGGGAAGCGCACCGGGGAGGTGCTCTATCGCTACCTCGAGCTCCGCGGCGTGCTCCGGAAGCTCGTCGCGTCGGAGCGGTTCGAGGACGAGGCCCGCGCGCGGAACATCGTGAAGTTCTTCTCCATCGTGCGCTCGTTCGAGAAGGTCGCGGTCTCCGACCGCGTCGCCCTCTTCCTCCGGCATCTCGACGCGATCCAGGAGTACGGGGAAGACCCCGCCGTTGCCGACATCGACAGCGCGCTCGACGTGGTGCAGGTGCTGACGGTGCACAAGGCGAAGGGGCTCGAGTTCCCGGTCGTCTTCCTGGTGCAGCTCGCCGCCGGCCGTTTCCCGACCAACAACCGGAGTGGCGGCCTCGATCTGCCGGCGGCTCACCGCGACGCCGCGGCCGATTCCGAATCGCACCGCGAGGAGGAGCGCCGGCTCTGCTACGTCGCATTCACGAGGGCGCGGGAAGAGCTGATCCTCACCTACGCGCGCGACTACGGCGGCCTCGGGCGCGAGCGGGCGCCGAGCCTCTTCCTGCAGGAGGCGTTCGATCTCGGAAAGCCGGTGCCCGCGAAGCGCCGGAAGCGGGCCATCGAGGAATTGGAGGAGCACCGGCCGGGGCTGCCCGCGCTCGCGCTCGTGGACTCGCGCGCGACGCGCGAGCCCATCGACCTGAGCGTGCGCCGGCTCGAGGATTACGAGACCTGTCCCTTGAAGTATCGCTTCCTCCACGAGATCTCGGTCGATCCCATCCTCACGCGGGACCACCGCGTGAACTTCGGAAACGCGATGCACCAGGCGGTCGCGCACGCCTTGAATCGGCGGATCCAGGGGCACACGCCCTCGTTCGACGAGGTCGCGGAGGTGTTCCAGCGGGCCTGGAGGCGCGAGGGATATCGCTCCGAGGAGCACGAGCGCCGGCGATTCGATCAGGGTCTCCAAGCGCTCCGCGATTTCATCGCGCGCGAGATCGAGGCAGGGCCGATGCCGTCCGCGGTGGAGCGCCACTTCCGCGTGAAGCTGGACGACGTCGTCGTCACGGGGCGAATGGACCGGGTCGACGATCAGGATGGCGAGGTCGTGTTGATCGACTACAAGACGACCGACTTGGACGATCCGGAGAAGGGGGACCAGGAGGCCAAGGAGAGCCTCCAGCTATCCGTCTACGCGCTCGCGCACCGCGAGCTGACCGGGCAGACGCCGCAGCGGGTGGAGCTCCGGTACGTGCTCACGGGAGACGTGGGGCGCGCGGGCCCAGACGACAAACGCCTCGAAAAGACGCGCGCGAAGATCGCCGCCATTGCGGCGTCGATCCGTGCGGGCGATTTCGAGGCGCGTCCGAGCGAGCGGAACTGCTCGATCTGCGCGTGCCGGCCGATCTGCAGCCGGTCCGTGCGCTAGGCCCGCCGGGAGGCGGGCCGTGCGGCGGCGGTGCTAGGCCGCGAGAACGTTGTCGAGAATCGACGTGATCTGGTGCTTGGGCACCGCGCCGACGATCTGCTCGACCAGCTTCCCGCCCTTGAAGATGTAGAGGCTCGGAATGCTCGTGATGCGGAACTGGCTCGCGATGCGCTGATTCGCGTCCACGTCCACCTTGGCGACCTTGACCTTCCCCTGGTACAGCCTGGCCACTTCCTCGACCACCGGGGCCACCATGCGGCAGGGGCCGCACCATTCGGCCCAGAAATCCACGAGAACGGGGATCTGCGACTGGAGCACCTCCGAATCGAAGGTCTTGTCACTCACCTGGAGTACCGCGTCGGACATCGCTCAGGCTCCTTACCATGGTGGGGAACACGTTGAGTCACCATCTGTTACGTAGGACCAAAAGGCTAACGTCTTAGATGCCCGGGATCAAGGCCGGATTCGAGGGGGCTTACGGACATCCGGCCCTCGTTGACACTCCAGCCCGGCGTTCCTAGACTCATCCGCTTTCCGTCCCACCCCGACTGGGAGACCCTTTGATCGAAGTTCAGAACCTCGTCAAGACGTTCCACGACCGGAAGAAGGGCGAGATTCCGGCGGTCAAAGGCGTGTCGTTCACATGCCCCTCGGGCAAGATCTTCGGCCTCCTCGGCCGGAACGGCGCCGGCAAGACGACGACGCTCCGCATGCTCGCGACGATCCTGAGACCGACCTCGGGCACGGCGCGCATCAACGGCCACGACATCCAGGATCGCCCGGCCGAGGTTCGCCGCTCGATCGGCTATCTCTCCGGCGACACGAAGCTCTACGACCGCTTGACCGGACGCGACCTCCTTCACTACTTCGGCGCTCTGGCCGGGATGTCCCGCGACCGAATCACGAAGCGGATCGCCGAGCTAAGGGAGACGTTCCAGCTCGACGAGCTCCTGGACAAGCGTGTGGGCAAGATGTCGACGGGCATGAAGCAGCGGCTCTCGATCGCGCGCGTCCTCTTCCACGAGCCTCAGGTCCTGATCCTGGACGAGCCCACCGCGGGCCTCGACACCGTCGCCGCGCGCAAGCTCATCGACCTCGTGGGCGGCATGGGGAAGCGCGGACTCACGGTGATCTTCTCGACGCACATCATGACCGAGGCGGAGCGGATCTGCGACGAGATCGCCATCATCGACCGCGGGATCATCCTGGAGCAGGGAACGGTCGACGCGCTCTGCCATCGGAACGGAACGGGCACCGGCAAGTCGCTCGAGGACGTCTTCATCCATGCGGTGGAGGAGGTGTCCGTTGAGCACTAAGGCCTTCGCCGTGCTGCGCAAGGAGATCACGGACACGCTGCGCGACGGCCGCTCGGTCTTCGCGATCTTCATCTTCCCGTTCATCCTCTATCCGGCGATGCTGTTCTTCTCGAGCTACATCCAGTCCAAGAACATGGAGGCGGCGAGGGAGCTTCAGGTCCGCGTGGGGGTGGTCGGCTCGGAGGCCCTCCCGTTCGTGGTCGATTCGCTGGCCGCGCTGCAGGGCGTGACGCCGGTGCCGATGACCGCGGTGCCGTCGGACATCGAGGGCTCCGGCGTGAACGCCGTGCTCGTGATCCCGCACGATCTCCAGGCGGCGCTCGCTCGTGGCGACAGCGCGAAGGTCGAGCTCCTCTACAAGGATGCGGAGAACAAGTCCTCCGCGGCCGAGCGCCGGGTGCACCCCTTCCTGGACCGGCTCGACCTCATGCTGACACTCGACTGGGCCAGGGCACAGGGCGCCCACGCCGAGGCGGCGCCCGCCTTTACGGTCGAGAGCCGCGACACCTCGTCCAAGAGCGAGGTCGGGCGCTACATCGCGGCGCTCGTGATCCCGTACATCCTCATTTTCATGATCACGGCGGGAGCCATGCACACCGCCGTGGACGCGACGACCGGCGAGAAGGAGCGGAGCACGCTCGAGACCCTGCTCGCCACCTCGGCCACCAGGGCCGAGCTCGTCCTCGGCAAGGTGATGGCGGTGCTCGCCGCGGCCCTGACCGGAGCCATCACCGGGATCACCGGACTCTGGCTCACGTTCTCGGTGATCGCGAAGGCATTCCCGACGATGGAGTCGCGCACGCTCGACATCGCCATCGGCCCCGACAAGCTCGTGCTGATCTTCCTCACGCTCGTGCCGGTCGCGATCTTCCTGAGCGCGACCCTGGTCGCGATCGGGTGCTTCGCGCGGAGCATGCGTGAAGGGCAGACCTACGCGACGTACGTCTACATGGCGGCCGTCTTTCTCGGGCTCGGCAGCTTCGGAGAGGCGGCGCCTCCCATGAAGAACTTCATGATCCCGATCCTGAACACCGCACTCCTACAAAGGGAGATCCTGACCGGCACCGTGCAAATGGCGCACGCGACCGCGGCCATCGGCGTGACCGTCGCCGCCGCGATCATCATGCTGGTCATGGCGGTTCGTTTGTTTTCCAATGAAGGGGTGCTGTTCCGAAACTGACGACCATGCGGGCCCCGGCCCGCCCGGAGGTGTCATGAAGCGCGACGTCGACAGCCTGCTTCGGGAACGCGGTCTCTCCGCCGCGCTCATCATCAAGGGGGAGATCCCCAACTTCACCTTCCGCTACCTCGTGGGGCCCCCGGCGGCGCATCTCACGACGGGCATCCTGGTCTGGAAGCCGGGGCAGAAGCCGCACCTCGTGCACGGCCTCATGGAGCGCGACTCGGCCGCGCAGACCGGGTTCGACCGGAGCGACTTCGGATCGCACAAGTTCCGCGCGATGCTGGAGGAGGAGGGCTCGCGCGACGGCGCGATGGCGCGCCTCCTCGCCAAGGTCCTGAACGACATGGAGGTCAAGGGACCGGTCCTCGTGCACGGCACGGCGGACGTGGGGCGCTACTATCACGTGCTGAATCGTCTTCGCACCATGGCGCCGCAGATCGAGATCGCGCAGGACGAGGATCTGGGCCTCTTCGAGCAGGCCCGCGCCACCAAGGATCCCGAGGAGATCGAGGCGGTGCGCGGGGTCGCGGCCGTGTGTGGCAAGGCCTACGAGCGCATCCGCTCGGTCATCGGCGGCGGACGGCTCGAAGGGAAGAAGCTGAAGGACGAGGAGGGCTGGGTCACGGTGGGCCGTCTTCGCCGCGAGGTGCGGCGCGTGTTCTTCGAGGCGAACCTCGAGGAGCCGCACGGCAACATCATCGCGATGGGGCGCGACGCGGGCGTGCCGCACAACGAAGGGAACAACGCGGACGTGCTCGAGGAAGGATGTCCGATCGTGATCGATCTCTTCCCCGCGCAGTCGGGCGGCGGCTACTACTTCGACGTGACGCGCACCTTCTGCGTGGGCCGTGCCCCGGCCGAGCTCAAGGAGATGCACGGGGTCGTCCAGGAGGCGGTCGAGCGCACCATGGACTCGCTCTCGTCCGAGACTCCGGCGCGCATGTACCAGGAGAAGGTCTGCGACTTCTTCGAGTCGAAGGGGCACAAGACCGTCCGGCAGGACGAGCGGCTGGAAGAGGGCTACATCCACGGGCTCGGACACGGGATCGGGCTCGAGGTGCACGAGCGTCCCAATCTCGGCGGCACGTCGCAGAACAAGGATCGTCTTTCGCCGGGCTCGCTCTTCACGGTCGAGCCGGGGCTCTACTACCCGTCGCGCCAGATCGGAATCCGGATCGAAGACGTGGTCTACGCCCGTCCGGACGGGACGTTCGAGAACCTGACGCCGGTGCCGTACGACCTGGAGGTCGCGCCCGCGTCGTAATGCCCCGAAGCTCCCCGCTCGCACGAGGTAGAGGATGAGCCCGGTCTCCACGCGGCGGCGCGGGAAGGAACGCGCGATCCTGGCCGGTCGAGCGCCGTCGCGCGGGGATCATGACGGCGACACGCTGACCGAGCTGCGCCTCCTCGCCGAGACGGCCGGCGCGCAGGTCCTCGGCGAGGTGCTCCAGCGCCGCGGCTCCGTGCGCTCCTCCACGTTCCTGAGCAAGGGCAAGATCGAGGAGATTCGCACGCTCGGCGACGAGCACAAGGCGAACCTCCTCCTCCTCGACGACGACCTCTCGCCCGCGCAGAACCGGAATCTCGAGGAGGACCTCAAGCTCCGGGTCGTCGACCGGAGCGGTCTCATCCTCGACATCTTCGCCCGGCGCGCGCGCACGCGCGAAGCGCGGCTCCAGGTGGAGCTGGCGCAGCTCGAGTACATGCTGCCGCGACTCACCCGCATGTGGGAGCACCTCGGACGTCTTGGAGGCGGCATCGGGACCCGAGGTCCCGGCGAGACCCAGCTCGAGGTGGACCGCCGGCGCATTCGAGAGCGCATCGCCAAGCTGAAGCGCGAGCTCGAAGGCGTCGTGCGCGAGCGCCGCGTCCAGCGGCGCGGCCGGCGGAGCTGTCACAAGGTCTCCCTCGTCGGCTACACCAACGCGGGGAAGTCGACGCTCTTCAACGCGCTCACCCGGGCCAAGGTCTACGTGGAGGACCAGCTCTTCGCGACGCTCGACCCGACGACGCGCGTCTTCGCCGCGAAGCAGGGGACGCAGGCGCTCCTCACCGACACGGTGGGCTTCATCCGGAAGCTTCCCTCGCATCTCGTCGCGTCCTTCCGGGCGACGCTCGAGGAAGTGACCGAGGCCGACCTGCTCCTCCACGTCGTCGACGCGTCCGAGCCCGATCCGGAGCGCCACATCGAGGCGGTCCACACCGTGCTCGAGGAGATCGGCGCGCTCCACCGGCCGCGGCTCCTCGTCTTCAACAAGATCGACGCGCTTCCCGACGAGGTGGCGTGGCTCGGCCTCCGCGCGCGCTATCCGGGCGCTTCGTTCGTGTCCGCGGTGACGCGCGAGGGGATTCCCGAGCTGCGCGACGCCGCCCTCGCGCGGCTCGAGGAGGAGCGTCGCCCCGCGCGGCGCTTGAATGGGGAGGATCCCGAAGCGTGAGCGGCGCCGGCGCGGATCGCGTCCGCCGCATTCAGGAAGCGCTTCGCGAGGACGGCGTCCCCGCCTGGCTCCTCTTCGATTTCCACGGCTCCAATCCGATCTCGCGGAAGGTCGTGGGGATGGCGTCGGGCCCCGATGGGCCGAAGACGACGCGCCGGTGGTTCTACCTCGTTCCCGCGCAAGGCGAGCCGGTCAAGATCGTGCACCGGATCGAACCCAGGTCACTCGACCACGTCCCGGGCGATGCGCTCGTCTATCTCCGCTGGCAGGAGCTTCGGGACGCGCTCGCCCAGGCCATCGGCCGCGTTCCGGGCCCGAACCGCGCGGTCGCCATGGAGTACTCGCCCGACGCCGCGCTTCCATACCTCTCGCGCGTGGACGCGGGCACCGTCGAGATGGTGCGTGCGGCGGGCGCGAGCGTCCTCTCCTCCGCCGATCTCGCGCAGCGGTTCGACGGCACCCTCTCGCCCGAGGCCCGTGAAGATCACAGGCGCACCGGTCTCGTCCTCAACGGGATCATGGCCGCCGCGTTCTCGAGGGTGCGGGATCGCGTTCGCGCCGGCGCGCCGCTCACCGAGGTCTCGCTCCAGGCGTGGATCCTCGAGCGGTTCCAGGCCGATGGGCTGGTGGCCGACGATCCCCCCGCGGTCGCGGTCAACGACCACGCGGGCGATCCCCACTTCACCACGCGCGCGGAGCACGACCGGCCCTTGAAGCGGGGCGACCTTCTCATGATCGACGCCTGGGGCAAGCGGACGGCGCCGGGCGCGGTGTACGCCGACTACACGCAGGTCGCGATGATCGATAGCTCCATCCCGTCCAAGCAGGCGGAGGTCTTCGCCGCCGTGCGGGATGCGCGGGACGCGGCCATCGACGTCGTGCGCCGAGCGCTCCGCGCGGGGCAGGCCATTCGCGGATGTGACGTCGACGACGCGACCCGCGGCGTGATCCAGGCGCGTGGGTATGGCGATCGCTTCCTCCACCGCACCGGCCACTCGATCGGCGAAGAGGTGCACGCGAACGGGGTCCACCTGGACAATCTCGAGACGAGGGACGAGCGGCGGCTCATCGACGGCACGCTCGTGTCCGTGGAGCCCGGTATCTACCTCCCCGAGTTCGGCATCCGGAGCGAGGTGAATCTGCTCATCGACAAGGGCGAGGCCATCGTCACGGCCGAGCCCTTCCAGCGCGAGCTTCCCGCGCTCCTCGCCTAGCATGCGCGAGGTTCCCGTGGCCGAGATCCGGTTCCGCACCTCACGGGCCGGCGGCCCCGGTGGACAGAACGTGAACAAGGTGGAGACGCGTGTCGAGGCGGTGTGGGATCTCGAGGCATCCGCCGCGTTCACCCATGCGCAGAAGGCGCGCATCCGGAGCGAGCTCCAGACCCGAGTCGGTTCGGATGGGACGCTTCGCGTGGTGAGTCAGCGGCACCGGAGCCAGGCGCGCAATCGCGAGGCCGCGATCGAGCGGCTGCGGGCTCTCGTGGCGGAGGCGCTCCGCCCGCGGCGAACCCGGAGGGCGACCCGTCCCACGCAAGCTTCCCGGGAATCGCGCATGGAGACGAAGCGGCGCCGCTCGGAGACGAAGCGTGACCGGGGGCCGGTCGCCGAGGATTAGCCACCCCGTAACGCGTTGTCGTTCTTCAGCTTGCCAACTCATCACTTTGCCCCCTCCCGCCCCCTCGACCCAGAAATCCCCTCAACAAGGCCTCCGCCCAAGTCGATACGTAGCAAGACGAATCCCGGTCGCATGCCCGGAACGCCGGGCCGCGCCCAAGACACTCGGAGGCCGTCCCCCATGAAGTCCTTTCCGACGCAGGCCGGTCCGCGCGCGATGGTCGGCGCGGTGCTCCTGATCCTCGCCATCGCCGTCGCCGTGCCGGTCGTATGGAAGCGTCCCACGAACGAGCCGGGCGGCTCGTCGAACGCTCCCTCGAGCGATCCGGCGGCGCCCATGCCCGGGCCGCCGTCCAGTCCGCGCGTGTTCCGCTTCTATCAGGAATCGCCGACCACGCTCGATCCCGCGCTCGCCGCCGACGCGTACTCGTCCACGGTGGTGGCGCAGATCTACAGCCCGCTGGTCGGGCTCACCTCCAATCTCGAGCCCACGCCGCAGGTCGCCGATTCCTGGACCATCTCGCGCGACGGCAAGACCTACGTGTTCCACATCCGCGAGGGAGTCCGCTTTCACAATGGCCGCGAGGTCATCGCGGACGACTTCGTGTACACGCTCACGCGCTGTTTCCGGGAGCCGTTCCGGTCCGAGGGCCTCGCGGCGGGATACCTGGACGCCATCGACGGCGTGCCGGAGTTCCTCGCCGGCAAGGCCACGAGCATCCGCGGCATTCACGCGCTCGATCGGAAGCATCTCGAGATCAAGCTGAGCCGCCCGTACCGTCCGCTGCTCTCCGCGCTCGCGCTGGATCAGACCTCGGTCGTGCCGCACGAGCTCATGGACCGGCACGGAAACGCGATCCTCGAGGTGAATCCCACCGGCTGCGGGCCGTTCAAGTACGTGCGCCGGGATGAGCGGAGCGTCGTTCTCGCGGCGAATCCCGACTACTTCATGGGCGTCCCCGCGATCGACTCGCTCGTCTTCTTCACGCCCTCCGGCGACGTCATCTCACAGGGATCGAACGCGCTCCTGGACGGGCGCGCCACGCTGTCCACGCTGCCGATCGACCGCGTGGAGGAGTTCCGGGCCCGCGCCGGCATCACGATGCTCCGCTGGCAGGACCTCACGCTCGCCTTCCTCGGCATGAACGCGACGATCCCGCCCCTCGACGACCGGCGCGTGCGCCAGGCGCTCGCGCTCGCGGTGGACCGTCAGGCGATGATCCACTTCCAGCCCGAAGGAAAGACGCTCGCCACCGGGATCCTGGCGCCGGGCGTGCCCGGCTACTCGCCGGCGACGCGCACCTACCCGCGGGACGTCGCGCGGGCGAAGCAGCTGCTCCACGACGCAGGCTACGGGCCGGCGCATCCGCTCCCGACCCTCAAGCTCTACAAGTCGGTCACGTCGAACGCGGGTGTTCGTGCCCTCGATTCGCTCATGGTTCGCTCGCTGGCGGAGGCGGGGATCAAGGTGGAGATCCAGTACGTCACGTGGAAGGTGCTGGACGACGCGATCACGGGACGCAAGGCGCAGCTCTTCAGCCTCTCCTGGGTCGCCGACATCCCGGATCCCGACACGTTCCTCCGCGCGCTCTTCTACTCGTCCAGCTCGACCAACTACTTCAAGTACCGGAACGCCGTCGTGGATTCGCTCCTCGACGCTGCCCGGAGCGCCGACGACCCGAAGGTCGCCCAGGCGGCCTATCAGAACGCCGAGGAGCGGATCCTGCGCGACGCCCCGTTCGTGCCGCTCTTCCATCCGACCAATTTCATCGGTCTTCGAAGCAACGTCGTCGGTCTCCAGATGAACCCGCTCGGCATCTCGACCCTGGCCATGGAGAAGCTCCGCTTCGCGGAGCCGAAGGCGGATGGCGACAACCGAAGCGCGACCCGCTGACGGTCCCCGCCGCTCGCGCGGCGGCCTTCAGGCGCGGATCTTCCTCACGTTCGGCATCATCGTCGTGGGGCTGGTCACCGCTGCCGTCACGTTCTTCGTCCGGAGCGAGTCCGATTCGCTCCTCCGCGAGACGAAGAAGCGCGGCTTTGCCGTGGCGCGAAGCATCGCCTGGCTCTCCACGCCGGCGCTCCTCTCCTACAACTACATCGCGCTGAGCCAGGCGGCGAGCCGCTCGCAGGCCGGCAGCGAGATCGCGTACGTCGTGATCTACGACAAGGAAGGGCAGATCGCCGCGGACAGCCGGAATCCCAACTCCTTCGGGCAGCCGCCGCGGGAGTCGGCCGACTTCACCGCGCAGCGCGCGCGTGAGGAGCGCTGGAGCTTCATCGAGCCGCGGCGCCCCGGCGACGCGCGGCTCCTCGAGATCCTCCTGCCCGTCTACGTCGAGGGATACGAGGTGAAGTGGGGCACCGTTCGCGTCGGGATCTCGCTCGAAGGCCTGGATCACGAGGTGGCCGCGCTCACCAAGAACCTCATCATCGCGGGCTTCCTCGCCGCCATCCTGTGCCTCCTCGGCGCGCGATTCGCGGCGGGGCGCATCACGAGGCCGATCGCGCGGCTGGTTGGCGCCACGCGCGCGATCGCGCAGGGGGACTACTCCCAGCGGCTGAACTTGAAGAGCGGCGACGAGATCGAGACCCTGGCGTGGCACTTCGATCACATGGCCGACGAGGTCCAGCGGCAGCAGGCCGAGATCCTGGCGAGCCGCGAAAACCTCGCCCGTATGAACCAGACTCTCGAGGCGGCCGTGGAAGCGCGCACGCACGCGCTTGCGGAGTCCGAGGCCAAGTACCGGATTCTCGTCGACAGCTCGCCGCAGGGCCTCTTGATCGTGCAGTCGGGCAAGGCGGTCTTCGCCAATCCCACGCTCGAGCCGATGACCGGACGCCCCGCGACGGATCTCGTGCGGGCCGAGTTCGACCCGATGCAGCTCTTTGCTCCCGAGTCGCAGGCGGCGGTGCGCGAGGCGATCCACACTCCCGCGCGCGACGGGGCGGCGATCCAGGCCGAGATGGTCCACGCCTCGGGGCGGAAGGTGTTCGCCGAGGTGCAGGTCGTGCCGCTCGTCTTCCAGAACGCGCCCGCCGCGATGCTCCTCCTGTCCGCTGTCACGGCGGTCCGCGACCTGCAAGACAGGCTCCTTCGCGGCGAGAAGCTCCGCGCGCTGGGCGAGCTGGCGGCGGGCGTGGCGCACGACTTCAACAACAACCTCGGGATCATCCTCGGGCGCACCCAGCTCCTTCTCATGAAGACGGCCGACCCGGAGGTCTCGTCCGGCCTCAACGTGATCCGCCAGGCCGCCATGGACGGCGGCGAGGCCGTGCGCCGGATCCAGCAGTTCAGCCGCGTGCGCGAGGATCGCGCGCACGAGGTGCTCGACCTGGGCGAGATCGTCGAGGAGGTCGTGGAGATCACGCGCGGCAAGTGGAAGAACGAGAGCGAGCGGCGCGGGGTCAAGGTGGACGTGGCCGTGGAAGCGTCGAGCCCGCGTCCCATTCTCGGCTCGCGCGCGGAGATCCGCGAGGCGCTCACCAATCTCATCTTCAACTCCGTGGACGCGCTCCCCGAAGGCGGAACCATCACGGTCCGCTGCCGCGCCGACGGAGACGAGTCGATCGTCGAGGTGGCCGACACCGGCATCGGGATGAGCGAGGACGTGAGGAGCCGGATGTTCGAGCCGTTCTTCACGACCAAGGGCATGTCGGGGAACGGGCTTGGGCTCTCGATGGTCTACGGCATCGTGTCCCGCCACAAGGGGACGATCGAAGTGGAGACCTCGCAGGGCTCGGGGACGGTCGTCCGCATGCGCCTTCCGGCGACGGAGCTCGAGGGAAACGCGACGCCCGCGCGACCGCGGTACGAGGCGCCGGCGCGCGCGCGCATCCTCGTGGTGGACGATGAGGTCGAGATCCTCGCGGTGCTGCGCGAGGCCCTGGAACGCGCGGGGCACTCCGTCGAGACCGCCTCCTCGGGCAGCGAGGGCATCGAGCGATTCCGGAACGGCGCGTTCGACGTCGTGCTCTCGGACCTCGGGATGGCCGACGTGGGCGGATGGGACGTGGCGCGCGCGGTGCGCGAGAAGGGGCCGCGGCGCGTGGTGCTGGGGCTCGTCACCGGGTGGGGCGCCACGATCAGCGAGGAGATGGTCCACGCGCACGCCGTGAACTTCGTGATCGCGAAGCCCTTCGACGTGGAAGATCTCGTGTCCAAGGTGAATCAGTCCCTGGAGGCGGTCGCTATGCCTCCAGCCGCTTGATCCAGCGCACGTCCCCCAATTTGAGCCGCCGCTCCCGGTAGCCCACCGCTTCGAGGAACCGCTCGCCGTCGTCGAGCCCCATCGGCACTTCCGCCGTGATGGATTGCGCGGCGTGCTCCTCCATGAGGAACGCTTCCACCATCTCGAGCGCGGCTCGGCCGTATCCATGGCCACGCTCCGACTGCGAGAGCACGAGCCCGCGCAGCACCGACGGCACCTCGTCCGAACCCACCTCCACTTCGATGGTCCCGATCAGCGCCTTCGTGTCCGTGCGTCGGATGGCAAAGTAGTAGCGGCTGTCGTCGGCGATGGCTTCTTCGTACATCTCTTCGACCGTGTTGGGATCGAAGTCCGAGGTGCCGGTGACGGCCTCGAAGTAATCGGGGGCGTCGAGGTAGACCTTCCAGATGGTGGGCAGGTGCTCCGCCCCGGGCACTTCGAGGGTGACCAGAGGACCGTCGATACGGGTGGTGGATGCGCTCATCGTAGGAGAACGGCCTTTTGCGTGCGCACCCGGTGTCCGGACCGTAGCTGGATGAAGTAGACGCCGGTCCCGACCGGATTCCCCCGGTCGTCGGTGCCGTCCCACGTGAACGGCGAAGTCCCCGCGCGGCCGGACAGGTCAGCGAGGGTGCGCACGAGCGACCCGTCGGCACGATAGACCCGTACCATAAAGCGGCCATCCTGGTCCAGGGACACGGGGAACGAAGCGGCGCGCGTGAATGGATTGGGCTGCACGCGGCCGATCGCGAGCACGCGCGGCGCTCCACCGGGACCCACGCCCGCGGTCACCGCGGCGTTCACGGGGCCCGCGGTGCTCGACGGCTCTCCGTCCCGCGACACCGTGAGCCAGTAGTCGTAGTTCACGCCGGCGACCACCTGCTCGTCGATGTACGTGCCGCTCCGGGATTCCCAGGGCAGCGTTGCGAGCGTCCTCCGGCCTTCGGCGTCGCTCGCGCGCTCGATCCGCACCGTTCCGCCCGTGTCCTCCGAGAGATTCCACTCGAGCCGCACGCCTGGCCGGTCCATGAGCGCGATCGCGCTGAAGCCGTTGATTGCGACCGCCGTCGCGGCGCAGTCGTCGGTTCCGCTCACCTGCACGTCGTCGATCCACCAGCCGAGGCCTTCGTTGGGCGGAACGGATCGAAAATGCCAGGCGAACTGGACGGGCCCGCTCAAGCCGTCGAGCGGGAACACGGCTTCCGTGAAGGTCGCCTGCTGGCCGGTCCAGCGGGAGCTGTTCGAGTAGCCCCCCACGGGGAAGATCGTCGTCCAGGTCTCGGCTCCGTCGACCGAGACCTCCACGTTGAGCCCGTCGATGCCGGACTCCGACGAGTAGCGCTGCCAGAAGCGGAGCGTGTCCGCGGGACCGGCGAGCCAGATCGGCTGGCTCACGAGCCGCGCGTCCTCGGCTGGCGCGTAGGTGTCGAGGAGGCCCGGCTTGCCCAGCCGCCACGCCCACGTGCCGCCCGGCGTGTGATTGATGCCCGCCTCGCGATGCCACTCGTTCACACCGTCGCAGCCGAGAGGCACCGAGATCCAGCGGCGGATGGTGCCCTCGAACGAGTCGCAGATTCCGGTCTTGGCTCCGACCAGGACCTGCACGCTGTCGCTGTCGACGAGCCCCGCAGCCGCGTGCACGCCGAAGGCGACGCTCACGCCGCGCGGGTCGGGCGTCGGAAGGATGGTGGCCGAGATGGCGGAGCCCAGGCTGCTCGAGCCCCCGGCGATGGATCCGTACGTGATCGTGTCCGTGTCCACCCCCATGAACGCGGGGTCGGGATGGATCTTCGCGCCGAGCGATCCGGTGGCGTTCGGGGCGTTGTTGAAGAGCGGGAAGTGGAGCTGCACCACTTCGCCCGACTCGGCGCGCCCGTTCCCGTTGTTCGGGGTGCCGGAGGCGGGAGCGTCATCGACGAGAATGGGAAGGCGTCGCACGTCCACGCCGGTGACGAAGAAATTCGCCGTGATGTCCCCTCCGACCTCCGCGATGTTCCGGATCGCGACCTGGCTGGGAACATGGAAGCATGAGGTCGCGCTGCTGGGACACGAG
>DATJGP010000235.1:0-2495 GCA_035494915.1 Candidatus Eiseniibacteriota bacterium | reverse complement strand
CACGACCATCATCTGTCCCGAGTACCAAACCGACGGGTCGGTGGTCCACGGAGTGACGGGGATGATCAGGCAGAGGATTCCTCCAACAAGGGCCGCGAAAAAGCCGAAGCGGAGCGCGATCACGGTCAGGCCGACGGACGTGACGAGCGCCACGACGACTGCTCCGATCGGCGAGGTGCTGGTGTCCCCTCCCATGAAGCTGAACAGTCCGATCACCACGATCGCGACGCCGATGGCCAGATCGTTCCGCCGCAACGCCAAACGCGCTACGAGCAGCAGCGTGAAGTAGCCCATGAGCTGTAAGAACGCGATCGCGGTCCCGTAGAGCACGTTGGCGAAGGCCGGCCCCCCCAAAGAGAGGTAGAGATTCACGGGCGGCTCTGGCGGCCGGGCCGATCCTAGATGAGAGGAAGCTGTATGCACGACCGTGACCACACCCGCATAGGCGAAACCCACGAGGATGTCCCGACCGATGATGGGATCTCGAGCGTGGCCGTTGATCAACCTGGCCCACGAGACGAGCACGCGAGGCCACAGACGACGGAGATAGGGCTCGACAGCAACATACATAATCCAGACCGTGACGGCGTGCAGCATCGAATGGCCAATGGGAATCTGATTGAGCATGGCCAGGAGTGATTCGAAGATTCCCACGCCACGGAAGTCCTGCGAGAGGAGGTGCGCCATCCAGTAGGTCGCGAACACGAATAGCGCCAGCACGGTTGCGCCTTTCCGATCGCCACGCCCCGCTTTCAGATTTCGCATGGCGAAGAACGAACCGGCCGCGAGCGGCAAGAAAATCGTGAATGTGAAATAGAGCACCAATTGTGGCGTGCTGAGCTCCGGACCGGCGTTACGGAACGCGAAGGGATCGAGCGTCGAGCCCCAGTCGGACTCCATCGAGACATGAACGATCTTGCCGCCGAGCCAACCCGCGAGGAGGGTCACGGCCGGATCCGTCGGCCGAGCACCGGGGACGCTCCAGGCGGTGAGCGAATCGGTGTCGATCAATGGGTGGGCCGAAGGAGCGACACGGGTCATATGAGCCGCGTCATAGCCGGCCACGCTCACCAGCGCGGGCCAATCCGCGGTCCCCGTGTTCAGGGAGTCCGCCCTTTGCGGCAGCATCGAGAGCGAGATGAGTCGTCCGCCCGGCTCCATCAAGATCAGAACGCTTCCGGGCAGAGCCACGGGCGGCTTGAAGAGCGTCGGCAGCGGGTCGTGCAAGTCCGCACTGACCAGAGCGGCGGGACTCCACTCCCGCCAGTACAGCGACATCATGTCCCTGCCGTACTTGGGTCTCTTCTGCGCGGTCGCCACCGAATCCAACCGGGCGCGCGCCTTGGTATAGACGCGATTCTCGTCGAATCCGCCATACACATACCTGGGCGGCTTCTCGATCCCCGCCTTGGCCAGAATGTCTTCCGCTCGAAGAGCGAGGAACGTGTCGGATCGTGTGAACCCCTGGAGCGTATTGGTCTCCGAGTACGCATACCAAACGAGAGCCGCCACGAAGAACAGCACGCAGGCCAGCGCAATCCCCGGCTTGACGCTTCCCTCGACGCGCGCGCTCGCCACCAGCTCCGGCGACGGCGTTTCGCCTGCGGCCAGTGCCGCGGCGAGGGGATCGCCACCGGGGAGCGCGCCCAGTACCGCGTAGGCGGAGCCGGGGCGGCTCTGTGGCTCGCGCTCGAGGCAGCGGAGGATGACCCGCTCCGTTGCCGGCTCGATGTCCGGGGTGAGGCTCGAGGGTGACTTCGGCGTGCTGTCGGTCTGGAGACGCTGCGCCGGAGTGCGGGAGTCGAAGGCGCGCTTCCCCGTGAAGAGCTCGTAGAGGATGAGACCCAGCGCGTAGATGTCGGATTGGATGGAGGCCGGCGCACCCTTGAGCTGCTCCGGCGCCATGTACGCCGGCGTTCCGCTCACGGTGCCATCCCGGGACAGCTCCTCCGTCATCGCCGCGAGACCAAAGTCCGTGATCCGCACGCGGCCCCGGCCGTCGATCATGATGTTCGCCGGCTTGAGATCGCGATGAAGGATGTTGTGCTCGTGCGCGGCGCCGAGCCCCAGACAGAGCTGCCGCGCGATCTCGATCGCCTTGTCGCGCGACGGGCGGCCCATTCGGCGGAGGACCGAGGCGAGGTCTTCCCCATCGATGTACTCCATGACGAGGAACGCCTGACCGTCCGCGGCGGAGATGTCGTAGGTGCGGCAGACGTTCGGGTGCGAGATCTCGCGGGCGATGCGCACTTCACGGCGAAGGCGGTCGAGCTCGGCTGGAGTCGCCGAGCCCGGCAGGAACTTCAACGCCACCGGTTGACCGAGCTCGAGGTCGTCGGCGCGATAGACCTCGCCCATGCCCCCGCGGCCGAGGAGGCCGACGATGCGGTACCGCGTGCCCAGGCGAGTCCCAGGGTCGAAGCGCCCGTGGTACTGGATCGGGGTCGGCGTCGCCGGCGAGGGCGTGGTTGGCATCAGCGGCGACGTGGCCGTCG
>DATJGP010000234.1:0-3317 GCA_035494915.1 Candidatus Eiseniibacteriota bacterium | reverse complement strand
TCTTCGTGCTGCGCGGCGGGTGTGTGTGCGACGGACGCCGGATGGCCACCGGTGACTACATGCGGCGGCGCGACGCGGTGGAAGCGCAGGCGCTGTCGACGGACGAAGGCTGCGAGGTGCTCTGCGTGCTCCACCGGGTGTAGGGGCGGCCTACGTCCGGTGCCCCAGCTTCTTCATCACCTCCGCCAGCCTCACCAGCGCGCGCGCGACGCGCATGCGGGCGGCGTTGACCTGGATGTGGTGCATCGCGGCGATCTCGGCATAGGAGAATCCCATCTCGACCTTCTCGATGATGATCTGCTGGTCCTCGTCGCTCATCTTCGTGAGGGCGAGCTCGTAGCACTCCTCGATGCGGGTCCCCTCGTACTGCTTGTCCGGTCCCGGCTCGCTGGACACGATGTCGTCGGTGAGCCCGGTCGAGGGACGCCGGTTGGCTTTGCGCAACTGATTGCTCACCTCGTTGATCACGCACCGGCGCATGTAGACGAGGAAAGCGCCCGCGAACTGGGGCTCGAACTTCTCGATGTGATCGAGCGCGCTCACCATCGCGTTCTGGACGATGTCCTGCGTGTCCGCGAGTCCCCGCGCCGATTTCGGCAGACGCCCGTGTGCCACGCGGAGCAGCACGCTCCACATGCGCTGGTAGAGAAGGTTCGTCGCGTTACGGTCGCCGCCACGCGCAAGCCGGAACAGATCGGCGGTGGAGCCGAGATCGACCGAGCCTTTGGGGCCTCCGGGGGTGGAGGTCGTCACAAAAGCGAGGATAGGTCCGGCTGGACTCGAGGCACGGTTCTCCCCATTGAGGTGGCCTACCTGGGGAGAGGTAAGTCTAAGTAGAGTAACGGTATCTCGGGGAAAAATCAAGAGAAAACGGGCTGGGCGGTCCTGAACCGAGGCGCCTTGGACTTTTCCCTGAAACTTATGATGGTTCAGAGCATCATAAGTATCGCTATGGACCGACTCGTCCCCACCAAGGGCGCCTCGTCGCAGGCGCAAATTCTTCAATGGCTCCGCCTCCACGGGCCTCTTACCGCGGAGGAGCTGGCCGGAAAGCTCGGCATTGGCGCGGTATCCACGCGAGCGATCCTGCGTCGGCTCGAGGCGGCGGACCTTGTGGTGCGTGAGTTCGAGCCGCGTCCCATGGGCCGGCCCGTCGGGCGGTACCGGCTCACGTCCGCGGCGGACGCGCTCTTCCCGAAGCACTACGAGGCCTTCGCGGCCCAGCTCCTCGACACGGTGGTCGGGGAGCTAGGCCCCGAGGCGCTCGATGCCGTTCTCGCCTCCTGGGAGGACCGGCTTCACGCGCACTTCGAGGCGGAGCTTCCGAAGGAGCCCGCGGCGCGTCTCGATGCGCTCGCGCGCCACCAGACCCAGTACGGATTCATGGCCGAGGTGAAGCGCGATCAGGAAGGCGTGACGCTCCTGGAGCGGAACTGCCCCATCGCCACGCTCGCCGCCAGGTATCCGCAGATCTGCGACCGCGAGGCCGCGCTCTTCAGCCGCACGCTCGGATGGAAAGCGCACCTCGTCTCCTGCCAGGCCCGCGGCGATGGCGTGTGTGCGTTCCGGGTCGGGCGGGCGAAGGGGGCGGCGGCTGGGGCGGCTGCGGCGGCGAACTCGCCCCGGGGCGAGTTGGCGAGCGCGCAAGCCGAGGGTCCGAACTCGCCCCGGGGCGAGTTGGCGAGCTCCGAATCAGAAGGGAATGAAAGGACGTCTTAGGTCCATGAACCCACTAGATGCAGTCGACACGAAAGGACCGCTCGAGACCATGACGCAACTCCCGGCAGTCGATCTACCGACCAAGTTCGGACGATTCCGCGCGATCGGCTTCGCGGCCGGTCCGGATGGCAAGGAGCACGTGGCGGTGGTGCACGGCGACATCGCCGGGAAGCACGGAGTCCCGACGCGGGTGCATTCCGAATGCCTGACCGGCGACGCGCTGGGCTCCCTCCGGTGCGACTGCCGGGATCAGCTCCAGGCTTCCTTGGAGGCGCTCGCGGGGTACCCCGAGGGGGTGCTGCTCTACCTCCGGCAGGAGGGGCGTGGGATCGGTCTGGCCAACAAGTTACGGGCGTACGGGCTCCAGGAGCTGGGCTACGACACCTTCGAGGCCAACAAATTGCTTGGGTTCCAGGCGGACCCCCGGGACTACGGAGTCGCAGCGTCCATGCTCCGCGCGCTCGGCGTCGAGAGCGTGCGGCTGATGACCAACAACCCGTCGAAGATCAGCGGGCTGCGCGAGCACGGGATCGAGGTCGTGGGACGGATCCCGGTTCTCGCTGGGAAGAACGAGCACAACGCCCGGTACCTGAGCGCCAAGGAGCGCGCGGGTCACTGGCTTGAAAGGAGTGGGACATGAGCAAGCTCAAGGCGCGCCTGGCCGGCCGCGAGAAGATCGCGGACGCGACCTATGCCTTCACGCTCGAGCCGCACGAGGCGCCGTTCGCCTATCGCGCGGGTCAGAACGTCGACATCACGGTGCCCGAGCTCAAGTATCCCGATCCTGCCGGAAACAAGCGCACCTTCACGGTCGCGAACGCGCCCGGCTACGGCGGCTTCCTCGTCGCGACGCGCGCGCGCGGGAGCGGCCTGAAGCAGACACTCGTCGAGGCTCCGCTCGGCCTGGAGGTCGCGGTCGACGGTCCGTACGGGAGCTTCACGCTGCCGCAGAAGCCGTCCGAGGTCGTCATGCTCGCCGGCGGCGTGGGCATCACGCCGTTCCGCGCGATGATCGAAGACACGATGGAGCGCTCCCTCGATCACACGCTGTCCCTGATTCACTCGAGCCGCACGCCGGAGGAGGCCCCGTTCCTCGAGGAATTGCTCCGCTGGGGCATGGAGAGCGCGCAGGAGATGTCGACCGGCAAGCGCGTGCGCCGACGAAGACACGGCCACGAGAGCCCGACGGCGCGGGGCGCGCGTTTGGGCGGTGCGGGTGCGGGCGACGGCGGTGCGACGGGCGGCGGCGGTTTCGGTAGTGAGCCGAGCCCGAGCGAGAGCGCGGAGCTCCGCGAGCACATGGGCGGTCCTGGAGACCACAGCGGCGGGAGCGGCGGTATGGCGCGCGCGGACGCGCATGGCATGACGCGCGCCGATTCGTTCGCGCTTGGTCCCGCTCCGGCGTCGGGTACCTCGACGCTCGCGGCTGCGACGGGACGACCTCGCTTCGTCTACGTCCCCACGATGACTCAAGCCGCGCGCTCCGCACGCGGATGGAAGGGCGAGTCGCGCAGGATCGACGCCGACTTCCTCGCGCAGGTGCTGCCCTTGAATCGCGAGACGCCCTGGTACTACGTGGCGGGCCCGCCTCGGTTCGT
>DATJGP010000233.1:0-6757 GCA_035494915.1 Candidatus Eiseniibacteriota bacterium | reverse complement strand
CTGTCGTGGGTGCTGATGGGCTTCACCATTCCGGTCTGGATCAACTTCATCGGCAAGGTGACGCGACCAGAGCTCCGCGCCCGCTCGTTCGGGACGATCTTCTTCTTCCAGACCTTGATGGGTGTGATCGGGGGATGGGTGGCGAGCCGCGTGCTCGGATCCCATCTCGCGTTTCCGGCGAACTACGCGGTGGGCTTCCTCGTGGCTGCGGTGTGCATGGCCGCGGGGGCGATCTTCTTCGTGCCGGTGCGGGAGGAGCCGGGTGCGGTCGTAGAAGCCGGGACGCCGCACGGCACGGTCGTCCGGTATGCGCGCGAGATCCTCGGGAATCGCAGCGGACTCCGCGTCTATCTCGCCGCCCTCGTCTTCTCGACCGGGAGCTATCTCCTCATCACGTACTATCCGGTCTATGCTGAGGCGCGCTTCTCATTGAAGCCGCGCGACTCCGCGCTCTACTTGGCCGTCTGCTCCGCAGGGCAGATGCTAGGGAGCGTCCTCACCGGCGTGATCGGTGACCGATTCGGATACGCGCGTGTTGCGGTGATCGCGAACAGCGCGTTGGTGCTCGGACTCGTGCTCGCGCTGGTGGGAGGGCATCCGGTGTTCTATTTCATCACCGCGTTCGCGCTCGGAATCTTCATCGTCGCGGACATGCTCGCCCTCTACAATCTCTCGATGGCATTCAGCCCGCACGAGGACAACACGGCCTATATCGGAATCATTCCCGCACTGGTAGCTCCGATGAAGGCTCTGGTCGCCGGCTCTTCCGGCGGACTCATCGATCAGTTCGGCTTCGTCCCGATCGCCCTCATCGGGCTCGGGGGCGCCTTGATCGCGCTCTATCTGGTGGTCGCGCGCTTGCCCGAGCCCGCGTATTCCCTCGCAGGAAGGAGGAACCAGCCGTGATCGGAACCCGTCCCTTGGTCCTCATCGCCTTGGTCGCGCTCGTTTCGGCGCTGTCGGCCGCGACGGCGCGCGCGCTCCCGCTCTACGCCTCGCGCGAAGGCGCCAAGTGCGTGTCCTGCCATTTCGATCCCAACGGCGGAGGCATGCGAAACGAGTTCGGATTCACGTACGACAAGAACCGGCACTCGATGGAGGAGGAGACGAAGTTCGGGACGCTGGACGTGGACCCGCAGCTCAACCAGTGGATCCGGCTGGGAGTCGATATGCGTACGATCTTCGTAGGGGACCACTTCGAGAATGGGAGCGGCACCTACTCGTTCTTCCCAATGCAGGCCAATCTCCGCGTCGCGATCACGCCCCACGATCATCTCACTGTGGTGGGGAGCCATGGCATCACCGTGGATGACCAAGGGAGCTTCATCACTCCGCCCTATGTTGCGCGCGAGTTCTATGCCCTGTTCCATGATCTGCCGAAGAACGCATTCATTCAGGTCGGACGGTTCCGGGTTCCATTCGGGCTGAGGCAGGACGATCACACATCGTTCACCCGCGCGTTCCTCCCGTACGATTCCCAGAAAGAGGATGCCGGGATTGCTCTCGGATCCACGGGCAAGAACGGCTGGTTCGAGCTCTCCTACACGAATGGCGACGCGGACCCCATCATCGGTGAAGCTCAGGCACTCGCCGGCAAGGTCGCCTGGTCCTATCCCTGGCTCCAGGGCGGGTTGTCGGGCTACCACGACATGAATGGCTTCGACAAGACCCGTTGGTCGCTCTATTTGACTCGCACGTTCCATTCGCTGACGCTTTTGGGCGAGTATGCGGGTGGGACGGATGAGAGCTTCTCCGGCGATGTCAACAGCATGGCGGCATTCATCGAAGGTGTCTATCGAGTCTCGAGAGGGGTCAACGTGCGCGTCAAGTACGACTACGTGGATCCTGACAAGGATCGCGATCGAACCGTGAATCGAAGGTATTTCTTCGACGTGGACGTGGAACCGGTGCCGTTCACCCAGGTCAAGCTCTCCTACGCGCGATATCACCCGAGCACGCCGACCGGAGCGGACGCCGACTACGACGAATACGTGGCCATGCTGTACGTGCCATTCTAAGGAGGAGGCGTGAACCAGGCTGCTCGCCACGACGTCTGGGCTTCGGGCAATCCCTACGAGCGCTACGTCGGCCGCTGGAGCCGGAAGGTGGCGCCCGAATTCCTGGCGTGGCTCGGCATGCCGAACGAGCTCGACTGGCTCGATGTCGGCTGCGGCACCGGCGCCCTGACTCAGACCATCCTCGACCGTGCTTCGCCGAAGTCGGTGAAGGGGATCGATGGGTCCGCGGGATTCCTGGAGTACGCCAAGTCGAACATCACGGATCCGCGGGCCTCGTTTGCGGTCGGAGACGCGCGTTCCCTTCCCGTGGACGACGCCTCCGTGGACGCCGCGATCTCGGGCCTCGTGATGAACTTCGTCCCCGAGCCGGTACAGATGGCGGCCGACATGGCTCGCGCCGCGCGAGTCGGTGGCACGGTGGCCGTTTACGTGTGGGACTACTCGGGAAAGATGGAGATCATGCGTGCGTTCTGGAGCGCCGCCCTCGAGCTCGACCCGAACGCGGCGGACGAAGGGCCGCGGTTCCAGATGTGCAATCCGGACTCTCTCCGGTCGATCTTCTCGGAGGCGGGATTGCGGGACGTGGAGACGCGGGCGATCGACGTGGCCGCGTTTTTCCATGACTTCGACGACTACTGGTCGCCGTTCCTGGGCGGGCAGGGGCCCGGCCCCGCGTACGTCATGTCGCTCGATACGGAGCGCCGGAATACCCTGAGGGACCGGATTCGCTCGAAGCTGCGCGAAGAAGCGGATGGATCGATCCGCCTGACGGCGCGAGCTTGGGCGGTGCGAGGGCGCAAGGCGTAACCGCCGCCGCCGCGGCCGACTACTTGTACGCCGGGATCCCCGTGATCGCTTCGCCCACGACGAGCGTGTGGATGTCGTGGGTGCCCTCGTACGTGTAGACGCTCTCCAGATTGCACATGTGACGCCCGCACTGGTACTCGTCCGTGATCCCGTTCGCGCCGAGGATCGCGCGGGCGAGCCTCGCGCACTGGAGTCCCACGTCCACGTTGTTCATCTTCGCGAGCGACACCTGCTCCGGCTTCACCTTGCCGGCGTCCTTCAAGCGGCCCACCTGGAGCACGAGGAGCTGGCCCTTCGTGATCTCGCGGATCATCCAGGCTAGCTTTTCCTGGACCATCTGGAAGCCCGCGATCGGGCGGTCGAACTGGATGCGCGTCTTCGAGTACTCGAGCGCCTCGTGGTAGCAGGCCATGGCGGCGCCGATCCCGCCCCACGCGATGCCGTAGCGCGCCTGGTTGAGGCAGCCCAGCGGCCCCTTGAGGCCGTCCACGTTCGGGAGGATGTTGGACGCCGGAATGCGGCAATCCTGGAACGTGAGCTCCGACGTCACCGACGCGCGGAGCGAGAACTTGCCGTGGATGTCCTTGGTCGAGTAGCCCTTCGTGCCGCGTTCCACGATGAAGCCGCGGATGCGGCCGTCGAGCTTGGCCCAGACGATCGCGATGTGCGCCACGCCGCCGTTCGTGATCCACATCTTGCTGCCGTTCAGGACGTAGGAATCGCCATCCTTCTTCGCCGTCGTGAGCATGCCGCTCGGGTTGGAGCCGAAATCGGCCTCCGTGAGGCCGAAGCAGCCGACCACCTCACCCGTGGCCATCTTCGGGAGCCACTGGTTTTTCTGCTCCTCGGAGCCGTACGCGTGGATCGGGTACATGCAGAGCGCGCCCTGCACGGAGACGAACGAGCGCAGCCCGCTGTCGCCGCGCTCCAGCTCCTGCATGATGAGACCGTACGCGACGTTGTTGAGGCCGGCGCAGCCGTAGCCGTGGATGTTGGCGCCGTACATACCCAGCTCGGCCATCTCCGGAATCAGGTCGGCGGGGAAGGTCCCTTCGCGGTTGTGCTTCTCGATCACGGGGAGCACGCGGTCCTGCACGAAACGGCGGACCGAGTCGCGGACCAGGATCTCTTCGTCACTGAAAAGGCCGTCGATTCCGAGGAAATCGACCCCGTCGAACTTCTGCATGGATCCTCCAGGAATGGCGTCAGGCGGGCACCGGGGAAATCGAGGCGCCCGGTTCAGAGCCGACGAGGATAGCCGTTCCAAGCCTGGCCGTGGGGGAAAAAGCCGAGGCCGCCCGGGGGGTCGTCGGGCGGCCTCTTCGGAAGGAGGGGAAGACCGGTTACCAGCCGGCCTTGCCTCCGGAGTAGCGCGAGAAGTGCTGCAGCTCGATGGCCATTCCCTGCGTGTAGCTCTCGCCGTCGAGGAGGTACTGGTTGTCGAGCAGGTTCTTGTCCGTCGGCTGCGCCTTCCAGGTTCCCGCCGCCGGATCCCACCAGTACATCGCGAGATCCTGGACCCGCGCCGTCGTGCCATCGGTGATGAGGCAGAGGGTCACCGGCGTCGCGAACTGGTTCAGCTTGGCCGGATAGATGCCCAGGTCCACCAGCATCACGGTGGAGTCCGGCATCGTCATCGTCACCTGGCCCTTGCCGCCCCACGCGTCCTTCGGCACGACGAGCACGAACCGTCCGCAGTGCATGCGTCCGCCGTAGTGACCGTCGATCGTCTCCGTGACCGTGAGGGAGCGGTCCACCGCCACCGTGTCGCCGCCCGTCGGCACGCTGTCCGCCGCGGCCACGCGGTATTCGGTCGTGTTGCCCGCATCGACGACGAGGATCTCCGGCCCGGCCAGCGGCACGGGATCGCTCGGCGTCTCCGACTTCGGCGCGAGCGGATTCATGAAGAGGCCGTTGCAGCCCGTCAGGCCGAGGAGGGTGGCGACAGCGACGAGGTTTCGGACGACCCGCATGCGCGTCATGCCGCTTTCTCCTCCTTGGACGGAGCCTCGGGCTCCTTCGGCTGGGTCTGCTGCACGTACCGGATGTACGCGTCCCGGATGAAGTAGGTCGCAATGACCGCCATGAAGGCGCTCATGTAGCCCCACGTGAGGAACAGGATCGCGAAGAGGTAGCCGAGGAGCTTCAGCACCACGGCCCCGGCCATCTCGTAGCCGAACGCGAAGCTCGTCCGCCACACGGTCCAGACCGGCTGGCGGCTGTGGAGCGCGACCACGCCGGCGATGAGCCACGTGTTCAGCATGAAGTAGGTGACCGCCGCCGCCGCGAGGGGCAGCGCGTTCAGAGGCGAGAGGAGCGCGTCGATGTTCGCGCTGTTCCCGCCCAGGCGCTGGAACACCGCCGACGCGGCCGCCACGGTCACGGCGCAGGCCGCGAAATTGAAGAGACCCTGGTACCACTTCCGCTTGCGGAAGAGGAGGTCCGCCACGAGCCCCGCGACCGCCGTCACGCCCACCGCGGCCGACGCGGGGAGCAGGAGCAGCGTCGCGAAGTTGGCGGCGTTCGCCATGCTCAGGTAGCCGCGCCCCTTCGGCGCCGGCAGCCACAACACTTCGCCCAGGAGGTTCGCGAGGAACCAGAAGAGGAGTGAGAGCGCGCCCACGGTCGGATCCGGGGCGCCCAAGCGCCACATCGCGATCCCGCCGGTAGCGACCACCACCGTGATGTAGGCGGTGAGTAGCATCGCTCGCTCGACCTCCGTCCGTCGTTTCCATCGTGGGCGCACGTGGCGCCCGCTTCCACCCATCCCAATCCCACACCGTGTGAAGGCATGGGTCGTGCCGTGGGTTGTTTCCTGGCTTAATTGTATTATTGACAATAACTTACGTAAATAGCCTCAGGCGAGATGGAGGCAAAGGTGGGGTCGATTGGCTCACGCGTGGCTGGATGCGACCAGGAAAACGAAGAGTCCGAACGGGGGTGCGAGTGATCGCGCGGTCCTAGCGAGCTCGACAAGATGACGCGATTCAGCGGGGCCAGCACGCTGCGATTACGCTATAGTGCTCCGCTCGCCGGCGGGTTCATGGATTCCATGAGCGATCCCGCCCCGTGCACGGGTCCCCATCGTCTAGCCTGGCCTAGGACACCGCCCTTTCACGGCGGCAACAGGGGTTCGAATCCCCTTGGGGACACCACCCTTGGAAGGGTGGCACAGCGAGTGTGTCGTTAACTGCGCCAGTCCCCGGATGAGGATCGGGTTCCCGCCCGCCAAAAGCGCGTTTGTCGCCCCCCGCTTCCTGGGTCCACGACAAGAGATTGACGGATGAACAGGAGACAGAGGGCAAGATCGTACCGAGCAGGATGGCCGGAACGCTCGAGCGGCGGACCGGGTGTCGCGCTAGCGCACGACGATGGTGAGTGGAATCACACGCAGGGACTCCCTTCCGGTGGAGGCTAGTGTGAGAGACACCACTCTCACCTGAAATAGACCGCGCGCCTCTGGGGTGAGGTTGATTGAGTGGCGGAAATTGGGTGTGTCATCCGTGCAGCCATCACTCCCAACGTACTCCAAGTCGTGAGGGGTGATGTTCGCGAGGAGGGGGCCGACCCGACGCACGTCGTCCCGACCCTTGCGCCAGCAGCCATTGGTGCCCGATGACATCAGGGCAACCTCGAAGGCACTGCCAACCTCGACTGTATCGGGAGCACTGGCGTCCCAGACCCAGACAAGGCGCTCTCGATAATCCGATTGGAAGGGCCAGTCGCAACCAGCCAGAACGGACAGTGCCAGTGCAAAGGGGACCGCAAGGCGTTTCATGAGCTCGACTCTCCTGTATGGAGCGGGTCGCGGTGCCCGAGTAGACCCCCCCAACCGCGCGGAAGTTCCTGCGTCAGTCGCCCGCGATTGTGAACGGTAGGAACAGTGTCCGTCCACGCGCCCAGGGCGTCCCGCAGCACGCCATAGAGCGCGC
>DATJGP010000232.1:0-3208 GCA_035494915.1 Candidatus Eiseniibacteriota bacterium | reverse complement strand
CATGCGACGGTCGGGCCACTCGCTGTGCGTGCCCATCGTCGTCGGGAACACGAGCACCCGCGCGCCCGCGTGACCGAACACTTGCAGGTGCATGTACCTGTTGAGCGACGGGCTGTGCCAACCGGCGTGTTCGTGATGCATACTGTCGGGAATCGGGAATAGGGAATCGGGAACCATCGAATCCCGATCGCTGAGGACCAGCCACCAACGCCTCACTTCAACAGGAACGTCACTGCGTCCGTGAACCTGCGCCCCCAGTCTACCTCGTTATGGTGGCCCCGGGGATCCTCGACCCACCACAGCTCGGACCGCGGCGCGTAACCCTTCTCGATCAGCGCATCGCGCATTCGTCTCGCATCGTCCAGCGCGCCCCTCCCTTCTCGTCCGCCGATGTCGAGATAAATCCTGCCCGGTACGTGCGGAGACGCGGCGAGGGCAGAGAAAATGGAGCGGCCGGCAAACCAGAGCGAGGGGCTCAAGATCCCGACGAAGCCAAAGACCGCGGGATCGCGAAGGTAGGCATACAGCGTGATCAGGCCGCCCATTGAAGACCCGGCCATTCCCGTGTAGGTCCGTTCGGGCCGCGTGCGCAACTGATCGTCGACCAGCGGCTTCACCGTGCCGATCACCCAATCGAGATAGCGATCGCCCTTGCCGCCCCCAGCCCTCGCGTCCACGAACGGCGAATACTCATCGATCCGCTCGATTCCGCGATTCGGGATGGCGACGACGATCGCCTCGACCGAACGTTGGGCCGCACGCTCCATCGCCTTGTCGACCCGCCACGGCTCGGCGTAGCTCGTTCTCGGGTCGAAGAGGTTCTGGCCATCGTGCATGTAGATGACGGGGTACCGCCGCTCCGAGCGAGCGTAGCCGGGCGGTAACCAGATGACGAGGTCGCGGCTGTTGCCGAGCTCGGTGCTCTCCACGTTCGGCAGAGTCACGAGCGTTCCGTGCGCGCGACGACTGCGGGTTCGCGGCCAGAGGGCGATGCGTCGAGGTGTCACGACGCGCAATCTAGTCGAGCACGGCACGGAGGAGATGCGGGTGGAGGTCCGCACGGGGAGGCGCCCGTCGGGAGGGCATCCGTGCTCCACGCCGCACCTCCCCGTTATGCCATTCGAGCGTCGAGGAAGTGACGCGCCCCCGGAGAAGGCACGGAGTGTTCCGAGGCCTCGAACCGGCGCCATCGGACGTTAGGCGCCTGAATCGGCGATCAACTCGGGACTTGACGGCCGCGGAACGGCGCGTGAAGGCTACAGACGTAGCCATCATGCAACAGGAACCCGCCGGCCGCCCCGCTGCACCTATCGGCGTTCGGTCCGGGAGTTACGTTTTCCCGGCGCGCATTTCCTGGAGCCCTTTATGGACGCCACCACAACGGATTGTCCCCTCGCGGTCGCGCTCGCTGAACGGCTCCGCGAGCAGCGTGACGCGCTCACCAGCCGGTGGCTCCTGCGCATCGCGGACCGGGTCTCCCTGACGCCCAATCGGATCTTCCCGTCCGACGATCTCATCGACCACGTCCCGCTTCTGCTCCTCGGCATCGCGGACTACATCGAGGACCCAGCCCGGCCCGTCCTCGCCGAGACGCCGGTGATCGCCAAAGCCATGGAGCTCGGCGCGCTCAGACACACCCAGGGATTCGACGAGCATCAGCTCCTCAAGGAATACGAGATCCTCGGCGGGATCCTGTTCCAGTTCCTCTCGGAAGCCGTGAGCGAGGTCGACGCCGACTGCACGCGCGCCGAGCTGGTGGTGTGCGCCGCCCGACTGTTCCAGGCCATCGCCGTGATCCAGCAGGCAACCACGACTCAGTTCCTGATGCTCGCGCGAGCGCAGGTCGCGGAGCGCGAGGAACGTCTTCGGACCTTCAACCGCGCGCTCACCCACGAGCTTCGTAACCGGATCGGTGCCGCGCTTGGCGCGTCGCAGATCATGGACATGCCCGAGGTCGATCCGAGCGAACGGCATCGACTCAATGGCGTCGTGCTCCGCAACGTCGAGAGCATGCGCGTCGTGCTCGACAACCTGCTGGTGCTCACCGGCGTCACGCTCGACAGCCGCCAGCAGCGCCACGTGCAGCTTCCGGAGGCCGCGCACGAGGCCGCACGTCAGGTCCGCGCTGCCGCCAAAGCCCGGTCAGTCACGTTACGGATCGATCCGGAGCTGCCTCTTGTCGAGGTGAGCGCCGCCGCGGTCGAGCTGTGCCTAACGAACCTTCTCGCCAACGCGATCAAATACTCCGACCCGAGCTCGGACGACCGCTGGGTCGAGATTCGGGGCCGCGCTGCTACGCGAGACGATGGCAGCGGCGAGGTCGTGGTCGAGGTGGCAGACAACGGCATCGGCGTCCCGGCCGAGGCCCGGTCCCGGCTCTTCCAGCGATTCTTCCGCGCGCACGAAGCTTCGATGCCGCACGTCGAGGGCACCGGCCTCGGGCTCAGCATCATCCGAGACACGGTGGGCGGTCTCGGCGGACGGGCGTGGGCGGAGTTCCCCGCGAAAGGATCGGTGTTCGCGTTCTCGCTTCCCTCGCGTCGCGAAGCGGACGTCGAAGGCGCGCGTTAGGGATTCGGCGTGGTCACGCGACCGCGCTCGGCTGGCGCGCGGTCGTCGCGCCGCACTCGCCAATCCTCCGCCGGCGCGGACCCCTCAGGCAACGCACCGGACGCGCCGCCCGCAACCGACGGTACCCGGCTATCCGGCCGCTGGCGCACGATCAGCCACACGACCCAGAGCAGGAGCGGCGGCCCGACGACCCAGAGCAGCGCCGTCGTCACGGGCGTCGTGCCCACCCACGTCTTCACGCCCTCCTCGATGACCGTGTAGCTGAGACCTCCATCGCCGACGGAGGCGGACACGCTGCCGTGCCCCTCCGGGAGGTGCGTTGCGCGCCACGTGGCGGCGATCGCCGGCGAGAGCGTGACGCCGATGAGACCCGCCCAGTACGCAGCCCATCCCAACAGCAACTGCCCCGGTTTCCACCGACGGAGTGACAGTTCCATCTCGCCTCCCGACCGCCCGCCCAAGCGGGCTGTCACGTCACGATGCCCAGCGTACCTCACGTTGCCCCGCGTCCTCCTCCAGAAAGGCGAGGAGTGCGTCGCCTTCCTCCTCGAGCGCAGCCTTCGCGCGCTTCGGGATGCTGCCGAACGGCTCGATCACCAATACCGCCACCGCTCGCTTTCGTTCCGACTTCCACGTA
>DATJGP010000231.1:0-2850 GCA_035494915.1 Candidatus Eiseniibacteriota bacterium | reverse complement strand
ATCACCGCGCGATTTCAGTTCATGGTCGCGCGAACGTGAGCGAGGCCCAGGTGCTCTCCCAGTCGGCCTCGCTCGGCTCGGCGCTCGGCACCATGTCCACGAGGCTCACGAGCCACTCGCCGGATTCGCGCACGGGGACGGCGATGCAGCCATCCGCCCCCGTGCGCCCCTCCCACGCCATGGCCGACGAGTCGCGCACGGCGGCATCGAGCGCGGCGCCGGACGCGCCGAGCGGCGCCCGCCACGCTCTCACGAGCGCACCGCGCAGCGGCTGACCGCCGCGAAGCACCGCCACGGGAAGCGTGCTGTCCCGCCCCGGAATGGACGCCGGGACGATCTCGAGCGGTAATCCCATCGGCTTCGTCGCGCGCTTCACATCATCACCGCTCAGCCACGCTTTGGCGCAGCGCCGGTAACGCTCGCGGCCTGGCTCCTCCGAGGCGCCGCGAGCCGAGAGAGGCTCCGTCAATCCCTCCTCGGCGAGGTAGGCGTTGAACTTCGCCGCCGGCAGCTGGATCGGCGTGAACGTCGACTCGAATCCCAGCATCGCGCCGCCTCGGTCCGTGGGGGCGAACCGCACCCACGGTCCGTCTCCAGCGAACGCGACATCGGTGAGGTTGATCAGGCGGGACGTGCGGACGAGGAATCGAACGCTGCGCTCTCGAGCCCACGTTTTGGATGGGCCGCGAAATCCCTCGCCGGTTCGGGCGGTGACCGCGGTGGCTTGCCCGGGCGCGGTCGCGTACGTCGTGGGTGAGAGCCAGAACTCGTGGGCCCGCGCGAGTGCGGGCGTGATCGTCAGTGCGATTGCGAGTGCGATTCGGATGGGTGTTTTCATGCCCCTACTACGGGCGCCAATCCGGATCGGATGAGGCTCTAGCCGCGAAGTTTTCCGAGCATGACCACGGGGCCGGCCGGCGAGGTCGGCGTGGGAGCGCCGCCCTGGTTCTCGAGGGAGACCGCGAAGCCAGCGAGGCCTCCTGGGGAGCCGGCGTCGGGCAGGCGGACCACCGAGCGTCCGCCCGTGTCGGCGTGGATCACGCCGAGGCTCGCGGGACCGGTGTCGCGGATGGCCCAGAGCTCGTAGTCGTGCCCGGAGGGAGGCGTGAAGTTGGTGCACACCACCACCGCGCGCCGCGAGACCGGGTCGTACGTGATGCGCGCCGCGATCTTGCCGGGCGCGTCCGGTGTGGGGGAGAGATCCAGGGCCACCGCGAGCGGCGCCATCGGAACCTCGGCCCAGCTCCGCTCCTCCTCGGAGCTCTTCCTCAGCTGATCGAGGGACTCCTGGGTGTTGGCCAGCTGCTTCTTCAATTCCTGGTTGGCGCGCCACTCGATGACGCCCACGACCGCGATCAACGCGGCGGCGATCGCGAGCCCCCACGTGGCGTACGAGGGCCGGCGCTTGGCGAGCGGCGGCTCGAGGCGAAGCGGCGGCTCCACGCGCTCGGGACGGAACGCCTTCGCGTCCGCCTCGACCGCGGCCATCACCTTCGCCCTGAGCGCCGCGGGAGCCTTGCTTGCGGGGGACTGCACCGCGAGGAGCGTGGCGGCCCCGCTCAGGTGCCGGATCTCGCCCTCGCAGATGGCGCACCCTTCCGCCAGATGAGCCTCGAGCGCTTCCCGGTCCGCGCGGTCGAGCGATCCGACCACGTAGCCGGCGCAGAGCTCGAGATATTCGGTGCGGTGCTCCCTCACAGCCATTCCTCCCGGGGGACGAGCTTCTCCAGGCGCGACAGCGCCTGGCGCGTCCAGGACTTCACGGTGCCGAGGGGCGCGCCCAGCCGCTCGGAGATCTCACTCTGGGACAGTCCGGCGAAATAGGCGAGCTCGAGCACTTCGCGATGCTGCGGGTCGAGCTGCGACATGGCCAGGTCCACGTGTTCGCGGCGCTGCCGGTCCACCGCGGACTCGGCCGGGCTCTCCGGTGGAGCGGGCGCGTCCACGCCCGATGCGTCGGTCGCGCGCTTGCGTGATCCTTCGCTTCGGAGGCGGTCGATCGCGCGGCTCCGCGCCATCGAGACGAGCCATCCGCACACGGTGCCGCGCCTGGGATCGTACGTGCGTGCGCCGCGCCAGGCCTGAAGCCAGATTTCCTGGATCACGTCTTCCGCATCTTCCGCGCGGGTCAGGATCCGGCGCACGAGCGAATAGAGAAGGTCGCCGTGCCGGTCGTAGAGCTCTTCCAGCGCGCGCGTATCCCCGGCGACCATCCGCTCCAGCGCGGAGCGGTCGCGATCGGGCTGATTCATGCGCTCGATGCCGCCAAGAAGGGCGTCCACTCACCGTTCACTACGAGGCTCGGGCGTGTTTGGACGAGGGAAGGTGGGCTCATCCGATCGGCGCCGTGGGCCGTAGTGCGTGATGTCGGGGGAGACCCCATGCCACGCACCTGCCTCGGCACGAGGCCCATCTGGAAAGGAAGGCTCGAGCATGTCACGCCGTCACGCATCGATCTGGTTCGCCACCATCCTGCTCTTCGCGCTCGGGAGCCCGCCCGCGCTCGCATCGAGTCACAGCGAGGCGCCGGGCACGAGCAAGGACCGTCTGGCCGATGACACCGATCTCTACGCCTGGATCGCCTCGGACGCGCCGGAGGCGGTCACCATCGTCGGCAACTGGGTGCCGCTCATCGAGCCGAACAGCGGGCCCAACTTCGCCGGCTTCGACGACGAGGCGTCGTACTACATCAACGTGGACAACGTGGGCGACGCGAAGAAGCACGTGCGCTTCGAGTTCACGTTCCACACGACGCGGCAGAACGATAACACATTCCTCTACAACACCGGCCCGGTGGGGAGCCTGGGTGATCCCAACCTGAACGTCCGGCAATTCTGGACCCTGACCCGG
>DATJGP010000230.1:0-8023 GCA_035494915.1 Candidatus Eiseniibacteriota bacterium | reverse complement strand
CTGGCGTTTCATGGCGCCGCTATCCTGACCTCGCTCGGAAAGCACGACTTTGCGCGACGGATCATGGGCCGCCCCATCACACGGTCCCACATTCCGGTTCGAATCCGGGTCATGCCGGAGCTTTGGCCCATTGCCGACGAGCCTCCCTACGGACCCGCTCGATCGGCGATGACCCTGATCTGGCCGAGCGAAGGTCCGCCGCCGAAACCGGGCGTCGAGGACAAGTTCGCGGCCGTCCGCTTCGAGAGCGGCCTGCCCTAGCCCGGACCGCGGTCCGAAAGTCTCCCCCGCCGCGAAAATCTGAAACCTCCCGATCCCCCCAACCGTCTTAGTGACTGAAACACGATTCTGGTCACCAGTCCTTTCAGGGGGATTCCGATGCAGGCCACCCGCCAGGCTCCGAGCCGTCAGGTGATGAGGGACGCGATCCTCGATGCCGCGAACGAGCTCCTGGGGCGCCACGGCTACAACAAGATGACGGTGGACGACCTGGCCCATGAGGTCGGGATCGGAAAAGGGACCATCTACCTCCACTTCCCGAGCAAGGAGGAGGTCGTGCTCTCCACCATCGACCGCATGGTGGACCGGCTCCTCGTCAAGCTCGCGGAGATCGCCGAAGGGCCCGGGTCGGTCTCCACGAGGCTGGAATCCATGCTCGTCACGCGGATCCTCTACCGGTTCGACCACCGGCACCACGATTCGAAGAGCATGGACGAGCTCCTCTCCGCCCTGCGAGCGCCGTACCTCGCCCGCCGCGAGCGCTACTTCGCGGCGGAGGCGGCCGTGATCGCCGAGGTCCTGGACGAGGGCCGGGTGCACGACGAGCTCTTCCTCGAGGATCTCGCGATGACCGCGCAGACGCTCGTCCTCGCCACCAACGCACTTCTCCCTTCGAACTTGAGCGCCCGCGAGCTGGGGAAGCGCAAGCAGGTCGCCGAGCAGGCCTCCTCGCTCGCGCGGCTCCTCGTACGCGGGCTCGCCCCCCAACGCCGTCGATAAGGAGACCCAAACCATGCCGATGAACCGGAGGTGTATCTACTGGCTGGCAGCCTTGACCGTGGTCGCCACCGCGAGCTCCGCGCTCGCCCAGGTGCGAACGCGGCCCAATCAGCCGGACATGCAGGTGGACGCCGCCACGAAGAGCGCGGTTCTCGACAGCATCCTCGTCAAGCTGGACGGTCAATACGTGATCCCGGCCGTGGGGAAGAAGACGCGGGACGCGATCGCGATGCGGCGGAAGAAGCACGAGTACGACCGCATCACGAGCGCCGGGGAATTCGGTGACTCGCTGACGTCGCACTTGCGCACGGCGAGCCACGACCGTCATCTCGCGGTGCTGTACAGCTACGATCTCGTGCCTCTGTCCGCGGATACGCTCACGGCCGCGGACCAGGCGAAAGAGGACGAGTTCTTCCGCGTGCGGAACTACGGTTTCGAGCAGGTGGAGCGCCTGCGCGGCAACGTCGGCTACATCCGGCTCCGCGGATTCGTCTCATCACCCGAGGCGGGCGAAGCCGCGGCCGCGGCGATGCAGCTCATGGCGAACACGGATGCGCTCATCATCGACCTGCGTCAGAACGGTGGCGGCGACGGCCAGATGGTGCAACTTCTCACGACGTATCTCCTGAAGGGAGACCCCGTCCATCTCGTGAACGTCTACTCGCGGCCGGACAACTTCACGTATCAGTCGTGGACGCTGCCCTGGGTTCCGGGGCCGCGCTACGTGGGCAAGGACGTCTACCTCCTCACGAGCAAGCGCACCTTCTCGGCCGCGGAGGAGTTCTGCTTCAACCTGCAGAACCAGAAGCGCGTCACGATCGTCGGCGAGACGACCGGCGGTGGAGCGCATCCGGTCAAGTTCGAGCGCCTGAGCGAGCACTTCCAGATGTCGGTTCCCTACGCGAGGTCAACGAATCCGGAGAATGGTGTCGATTGGGAAGGCGTCGGCGTGAAGCCGGATGTCTCGGTGCCGGCGGATGATGCGCTCAAGACGGCGCACATGCTGGCCCTGAAGAAGCTGAACGGTCGTCCGGGCGATCCCGCGGACGTGGCCGGTGCGATCGAAGACCTGGAGAAGACGGGGGACTCGCGCGTCCCCACGGCGATGCGATAGCCCCGCCGGCGCCTCCGTAGAAGCCTAGACCGAGCCCCGGGGCCCTCGCGCCTCGGGGCTCCCGTGCTGTAAAAACCGCCCCTTCTACCTCTGTATTTACACTCCGGCGGCTCTCGAGACCCCTATGCGAAGGATTTTGGAGCCGCATTTCCACTCGATTCCATAGGCACGGTCGCTGCTTGGGAAGGTGGACCCCTGCATGGCGCGGGCCATCCGCCACGGCCAGCGCCTTCACGCCGGACGTGGATAGGACCATGGATCGAGACGAGCACATCGCCGGACCCGCCGATCGGGAGCGCCTCGCGCGCGCCCTGGACGCCCTCGGATTGGTGCTCGTGCTCGTCCTCGAGGTGTTCGGCCTCATGGCCCTCGGGCTTGCGGTCCTGCCGCGAGGGGCACTCGCCGCGGCGGCGGATACGACCGCCAGCGCGCCGGCCGACACGACGAGGTCGACAGCGAACGCGAAGCGCGCCCCGGTCAAGGTGAGGGTCGAAGTGGTCGGCGTGACCGGCGCGCTCCGAAAGAACGTCCTCGCCTCGCTCAGCATCGCGCACAAGAAGGACCGGAAGAACGCGAGCGAGGCCGAGCTCCGCCATCTCCACACCCGCGCGGACGAGGAGATTGGACGCGCGCTCCAGCCGTTCGGCTACTACCGGCCGTTCATCCATTCGGAGCTGACGACCGGGAAGCAGTGGGTCGCGCGTTACCAGATCGAGCCCGGAGCGCCGCTCCTCGTGGATTCGGTGCTGGTCGAGGTGAACGGGGAAGGCGCGACGGATCCCAAATATCAGCGCCTCGTGCAGGACTTCCCGATCAAGAAGGGGGGTGTGCTCCTGCACCAGGCGTACGAGCAGGGCAAGCTGTCGCTCGAAACGTACGCGGCCGAAGGCGGCTACCTCGACGCCGACTTCCAGGAGAGTCGCATCGAGGTCGATCTCGCGCGCTACGCGGCCACCGTGGTGGTGCGCTACGACAGCGGGCCGAAGCACTTCTTCGGCCCGGTGGCGTTCGACCACGCCATCATCGATCGGAGCATGCTCGATCGCTTCCCGACGTTCCGGTCCGGCGACATCTTCAACTTCCGGAAGCTCCAAGATCTGCAGTCGAACCTCAGCAACACGGGCTACTTCTCCCGCGTCGAGGTCGAGCCGAGTGAGGAGACGATGCAGCACCGGCAAGTTCCGATCGACGTGAGCTTGGCCCCGGCGAAGAAGCTGCGTTTCACCGGGGGCGTCGGCTACGGCACGGACGACGGAGCTCGGGTGCGGGGGCTGATCGAGATGAGACGCCTGAACACCCAGGGACATCGGGCCCAGCTCAACCTCCAGTACGGGCAGCGCGACAAGCGCGCCGAGCTTCAGTACTTCATCCCGTGGCCCAATCCACGGACCGACGTGGCCACCCTCTCGACGGGCTACCTCGACGTCACCACGCAGACCGCCAACAGCAAGATCGAATACGGCGGCGGAAGCCTGAGCCGCCTGCTCGGCCAGTGGCGCGTCGTTCCGGCCCTCAACTACCGGCGCGAGAAGTTCACGGTGGGCGTGGACCACGGCACGGTGCGCACGCTGGTTCCCGAGGGAACGTGGAGCCGCACGCGCGCGGACGACCAGCTCCTCGCCCGCAACGGCGACCGCGTGTCGCTCAACGTGCGGGGCGCGGCGCAGGGCGTGGTGTCGGACGTCTCGTTCGCCCAGACGCGGGTCGAGGGGAAGATGATTCACGGCTTTCCCGGCGCGAACCGGGGGATCGCGAGGATCGAGGTCGGCGCGACGAGCACCTCCGAGTTCCGCGAGCTTCCGGCCTCGTTCCGATTCTTCGCGGGCGGTGCTACCAGCGTCCGAGGGTATGGCTACAACAGCCTCGGCCCCCGTGATGAGCTGGACCATGTCATCGGCGGTCCGTATCTCCTCGTTGGAAGCCTCGAGGCCGACCACCGCTTCCTGCCGCGCTGGGGGCTCGCGGGGTTCTTCGACATGGGAAACGCGCTCAACAACTTCGGCGATCCACTGAAGCGCGGCGCGGGGGCGGGCCTGCGCTGGATCTCCCCGGCCGGTCTCGTGCGGCTCGACTTCGCGTGGGGCCTCGATCGCGCGGGCACGCCGTTCACGGTGCATATGATGGTGGGGCCCGAGCTATGACGCGCCCAAGTCCCAGACTCGTCACCTCCCTCGGCGTCCTGATCGCGGTCGCATCGCTGATCGCGGTGGGCGTGTGGTGGATCGCCTACACGCAGGAAGGGGCCAAGTGGGGCTTCGAGCGGGTGGGCAGCTTCCTCCCTGGAAACCTCGACGTCGAGGACATGCGGGGGCCACTGAAGGGCCCGCTCCAGATCTATCACCTGACCTATCGAACCGATCGCCTCGAGATCACGGCCGAGCACGTCGTCCTCGATTGGCACATGCGCGAGCTCTGGCGTCGCAAGCTCGACTTCAGCCACATCCACGCCGACGGCATACGTGTCCTCGTCGGTTCCTCCGGCGACACGCAGGCGGAGCGCGATTCGCTCTACGGTCCGCTGCCCGATCTCAATCTGCCGGTGAGCATCGTCGTTCGGGACGGCCTCTTCCGGAACGTCACGCTCACCACGCCGGGTAATGACTCGGGCCTGGTTCTCGATCAGATCGCCGTGGACGCCCGGAGCATGCGCCGCGACAGCCTCTGGGTGAACAAGTTCCAGATCCGCTCGAAGAATCTGGACGTGGATTTCGCCGGCGTCGCGCTTCCGCGCGGGGCCTATCCCGTGTCGCTGCGGGGAAGCTGGGCGTTCCGAGCCCCCGACCGGCCGCCGGTCCATGGGGAAGGCACCGTCGCGGGCACGCTCGACACGCTCCACGTCCGCCAGCTCATCACCGGGCCGGTTGAGGCGGATGTCGATGTGCGGCTCTTCCAGCCGATCCGACGACTCGGCTACGACGGCGATATCGAGCTTCGACATCTCGCCACGCGCGAGTTCGACCCGACCCTTCCTGAAGCGACCGTGGCGGGGCACATCCGGGTCGAGGGTACGTTCGATTCCTTCTCGAGCGTGGGTGCGCTCCACGCGACGACCGCGGCGATCGGGCCCGCGAACGCCACGTTCCGCGTGGCGCGTGCTCGCGACGGCGTCTGGCACCTCGAGGACCTCGCGGTGACCCGCCCCGGATCACGCGCGCGATTCGCCGCTCGTGGCACGGTGGTGATGGACACCACGCGCACGGCGTTCGATCTCGAGACGCATTGGACCCAGCTCGACTGGCCGCTCCAGGGCAAGCCGTTGGTGACGAGCGAGGGTGGGACCGCGCGGCTCAAGGGCACGCCGCGTGACTTCGACGTGAATCTCAAGGCGCTCCTCGCGGGGCGCAACGTCCCGCCCGGCACCTGGACGCTCACCGGCCACGGGCGGCAGGGTCGGCTCTCGATCCAGACCTACGTCGCGGACATCCTGCGCGGCCGGATCGTGGGCTCGGGCGAAGTCGCATGGCAGCCCCAGGTGCGCTGGAACCTCGCGTTCCGCGCCACGAACATCGATCCGGCCACGGCGTGGCCCGCCTATCCGGGGAATCTCGCGTTCGAGGGGCGCACGCAGGGAACGCAAACACGATCCGGCCCCTCGGGCACGGTCCTCGTGAGCCGCCTCGGCGGGAACCTGCGGGGTCAGCCGATTTCAGGGCTCGGCACCGTCACCGCGAGCGCCGGACAGTACTCGGCACGGCAGGCATGGGTTCAGTGGGGACCGAACCGCGTCGACGCGAACGGAGACTTTGGCCGGCATTGGAGTCTGGATTGGAAGCTCGACGCGCCGCGTCTCGGCGCGGCGATGCCTCAGGCGAGCGGGGCGCTCCGAGGAACCGGCAGCGTCCAGGGGGCGGCCGGGCGCATGCGCGTGACCGCGAACGTGACGGGGGACAGTCTCTTTGTCGGGACGCTCCACGCCGGGACGCTGCGCGCGAACGGCGACGTGAACCTCGCGCCGGGCGGCTCGATCGCCTTCAACGCGACCGCCACCGAGCTGAGCGCCGGCGATCACGTGGCCAACCACTTCGAGCTCGCGGCGTCCGGCACGCGCGACCAGCACCAGATCCGGGCCGCCTTCGCCGGGCGCGAGGACAGCACGGTCGCGGTCCTGGCGGGCGGCTACGGCGCCGGGACATGGCGCGGGCAGATTCGATCGCTCGATTCGGTGCACCCCCGCGGCGGACGCTGGTCGCTCGTGAGCCCGGCACCGCTCGTCGCGACGCGCGAGCGGGTGGACGTGCGGGACTTCGTCTGGCAGTCGGGCACGTCGCGCATCACGGTGAACGCTGGATGGTCCCCGTCGGGCGCCTGGGATCTCGATTCGCGCTTCGACCAGGTGGCCCTCACGCTGTTCGAGCCGTTCCTGCCGCCCCGGATCCGGCTGACCGGAACGATGCAGGGCGAAGCGAAGGCGCGCAGCACCGCCGATCACGCGATCTTCGCAGACGTGAACGTGGTCCCCGGGCCGGGCGAGATCCAGTACATGACCCCGACCGGCCAGTGGATTCCGAATCGATTCGACAACGCGGCCTTGCGCGCGTCCGCCGACGGCGGGCGCCTCCACGGTACGTTCCAGGCGGACCTCGTCGGCAATGGCACCATCCGTGGCGAGGTCTCCTCACCGGCATACGCGGCGGCCGCGACTCCCATCGACGGCCGCGTGACCATCCGGCTGCGCGACCTCGGGATGCTCCAAGGCTTCACCAACGACATGGCGTCCACCGCGGGGTCCCTCGACGCGGATCTCGTGGTGGGAGGCACCATGCAGGCGCCCTTCGTCCAGGGACCGGTCCATCTCCGGAACGCGAGCGCCGATCTTCCGCGGCTCGGGCTCCAGCTCCGCGAGGCGACCGTCGACGCGACGGGGAGCCCGGGAGGGAAGCTGGAGATCCACGGCTCGGTTCTCTCCGGAGGGGGGCGCCTCCAGATCGATGGCACGGCGGCCGTCACGCGCAACGCCGAGGCGGTGGCCCATGTGACCGTCAAGGGCGACCGCGTGCAGACGATCAACACCAAGGACATGCAGATCGTGGCCTCCCCCGACCTGGTCGTGGACGTGAAGGGACAGCGCATCGACGTGACCGGGAAGGTCGTGGTCCCGCAAGGAAGGGTCGACGTCGGACGCCAGGATGACAAAACCGTGATCAAGCCGTCGAGCGACGTCGTCTACACGGGCGCGGACTCGCTGGACATGGTCGGACCGTGGGAGATCCATTCGAGCGTCCAGGTCACGCTCGGCGACGACTTCACCGTCCGCGGCTACGGGCTGGAAGGCAAGCCTACGGGGACCCTCCTCGTCATCGAGAACCCCGGGCTGCCGGTTCTCGCCCGCGGGCGTCTCGACATCAATGAAGGGACCTACAACATCTATGGCCAGGACCTCGAGGTGACGGAGGGCAGCCTCCTCTTCGCCGGAGGGCCGATCACGAATCCCACGGTCCGGGCCCGCGCGGCGCGGACGGCCGACGACGGCACCGTGGCGGGATTCATCGTCCGGGGCACCGTGCTGCGCCCGGACGTCTCGGTCTACTCCGAGCCCGCGATGGGGCAGAGCCAGGCGCTCTCCTACATCCTCTTCGGCAAGCCGATCGAGAGCGCGAATCTGTCGCAGGGGCAGGTCGCGAGCACGATGGCCCAGACGCTGGGTGTGCCTGGGACAAATCTCCTAGCCCACAACGTGGCGTCCGAGCTGGGCATCGAGCAGGCCAAGATCGCGGTGGGGAGCTCGCTCCAGAACACCTCGGTCATGCTCGGCACGCACCTGACCTCGAAGATCTTCGTGAGCGCGGGCATGGATGTGTTCGAGGCGGCGTCGACGCTCAAGGTCCGCTACGTACTGAACCGCATCTTCACGATCGAAGCCGAGACCTCGCGGCAGAACCGGGTCGATTTGTTGTACACGGTCGAGCGTTA
>DATJGP010000229.1:0-10197 GCA_035494915.1 Candidatus Eiseniibacteriota bacterium | reverse complement strand
CGGCGCAGGGCGCGCCGCGTCCCCTCCCTACCGCTCCAGCACGTCTCCGCTCGCCAGTCCGTCGTGGGGGAAGTCTTCCTCCGCGAGATCCGGCGCGATGCGCACGTTCCGCCCGACCGTGATCCCTTCGGGGACGCGCGTTTCCTTGCCGACGAGCGTGATGCCCGCGCTCAGGTGCTCGGGGCAAGCGCGGTTGGGCGTCGAGGGACCGGTGCCGATCACCGCCGCGCGCCCCACGTGCACGCGCTTGTCGAGGATCACGCGATCGAGGACCGCGTCCGGGCCGATCCAGGTCTCCCCCATCACGATCGAGTCGCGCACGACCGCGCCTTCCTCGACGACCGCGCCCGGGAAGAGGACCGATCGCTCGACCGTGCCGTTCACGATGGTGCCGTGCGTCACGATGGACGAGTGGACCCGCGCTCCGGATCCGATCCGCGCGGGCGGATACTCCGTGCTCGGCGTGAAGATGGGCCAGCGCGGGTCCTCGAGCGGAAACGGAGGGTCCTCGCTCACGAGGTCGAGATTGGCCTGGTAGAAGGAGTCGAGCGTCCCGATGTCCTGCCAGTAGCCGGGGACGACGAAGGCGGCCACGCGTCCGCGCTCCACGAGCGCGGGCAGGATGTCGCGTCCGAAGTCGTGCGCCGAGTTCCGCTCGTCGTCCTTCACCAGTTCTTGGAGCAGCGCGGCGGTGCGGAACACGTACACGCCCATCGAGATCCTACCCGAAGGCGGGTCCTTCGGCTTTTCGAGGAATCCGGTGATCCACCCCGAGGCGTCCGTACGCACGACGCCGAACTGGGACGCCTGCTCGATCGGAATCTCCGTGATCGCGACGGTCGCATCGGCGCCGCGTTCCAGATGCGCCTCGATCATCGGTCGATAGTCCATGCGATACACGTGATCGCCGGAGAGCACCAGGATGTGCTCCGCCTGACGATCCGCGACGCGATGCCAGTTCTGCCAGATCGCGTCCGCGGTGCCTCGGTACCAGTCGTTCTCGGCCCAACCCTGGAAGGGCTGGAGGAGCTCGACCCCGCCCCGCTTGCGATCGAGATCCCACGCGCGGCCGATGCCGATGTGGTCGCGCAGGGAGAGCGGGCGGTATTGGGTCAAGATGCCGACGTCGAAGATGCCCGAGTTCACGCAGTTCGAGAGCGTGAAGTCGATGATGCGGTACTTGCCGCCGAACGGAACGGCCGGCTTGGCGCGCTTTTCGGAGAGGAGGCAGAGCCGGCTTCCGACGCCGCCCGCCAGGATCATCGCGTAGCCCACGCCGCCCATCACCCCGCTCATCGCGCCGCCCCCACCGGCCGCGGCCGCACCGTCGAGCCGGAGGGAACCTCGTCGCGAGCGTAGTCGCGCTCGCGCACTCCGATCTCGACGAGCGTGTTGCGCCCCACCTTGGCCCCGGCCGGCACCTCGGCCCCCTTCCCGATCACGCAGAGCCCGCCGCCGAGATCGTGCGGGTGCTCGCGATGGCGCACGGGCTCACCCACGCCGACTTCCGCCCCCTCGCCGATTCGCACCTGCTTGTCGATGATGGCGCGGTGGAGACGCGCGCCGGGAAGGATGCGGGTGTCGTGCATCACGATCGAGTCCTCGACGATCGCCCCCTCCCCCACGTGGACGCCCGGGAAGAGGATCGAGCGGCGCACGCTGCCTTCGATGCGCGTGCCGTGCGCGATCATGCTCGATGCGACATCCGCGTTCTTCCCCAGGAGCGACGGCGCGCGATCCTCGCTCGGCGTGTAGATGAGCCAGTCCGGATCGTTGAGATGGATCGGCGGGAGCGGACGCAGGAGATCCATGCTGGCGGCGTAGTAGGAATCGATCGTGGTCACGTCGTGCCAGTAGCCGTCGAAGGGCTCCGCGTGGACCGGGAGACCTTCCTCGATCATCGGCCGGATCACGTCCGCCACGAGGTCGGGGCCGAGCGAGGGATCGGCGAGCCGCCCTAGGAGATCGCGTCCGCGGAAGAGATAGATCGAGGCCGCCACCTGGGTCCCGGGGCCCGCCTCGCGCCGCACCTCGACCGCGCGCACGCGGCCGGTGCCGTCCACTTCCACGATGCCGTAGCGCTCCGCCTCGTCGTCGGGGCTCGTCGTGGTGACCACCGTCAGCGCCGAGCCGCGCGCCTCGTGCCGCGCGATGAGCGAGGCGTAGTCCATCTTGTAGATGAGGTCCCCCGAGACGACGAGGATGTGGCGCGCCTGCGCGTCCCCGATCACGTTCCGGTTCTGGACGAGCGCGTCCGCGGTGCCCCGGTACCAGTTGGTCGCGCGCTGCCGCACGTAGGGCGGCAGGAGGCGGATGCCGCCGTCCCGGCGGTCGAGATCCCAGGCCCGGCCGATCCCGATGTGCTCCTGGAGCGAGAGCGGCGCGTACTGCGTGAGCACGCCGAGGCGGTAGAGCCCGGAGTGGACGCAGTTCGAGAGGGTGAAGTCGATGACCCGGTACTTGCCCCCGAAGGGGAGCGCCGAGGCCGTGCGCATGCGGCCGAGCGCGTGAAGGCGCTCGCTCTTCCCCCCCGCGAGCACGAGGACGAGGATCGGCGGGACTGCGGTCAGGCGCGGACCCTCCGGCGCGGAGCGCCTAGCTAGAACGCGTAGGAAGCGGAGATGCGGTGGCTCGAGTCCAGATCCTGATGGTCCAGATAGGCGTAGTCGAGCCCGAATTTCTTGAAGCGGAAGCCGGTCCCGGCCGCGAAGTTCTTCCCCTCGAAGCCGGTCCGCAGGGCGAGCTTTCGCTCGAGCCAGTACTCGAGCCCCGGATGGAAGACGAACGTCACCGAGCCGAGGTTCGCCTGGCTGGAGAGCTGCTCGTCGGAGAAGCCCATGTCCACGTCGAACGCGGCCGTGAACACGTGCTTCCGATTGGAGAACGCTTTGGTCTTCGCGAAGCCGAGCCGGAGCGACGGAGCGATGAACTCGTCCGTGCCGGTGTTCCAGAGGATCCGCGTGGTCGTCGCGTCGCTCAGCTTCGCGCCCGCCGACCAGCCGTGCGGGCCGACGTAGAGCGCGCCGACGTCGAGCCCGAATCCGTTCGACCGGAGGCTGTCCCCCAGCCACTGGTGCACGAGCTTCACGTTGCCGCCGAGCGAGAATCCGCGGCTCACCTCGCGCGCGTAGCTGAAGAGGAGCGCGACGTCGTTGTCGCTGTCGAACACGAAGCGGCTCTCGTCCACGACGAGCCGGTCCTCGGGATAGTCGAAGCGGCCGTTTCCATTCACGTCGATGATCTCGAGTCCGCGCGTGTCCGGGATCTGGTCCACGCCGAGCCGGATGAGCGAGAGGGCGAGCCCCTGCTTTGCCTTCCCGGGCGCGCCCAGCGGGGCCGAGTAGGAGAGGTAGTCGTACTGCACGATCGACCCGAACTGCTCCGCGTGCATGGCGCTGATCTCGTGCTTCTCCAGCGTGGCGAGTCCGGCCGGGTTCCAGTAGGCCGCGGTCCCATCGTCCGCCAGGCCGGCGAAGGCGCTCCCCATGCCGAGCGCCCGCGCCCCGACGCCGATGCGGAGGAATTCCCCGGCGTAGCGGGTCGCGTGAGCGGGGGCGGCGAGCAGGAGGACCCCGGCCGACAGGGCCAGGAAGGCCGTAAGGCGGGTACGAAGGCTCGACAGGGTCATGGCCGGATGATGGATCCCCTGGCCTCTAAGTGCGGCATCTCCTCGGCAACTACCCTCGGGTCGAGCCGCCGGTTCCCCCCGGCGGCCCCCCTCACGGCGCGGCGCTCCGACGGGACCTCGCCGGCTCCGGCTCGCCGTTCGTGGTCGGGATGCGGCGGATGGTGCGCCAGAGGACGTACTGCTCGATCAGCTCCCGGTCTCCCTCGGCCAGGTCGGTGAAGTAGCAGGCCAGCTCGTAGCGGGTCTGCTGTCGGGGTCCGGTCCGCTCCTCGCACCGTACGATCACGCCCTGGACCTGGAGCATCCGCTCCCGCCTGAGCCTCCGCCCGAAGGCGGGCAGGATGAGGGTCAGCGCGACCTTGGTGAGCGGCGACAGGAACTGGCGGCTCCCGAACTGGATTCCGCTCGCGGAGAGATTGATGCTCTCGGTGGTGACGACCGACGCTTCGTCTGTTCCCGCGACCTGCATCGCAAGCTTGGCGGAGATGCGCGGCGCTTGGCGCCGCTCGCGGGTCGGCTTCGTCATGGGTCCTCTCCTTGTGGGCGTCGTTCCTCGGACCGCCTAGCGGCGGCCCTTCGGGCGACGGTGGGCGGCGCGCTTCCCCTGCGCCCGCCGTTTCTGTCTCGGGCCGCCCCCCGCACGAGGGACGAGCCCCAATTCGACTTCCCGCCGGTCGAGGTCGGCGCGGCTGACCAGGACCGTGATCGCGTCGCCCAGTCCGAAGCGATGACGCGAACTCTTGGACCGGAACGAGAACCCGTGCTCCGCGAGGCTCAGCGACGGATCGCCGAGCGACCGCTTCGGCAGGAATCCCTCGATGTTCCACTCGGGAATCCCGACGAAGAGCCCGCTCGGGCTGAGCCCCGCGATGATGCCCCGAGCTTCCTCGCCCAGGCGCTGGAGCGCGAACCGCACCGCCTTCCGCTTCTCGACGTCGCGCTCGGCGTCGTCGGCCGCGATCTCCGCCTCCGTTGCGCGCCCCGCGACCGACGCGTTGAGCCACTCCCCCGCGAACGTCCAGGGATCGCCCCCTGCGCGCTCGTGTCCTTCGAGCAGGAACCGCTTCACGATCCGGTGATTCGCGAGGTCGGGATACCGGCGAATGGGCGAGGTGAAGTGCGCGTATCCCGCCATTCCCAGTCCGAAATGCCCGACGTCGACCAGATCGTAGCGAGCTTTTTCCAGGGCACGCAGCAGGTACAGGTTGAGGAGCCGATCCTTGGGTGCGCGGCCATGGCTGATCCAGCGCCGAAGCTGCCGCGCATCCGTGACGATTTGCGCCGGTCCCTGTTTGCCTAGATAGCGTGCCGCCTCGAAGAAGGATCGCAGCTTATCATACCGGGGTCGCTCGTGAACCCGGTAAAGAAACGGGAGGTCGCGCTCGTGCGCGCGGCGTCCCACGATCTGGTTCGCGAGCAGCATGAACTCCTCGATGAGCCCGTGCGTGGGGAGCCGCGTCGTCTCGTCGAAGCGCACGGGATCCCCGTTCGCGTCGAGCTCCGGCTTGATCTCCGGAAGATCGAACTCGAGCCCTCCTGCCTCGAAGCGCCGCTCGCGGAGCGCGTTCGCGAGCCGGTCGAGCGTGCGAAGCGCGACGGCGGTGTCGCCCGATTCCTCGCGCAGGATCCGGTGCGCCTCGGGATAGCTGAGCGAGGCCGCGCTCCGGATCACGCCCTCGACGACTCGGGCCCCGACCAGCGCTCCGTTCTCCGCGATGTCCGCGAGCACCGACACGGTGAGCCGGTCGTCCCCCTCGGTCAGGCTGCACAACGTCGAAGAGAGCGCTTCCGGCAGCATGGGGTAGGTCGTGTCCGAGAGATAGACGCTCGTTCCCCGCTCGCGCGCTTCCCTGTCGAGCGCGGTGCCCGGCCGGACGTAGTGCGTCACGTCGGCGATGTGGATACCCACCGTGGTCACGCCCCCGTTCACGCCCTCGATCGAGAGCGCGTCATCATGATCCTTCGCGTCGGCCGGATCGATGGTGAGCACGCGGCTCTCACGGAAATCGGTGCGCCCGCGGACGGCGTGCGCCACGGAGTCCTCGCGAAACGCGGCCGCCTCGCGCTCGGCTTCGGGATCGAACTCGGTGCGAATCCCCTCCTCGAGCGCGACGATCCAGCTGTCCTCGCGCGGATCGTCGTCCGCGAAGACGGCCTCGATCGTGCCGACGAGCGGCTCGGGGGGCGTGGGCTGAAGCCGCACGAGGACGCGGGTGCGCGGAGGGATGCGCGCGCGACCGTGGAGCGTGAGGAGGATCTCGCGGGGATATTCGGGGCGCTCCGGGAGGAGGAGCGCATTCCGCCCGCGCCCCTCGAAGCGTCCCAGGATGCCGTACTTCGTGCGCTCGAGGATCTCGAGCACCTCGTGGGCGTCCCCCTGCGGGCCCGAGTCGAGATAGCCGGCCCGGACGCGGTCGCCATGGAAGGCGCCCCCCATGGCGAAGGGCGGGATGAAGAGATCCTCCCCGCCGTCCTCGAGACGGACGAACCCGTAGCCGAAGCGCGTGCGCTCCAGCCGTCCGACCTGCGTGCGAGCGGTCATGGGTTCCGTGGTGGCGTCATGGTGAGCATAGCCGGCGCGTAAAACTGGGCCGGCCCGAACGAACCCCGGAGGGGAACGTCGGGCCGGGGACCGGTCCGGGAGCGGCGCAGGAGAGCCGCGCGCAGCGCTCGATCAGCGGAGCTTCTTCTTGTGCCGATCGCGCCGGAGCCGCTTCTTCCGCTTGTGAGTGGCGATCTTCTTCCGCTTCCTCTTCTTTCCGCTTCCCATCGGTCTCCTTCGGCCGCCCGCAGGTCAACCGCCGCGGACCGCGCCCTTCAGCTCGTTCGACGCCTTGAAGACCGGCACCAGCTTCGCCGGCACCATCACCTCGGCGCCCGATCTCGGGTTTCGGGCCTTGCGGGCTTTTCGCTCCCGCACCTTGAAGGTCCCGAAGCCACGGATCTCGATGTGCTTCCCTTCGCTCAACGCTCGCGAGATCGCGTTCAAAAGCTGATCGACGATCGTGGCCGTCTCGCTCTTACTGATCTTGGTCGAGGACGAGATCTCGTCCACGAGATCGGCTTTCGTCATGTCCCTTCCTCCATCGGCTCGAGCCGCGTAACCGCCGAAGCCGGGCCAGAATCTAGCATTGGGCCCCGGGGCCGTCAATCAACGCAGGCGATACTCCAGACGGGGTCCCTTCGAAGAGAACCCGGCGGCTTCGCCGACCTGGTTCATCTTCTCATCGAGTAAATCCAGTAGGCCGACCTTGTGACGCTCCTTGCGGACGATCGTGGGTTCTCCCCGGATCCCTCCCAGCTTGGCCGCCATATCGATCGCGTCGTCGAGATCGCCGAGACGGTCGACGAACCCGTACTCGAGCGCCTGGTCTCCCGAGAAGACCCGGCCGTCGGCGTAGGGCAGGATGTCCTCCCGCTCCATGCCGCGCCCGTCGACGATCGCATCCACGAACTGGTCGTACACGTTGCTCAGCACGTTTTGGAGAAGCTCCCGCTCTTCGGGCGTCATGGGGCGCCACATGCTCCCGACGTCCTTGTACTTCCCGGTCTTGATCACCTCGAAGTGCAGGCCCACCTTGCGGAACAGCTCCTCGGTATTCGGGAAGCTCATGATCACGCCAATCGATCCCGTGAGCGTTCCCGGATTCGAGACGATGGAATCGGCCGCGCACGCGACATAGTACGCGCCCGACGCCGCCACGCCCGCGAAGGACGCGACCACGGGCTTCTTGTCGTCGTGAAGCTTCCGGAGCGCCTCGTAGATTTCCTGAGACGCCGCGACGCCGCCTCCCGGGCTGTCGAGGCGGACCACGACCGACTTCACGCTGGCGTCCCGGTCGAGCCGCTCGATCTGGTCCACGATGTCATCGGAGTCGTCGATCTCGCCGAGAATCTCCACGAGTCCGACGCGTCCGCCCAATCCACCCCACGTGGGGCGGTCTCCACTCAGCGCCATGTTGACCACCAGGAATGCGATCGCGACGGTCGCCACGGTGCCGACCAGGAGAAGCGCACAGCCTAGGAGCCAGCGATTCCGAGCCAAACGTCCTCCCGATCCCTGGGTCAGCACTGAGGATAGACGGAATGAACGTAGCAGACCGGAGGTGGGCTGTGAAAGGAGGAAGGCGCCGCAGTCTCGCCGCGGCGCCTTGGGTGGGCCCGGGGGAAGTCGGGCCCTTGGATTACATGTTCCCCACGTGTGCCGTGCATCCGGTGCCGTTGGAACTGCGTCGTCTCGTCGAGGGGATCAGCTCAGGACCGGACGATTCTCGCGAGCACCGCAGGGAACAAGACTTGGTTTTCAGTTTTTTTGCTGCGTCCTACGCCATGTACCTACAGCAACCGGCGGACCACGACGCGGTGCGCGCGCAGAAAATCGGTGGAGGTCGGCAGGGTCGGTGGCTCGAAATGGCCACGTGTAACTACTTGTTTAATAATGACTTGCAATATCGGCTTCTGGCGACCCGTGAAGTCGGAGGGGGGAGCCGAGGCGGCGAGGCACGATGGCGCGTCGAACGGGCCACGCGATGGCTCGATCGGGGTGGACGCCCCCAGCGGCGGGCGTGAAAACCCCCAGACGCTACGGACGGATGAGCGAGGTCCCCGTCATTTCAGGCGAGGGCTTCAGTCCCAGGAGCTCGATCAGCGTGGGCGCGACGTCGGCCAGGATGCCGGACTGAAGCGTGATGTGGGGGCCATGGCCGGCCGCCAGGATGGGAACGGGATTGAGGGTGTGGGCCGTGTGAGGGCCGCCCGTCGCCTCGTCGATCATCTGCTCGGCGTTTCCATGGTCCGCGGTGACGAGGGCGATGCCGCCTCGCGACTCGACCGCCTCGAGGACGCGGCCGAGACAGCCATCCACGGTCTCGACCGCGCGGATCGCTGCGTCGAGGACTCCCGTGTGCCCCACCATGTCGGCGTTCGCGTAGTTGAGCACGAAGAAACCGTAGGGCTCTCCCGTCAGGCGGCGCACGACCTCGTCCGTGACCTCGCGCGCGCTCATCTCCGGCTTCAGGTCGTACGTGGCCACCTTCGGGGACGGAATGAGTGCGCGGTCCTCTCCCTCGAACGGCCTCTCCTCGCTGCCGTTGAAGAAGTAGGTGACGTGCGCGTACTTCTCCGTCTCCGCGATGCGCAGCTGGCGGATGCCGGCCCGGCTCACGACCTCGCCGATGGTGCCCTTGAGAGGCTCGTCGGTGAAGACGACCGGGAAGCGGAACGTCTCGTCGTATTCGGTCATGCAGACGTAGTGGATCGGGGGCGGGCCGCCCGGGCGCGCGAATCCGTCGAACGCGGGATCGGCGAGCGCGCGCGAGATCTGCCGCATGCGATCGGGGCGGAAGTTGAACGCGACCACCGTGTCGCCGCTCCGGATCGATCCGTCCGTGCCGCGCACGACGGTGGGATCCACGAACTCGTCCGACTCACCGCGCGCATACGCTTCCTCGAGCGCCGCCTCGGCCGAGTCCGCGGTGCGCCCCTCCCCGTTCACCATCGCGCGGTACGCTTTCTCGGTGCGCTCCCAGCGCTTGTCGCGATCCATCGCAAAGTAGCGTCCCGAGATCGTCGCGATCCTACCGTCCTTCGCCTCGCGGAGCACGGCTTCGGCTCCCCGGATCGAATCGCCGGCGGAACGCGGCGCCGTGTCGCGTCCGTCGAGGAACGCCTGCACGCGAATCCGCGTCACGCCCCGCGCGACCGCCTGGCGGATCATCGCGGCGAGATGCCGCTCGTGGCTGTGCACGCCGCCGTTGGAGAGGAGACCGATCAGGTGGAGCGTGCCCGCGCCGCGCGCGCGGTCGAGCGCCGCGCCCCAGACGGGATTCGTCCCGAGGGAGCCGTCGCGGACGGCCTGGTCGATGCGCGTCAGGTCTTGATACACGATGCGGCCCGCGCCGAGGTTCAGGTGCCCCACCTCGGAATTCCCCATCTGCCCCACGGGGAGCCCGACCGCCTCGCCGCACGTCGTGAGGGTCGCGCTCGGCCGCGACGCGAGGAGCGCGTCCATGACCGGCGTGCGCGCGAGCGCCACCGCATTGCCGTCCTTCTTCGGATTGATCCCCCAGCCGTCGAGCACGACGAGCCCGACGAGCCGCCCCTGGCTCCGATTCATGCGGGGAACGGTACCACAGGCTCTTGTCTCAGCGGTGGGTCTCGATCTTGGGATGTGCCCCGTGCGCAAGGGACGGATGCGGCACGCCGGCGCGCAGGCGGAGCGCCAGCGCGAGCGCCGCGGCGCTCGTGAGGAACGGCACCCACACGGGGACGATCCACGCGATCGGCACGAGGAAGACCACGTCCACGTCCGCGAGCGACCGGGGAAATCCGGTCAGCCAGCGGAGGAACGCGTAGTAGAGGATGTCCCAGATGCCGAAGATCCAGAGCCCGGCCGCGATCCGCGCGCGGGGCGTGCGCCCGGCCAGGCAGGCCACGGAGGCGATCATCACGAGTGTGGCGATCTCCCGCGCCTGCTCGAGGAGGAGCGGCCCCGCGGGAATGGGAGCGAACGGAGGCGTCCATCCGCCCGGGTAGAAGAGGCGCTTCAGCGTGACCACGCAGGCGGCCTC
>DATJGP010000228.1:0-4031 GCA_035494915.1 Candidatus Eiseniibacteriota bacterium | reverse complement strand
CGCAGCGGTCGCAGATGACCCCGCGGTAGCGGATGCGCTTGTACTTGCCGCAGTTGCACTCCCAGTCCTTGACCGGGCCGAAGATCTTTTCACAGAACAGTCCGTCCCGCTCCGGCTTGAACGACCGGTAGTTGATGGTCTCCGGCTTCGTGACCTCGCCGTGGGACCACCCGCGGATCGTCTCCGGGGAGGCCAGCATGATGCGGATCGAGTTGAACGAGATCCGCCGGCGCATGAGCTCCCGGTCGTCCGGTCGCGTCAGCGAGAAGCGCTGTCGCTCGGTGGCGAGTGGGGACTTGATTCCGAACAGTTCCTGCATGGTCGCTTGCCTCCTCGGCTTAAGGCTCGTCCCGGAGCTGCACGTCCAGGCAGAGGCTCTGGAGCTCCTTGACCAGAACGTTGAAGGACTCGGGCGTCGACGGGGCGGGCGGGTTCTCTCCCTTGACGATCGCCTCGTAGATGCGCGACCGGCCCGTGACGTCGTCGGACTTCACCGTGAGAAGCTCCTGAAGGGTGTAGGCCGCCCCGTACGCCTCGAGCGCCCACACCTCCATCTCTCCAAACCTCTGGCCGCCGAATTGCGCCTTGCCGCCCAGCGGCTGCTGCGTGACCAGCGAATACGGCCCGATCGAGCGGGCGTGGATCTTGTCGTCGACCAGGTGCGAGAGCTTCATCATGTAGATGTAGCCCACCGTCACGCGCTGATCGAACGACTCGCCCGTCCGTCCGTCGTACAGCACCGACTTCCCGTCCTCGGGCAGGTTCGCCTCGCGGAGGCACGCCTTGATCTCGTCCACGGTCGCGCCGGCGAAGACCGGCGTGGCCACCGTGGTGCCCAGATCGTGAGCGGCCCATCCCAGGTGCGTCTCGAGGATCTGCCCGATGTTCATTCGCGACGGCACGCCCAGCGGGTTCAGCACCATGTCCACCGGGGTTCCGTCCGGGAGGTACGGCATGTCCTCTTCAGGGAGGATCTTGGCGACGACGCCCTTGTTGCCGTGGCGCCCCGCCATCTTGTCGCCGACCGAGAGCTTGCGCTTCTTGGCGACGTACACCTTCACGAGCTTGACCACGCCGGGAGGCAGCTCGTCCCCGCGCGTGACCTTCTCGATCTCCTTCTCCAGATTCTTCTCGACCCGGTCGAGCGCGCGCATCGCGCCTTCCATGATGCCCCAGAAGCGCTCGTTCACCTGGTCGTCGCGGGTGATCGACGTGCGGTAGGGGATCGAGTCGAGGTTCGCCTTCTCGAGGAACTCCTCGTCGATCTTCTTGCCGCTCCTGGCGAGGGCCTTCTCGTCGTCCCCCTCGATCCACTTGTTCACGTACTCCCCGAGCAGCACCTTGGAGATCTCCGCGGCGCGCGTCTCGAGGACCCGGTCCCGCTCCTTCTTGCTCTGGCGGCGGAGCCGGTCGATCTTCCGCTTCTCCTGCTTCTTCGTGCTCTCGTCCTTCTCCCGGCGGCTGAAGACCTTGGTGTCGATGACGACGCCGTCCATGCCCGGAGGGGCCTTGAGCGAAGCGTCGCGCACGTCGCCGGCCTTCTCGCCGAAGATGGCGCGCAGGAGGCGCTCTTCGGGAGTGAGGTCGGTCTCGCCCTTGGGCGTGACCTTGCCGACCAGGATGTCGCCCGCCTTGACGCGGGCGCCGATCCGCACGATCCCTTCCTCGTCGAGGTTCTTGACCGCTTCCTCGCTGACGTTGGGGATCTCGCGCGTGATCTCCTCGGCGCCGCGCTTGGTGTCGCGCACCTGGAGCTCGAACTCCTCGATGTGGATCGAGGTGAAGCGGTCGTCCTTGATGAGCCGCTCCGAGACGAGAATGGCGTCCTCGAAGTTGTAGCCGCCCCACGGCATGAACGCGACGAGCACGTTGGCGCCCAGCGCCAACTCGCCGTTCCGCGTGGCCGCCCCGTCCGCGAGGAGCTGTCCCTTCTTCACCCGATCGCCCTCGCTCACGAGGGGCCGCTGGTTCAGGCAGGTGTCCTGGTTCGAGCGGCGGAACTTGGTCAGCCGGTAGGCGTCCACGCCCGCCAGCTCCGAGTAGTCCACCGTCCGCGCCTTGCCGTCCGGCTGGTCGTAGCGGACGAAGATCGAGTCGCCGTTGACCGCCTCGACCGTGCCCGGCCGCCGGGCGAGAATGAGCGCGCCCGAATCCTCCGCCACCTTCCCCTCGAGACCGGTCCCGACGAAGGGCGGCTCGGTGAAGAGGAGCGGCACGGCCTGGCGCTGCATGTTCGAGCCCATGAGCGCGCGGTTGGCGTCATCGTGCTCGAGGAACGGGATGAGCGCGGCGGCCGGGGACACGAGCTGGATCGGCGAGATGTCCATGTAGTCCACGTCCTTCGGCTCCATGAACGGGAACTCGCCGCGCTCGCGCACGGTCTGGGCGCTCTCCAGCTTGCCCGCATCGTCCACCACGGCGTTCGCCTGCGCGATCTTGAACTGGTCCTCCATGTCCGCCGAAAGGAACTGGACCGTCTTCTTGTCCACGGCGCCGTTCTTCACGGGGCGGTAGGGCGTCTCCAGGAAGCCCAGCTCGTTCACGCGCGCATAGGTCGCGAGCGAGGAGATGAGCCCGATGTTCGGCCCTTCCGGCGTTTCGATCGGGCACATGCGCCCGTAGTGCGTGTAGTGCACGTCACGGACCTCGAACCCCGCGCGGTCGCGCGTGAGGCCGCCCGGCCCGAGGGCCGAGAGCCGCCGCTTGTGCGTCAGCTCGGCGAGCGGGTTCGTCTGGTCCATGAACTGCGAGAGCTGGCTGGAGCCGAAGAAGCTCTGGATCACCGCGGAGATGGTGCGCGCGTTGATCAGGTCGTACGGCGTCACCTGGTCGGCGTCCTGGAGCGTCATGCGCTCGCGGATGATCCGCGCCATGCGCGCGAGGCCGACGTTGAACTGGTTCGCGAGGAGCTCGCCCACGGCGCGCACCCGGCGGTTGCCCAGATGGTCGATGTCGTCGGTGGTGACGACCAGCCCCTCGATCTCCGCGTTCAGACGGAGCGCCCGGAGGTAGTTGATGATCACGAGGAAATCCTCGGGACCGAGCGTGGTCTGGTTGTCGTCCGGAACGCCCAGGCCCAGCTTCTTCCGCTTCTCCTTGGGACCGAGCAGCAGGTCGTGCGGGAGCTTGCGGTTCAGCTTGTAGCGGCCGACCTTGGCCAGGTCGTAGCGCTTCGGGTTGAAGAAGAGCTTCTTCAAGATGTCGCGGGCCGTGTCGGCGCGCGGCGGCTCGCCCGGACGGAGCAGGTTGTAGATGCGCGTGAGCGCCTCTTCCTCCGTCTTGGTCGAATCCTTCTTCAGGGTGTTCCGGATGATGTCCGCTTCGTCGCGGTGCGGAATCACGAAGGCGCGCACCGTCGTGAAGCCGGCCTTGCGCAGGCCCTCGACGCGCTCCATCGTGATGATCTCGTTCGCCTCGAGGAGCACTTCGCCCGTCTTCTCGTCGACGACGTCCTCGGCGGCCACCTTGCCCAGCGCGTCCGGCTCCTTCTTGGAGCGCGGTCCGCCGATCTCCTCCTCCTCCGTCTCGTAGAAGAGGTCGAGGATCTCGCGGTCGGAGACGTAGCCCAGCGCCTTCAGCAGCACGGTCACGGGCAGCTTCCGCTTGCGGTCGATGTGGACGTACATGATGTCGTTCACGTCCAGGCTGAACTCGACCCAGGAGCCGCGGTAGGGAATGATGCGCGCGGTGTAGAGCTTCTTGCCGCTCGGGTGAAGGGTCTCGTCGAAGAACACGCCGGGCGAGCGATGGAGCTGGCTCACGATCACCCGCTCGGCGCCGTTGATGATGAAGGTCCCCTTGTCGGTGATGATCGGCAGCTCGCCGAGGTAGACCTCCTGCTCGATGATGCTCTTGTCCTTCCGTCCCTCCTCGGTTTCCTCGCGCACCCGGAGGCGGAGCGTGGCCTTGAGCGGGACCGAGAACGTCAGGTCGCGCTCCTGGCACTCCTCCACCGAGTACTTCGGCTCGCCGAGGTCGTAACGCACGAACTCGAGCGAGAAGAACTCGCGCGGATCGCTGATCGGAAAGAC
>DATJGP010000227.1:0-43076 GCA_035494915.1 Candidatus Eiseniibacteriota bacterium | reverse complement strand
GTCGAGCGCGCGCAACGCCCGCGCGGGTTCCGCCCGTCCGCGCATGCCGGCCTTCGCGCGCGTCAATGCCGGCAGCTTCATTCCATGCGCCGCGAACGCCTGCTCGATTCCGATCGAGGCGACGCCGCCTTCCTCCGTCTGATCGATCTCCCGCATGCGGAACGCGACCGCGAGATACCGGGCCTCACCCGGAGGCAGGGTTTCGATCGCCCGCCCCAGCAGCCGACCCGCCAGCCGGCGCGCCCGCTCCACGCCCGCCTCGCTCGGATCGTTCTTCGCCTCGCGCGCGAGCAGCCACACCAAGAGATCGTAGAACGCGCCGGTGAACACCCGCGAGAACGAGTGCGGCTCGCCTGCCACCGCATCATCCGCCGCCCCGGCGGGCAGCGTGTCGGGCTTCGCGTACTGGAACGAGTTGTTCGCGTCCCGGAGCCGCGTCGGATCGCCCACCGCGCTGGGGCCGTAGTTGTCGTAGATCGCGCGGCCGAGCGCCTCGGCGAGTCGCGACACGAGATTGCTCTTCCGCCCGGCGCCCACGCGCTCCACGAGGAACTGCCGACGCACCGCGACGTCCGTCAACGTGGTCAGCAACGCGGAGCAGTCCGCGAACGCCTCGTGAAACGACGCCGTCTCGATGTCCACGCTCGACCAGTAGCCCGGCTGATAGATGTCGAGGATCGCGTGACCCGCCTCGTGCGTCACGACGTCCAGGCTCTCGCTCGCGTACACGGTCCGGCCGCTCGTCGAGTCCTTGTCGAAGAAGAACTGGAGGCTCTTCCGATCGTAGAAGGCGTTCAGGTCGCGGCCGGCGCGCAGCTTCACCTTCAAGGGCTTCCCGCCGTGCCATGACGCGAAGTCGCGGTCGAAGAGGTCCTCCCAGACGCGGATCACGCGTTCGAGCGCGATCTCGCCCTGCCAGTACTGGAAGGCGAGCGTGCCGGGAGCGTAGTCGGCGGGAGCGTAGCGCCGTCCCTCGATGACGAAGGCGGGGAGCCCCGGCTCGAGCGCCACGGGCGTCGCGGGCACCAACCCCACGGTGGCGTCGGGATCGTTGGGGTAGATGCGCACGTCGCGCGCGGCGGCGCGGGCCCGGTCGCGCTTCGAGGCCGCATCGGCAGCGCGGCGGCCCGCCGGGCGCTTTCGGTTCAACGCGCGCTCCAGATCAAACGCCCGCTCCACGCCGGCTCCGGAATAGCGCGAGCAGATCCTCCGCCGGCAGCGTGTTCACCACGTCGTGCCGCGTGAGCCAGCCCTTCCGCGCCGCTCCGATGCCGTAACGGAGCTGCTCGTACTCGTCCACCGAGTGCGCGTCGGGATTGATCGCGATCTTGACGCCCATCTCCTTCGCCCCCCGGAGCTGCCGCCAGTCGAGCTCCAGCCGGCGCGGCGTGGCGTTCAGCTCAACCACCACGCCATTGTCCGCGGCCGCGCGCAGGACTTCGTCCATTCTCACCTTGAACCCGTCGCGCTGGAGCAGGAGCCGCCCGGTCGGATGGGCCAGCACCGACACGTACGGATTCCGGAGCGCGCGCACCACGCGAGCGGTCATCGCGGCCTCGTCCATCGTGAAGTGCGTGTGGACCGAGGCGATCACGAAGTCGAGCTTCGCGAGCACGTGATCGGGATAGTCGAGGGTGCCGTCGGGAAGGATGTCGGTCTCCGTGCCCTTCAAGATCCGGAGCTTCTTCGATCGTGAATTCCACTTGTCGATGGCCTCGCCCTGCTCGGCGAGCGCCTCCTCCGAGAGACCGTTCGCGTAGCGCGCCGAAGCGCTGTGGTCCGAGATCCCGAGATAGGACGCGCCGTACGCGATCGCCGCCTCCGCCATCTCCTCGAGCGTACCCTTGCCGTCGCTCGCGACCGTGTGGCAGTGGAGGATGCCCCGCATGTCCGCGAGCGTGATCAGCTCCGGGAGCGTGCCCGCTTCGGCCGCTTCGATCTCGCCCCGGTCCTCGCGCAGCTCCGGCTCGATGTAGGCGAGCCCGAGCGCCTTGAAGAGATCCGCCTCCGTCGCCACCGACGGCGCCTTCTTCACCTTCGCGGCCTCGGCCAGGAGCGTGTACTCGTTCAAGCTCCAGCCGCGGTCGAGCGCGCGGCCGCGCACTCGGATGTTGTGCGCGGCGCTGCCGGTGAAGTAATGGAGCGCGAAGGGGAATTCCTTCGGCGAGACGAGCCGCAAATCGATCGCGAGGCCGTTCGGCAGCCGCACCGAGGTCTTGGTATCGCCGGCGCCGGTGATCGTGTGCTGGGGAAGGATCTCGAGAAAGGCCTTCGCCACCGCCGCCGGTTTGGAAGTGGCAACGACGAGATCCACGTCCTTCACGGTCTCCATCCAGCGGCGCAGGCTCCCGCCCACCTCGGCGGCTTTGACCGCGGCGTGGCCGCGCAAGTACTGGAGGAGCTCCTCGGCCATGGGGCGCACTTCGGCCGCGAGGTAGCGGCCGGCGCCCTGCTCGACGAGGGCGATGCCCTGGAGGATCTTCCGCTCCGACTGCTCGCCGAAGCCCTTGAGCACCCGGATTTCGCCCGCCTCGCAGGCCTCCTTGAGCCGCGCCAGGGTCGTGATCTGGAGGGCGTCGCCCAGGGCCCGGATCTTCTTCGCCCCGAGCCCCGGCACCCGGATCATGTCCAGATAGCCCCGGGGGACCTCGGCCGCGAGCTCGTCGTAGTGCTTCATCCGGCCCGTGGTCCATAGCTCTGCGATCTTCTTGGCGATGGAGTCGCCGATCCCGGGCACGGACGTGAGCCGGCCCTCCTTCACGAGCAGGGCGAGGTCCTCGCCCAGGCCGTCGACCGCCCGGGCGGCGTTCTCGTGCGCGCGGATCTTGAAGGAGTTCTCCCCCTTCAACTCCAGCAGGATGGCGATCTCTTCGAGGGTGCGGGCGACCTGGTGCTTGTCCAGGGGAGTGGCCTCCCGGGCTAAGACAGCGGGGTCCGGACTAGGCGAGGTCGTCCAGGGGACGGCGTCCGGAAAAGCCCTCGCTCACGGGGTGCCAGTGCTCGATACGGGGTTCCCCGCGCTTCCAGCAAAGACATACGACCTGGCCCTTGGATACGGTGTAGAAGTCCACGAGGCCCATGTCGAGGTCCCGGATGATGCAGCCGTGGCGGGAGATCTCCTCCAGGGAGCGGCGGAAGATCTCCATGCGGGCGGCGCACGCCTTCTCCCGGTCCCTGAGCTCGCGGACGTCCGGGTTGGCGGCATCCGCGCCGCTCGATTCGATGGCGGCGAGGACCTCGATCTCCCGGCGAAGCGCCGTGATCTCCTTGCCCAGCAAGGCGAGCCCGTCGAGCGCCCGTTCCAGCTCGGGAAGGAGCAGGTTGGCCTCATCCACGGAGAAGAGCTTTCGAATTCGCTCCATCGCGGGCTAAGTTAGCATCGGCCGCGGGAGCTTGCAACCAACGGACCTTTCTGAGAGGCTGCAACCCGATGCCGATCGACGATCCGATCTCGCGCCGCGACTTCCTCCGCCACGGCGCGCTCCTGTCGGGCGCGGCGCTGGCCGCCAGCGCGTCCGGCCTCTCCTTCCTGCGTCCCTCCGAAGCCGACGCCGCGATCATGGGGATCGGCAAGGAGCTCCGTGACATCCTCAATCTCGAGACCGTCAACCAGATCCTGATCGAAGCCCTCAAGCGCGGCGGGGACTTCGCGGATCTCTTCGGCGAGCAGCGCTTCAAGACCACGATCGTGCTCGACGATCAAAAGATCGATTCCGTCACCTATGGCTATCCGCGCGGCGCGGGCGTGCGCGTCTTCTTCCGCAAGCAGACCGGCTACGCGTTCTCCGACGACATCGCCTACAACGACCTCCTCGACGCGGCCCACGTCGCGTCGGCGGTCGTGCTCAATCAGGGCACCGTGGCGCCGGTGGACGTGCGGCCGCGCCCGCTCACGCCTCCGTTCTCGATCATGAATCCGGTCGCGCTCATGGTCGAGAACACCAAGTTCGACATCCTGCGGCGCATGGACGCCGCCGCGCGCGGCGTCAGCCCGAAGATCGTATCCGTTCGCATCGAGTACCAGGACGAGGTGCGCGACACGCTCATCGGCACGTCGGACGGCGGGTACGCGATCGATCGCCAGTACCTCGTTTCCATCTCTTGCTCGGCGACCGCGGTGAGCGGATCGGATCGGCGCACGGGACGCAGCTTCCTGGGCGGGCGCGTGGGAGAGGATTACTTCCTGCGCCGCGATCCCGAGGCCGTCGCACGCGACGCGGCCCAGCAAGCGATGCTGCTCCTCGGCGCGGCTCCTGCTCCCGCGGGGCCGATGCCGGTCGTGATCGGGCCCGGCTGGGGAGGAGTCCTCATCCACGAGTCCTTCGGCCACGCGCTGGAGGGCGACGCGATCCGCCGCGGCACCTCGCTCCTGAGCGGACTCCAGGGGCAGAAGATCGGCTCGCCGCACCTCCGCGTGATCGACGACGCGCACTGGCCGAACGGGCGGGGCTCCTTCACGGTGGACGACGAGGGCACGCCCGGCCAGCGGACGGTGCTCGTGGACGGCGGCTATCTCCAGTCCTACATCCTCGACCGGCAGAGCGCGTTCCTTCTCAATCAGAAGTCGACCGGGAACGGGCGCCGCATGTCGTACCGGCAGTGGCCGCTCCCGCGCATGACGAACACGTACATCGACCGGGGCACGGATGATCCGGCGTCGCTCCTCTCCGGCATCACGAAGGGCTTCTATTGCGAGGACCTCGGCGGCGGCTCGGTGGACACGACGAGCGGCAACTTCAACTTCGCGGTGCAGCTCGGCTACATGATCGAGAACGGCCAGAAGACGAAGCCGGTGCGGGGCGCGGTCCTGATCGGCAACTCCCTCGAGACCATGCAGCGGATCGAAGGCATCGGGACCGATCTCCAGGTCGACCAGACCCGCGGCATGTGCGGGAAGGACGCCCAGCTCGTCCCTGTCGGTGTGGGGCAGCCCACGGTCCGCTTCTCTTCGATCACGGTCGGAGGCACAGCGATTTAACATGCCCACATCCCGTCCCGAAGAAGTCCTGAACAACGTCCGCTCGATGGCGGAGCGCTCCGGCGCCGCCGAGGCGGAGGTCTATTTCGAGTTCGTCCGGTTCGTCGAGGTCCGCTATCGCGAGGGCGAGGTGGAGCTGCTCCAGCAGTCCGCCGTCACGGGACTCGGTCTCCGGGTCCTCCGCGACCAGAAGATGGGCTTCGTCTACACGACGAACCTGAACCGCACCGTGCTCGACGAGCTGGTGGTCCGGACCGTCGCGCTCGCCTCGCAGGCGACGCCGCGCGCCGAGAACAAGCTCCCGGACCAGACCTTCCCGCCGCAGAGCAATCTCGAGATCGAGGATCCGTACGCGGACAAGATCACGCCTCAGGAGCTGATCGCGCTCGCGAAGGCGCTGGAGGACAACGCGCTCCTCGTGAACAAGGTGAAGACCACGCAGACCGCGCGCGCCGGCTACGTCGTGGGGGAGACCCACTTCTCGAACACGTTCATTCCCTACCAGACCTTCCGCAACACCCAGTTCTGGCTCACGTGCTCCGCGGTCGCGATGGACGGGAACCAGAAGCGGGTCGGATCCTTCGCGGACCGGAAGCGGAACTTTCAGGATCTCACCACGCCGGATCGCGTGGGCCGGAAGGCCGGCGAGCGAGCGGTGGCGCGGCTCGGCGCCAAGCCGGTGCCGTCCGCGCGCGTCCCCGTCATCTTCGAGGCGGAGGCCGCGGGGGGATTCCTGGGGGGCATGTTCGGCGCCTTCACCGGGCTCAACGTGCTCGAGCAGCGCTCGTTCCTCGCAGGGAAGAGGGGCTCGGTCATCGCCTCCCCCATGCTCACGATCGTGGACGACGGGATCCTCCGCCGCGGGCTCGGATCGCGCCCGTTCGACGGAGAGGGATCGCAGACCCGGCGCACCATCGTCGTGGACCGCGGCGTCCTGACGCGCTATCTGCACACCGCGGCCACGGCCCGGCGCGACGGCGTGAACCCCACCGGCAGCGCCTGGCGCAGCTACGACTCGCTTCCCGCCGTGGGAGCTTCGAACTTCTACATCGACAACGGCTCGACCAAGCTCTCGACCATGATCGAACAGGTGCCGAACGGCCTCCTCGTGACGGGGACGGCCGGTTTCGGATTCGATCTCGCGGCGGGGGACTACTCGCAGCAGGTCGAGGGGAACTGGATCGAGAAGGGAAAACTCGGCCGCCCGGTGGAGGGGATCACGGTGGCCGGGAAGATCTCCGACATGCTGATGGGGATCGATGCCGTGGGGCGGGACCTCGATTTCCGGTCCCAGTTCTCGTCGCCGTCCCTGCGCTTCAAGGAGCTCACGATCGGCGGCGGTTGAGCGCCGCGCCTCTTCGCTTCCCCCGCCCCGCTACTTCGGCTGCGTGTCGCCCTCTTCCTTCGGCGCCGCATACAGCTCGCCCACGGTGAACTTCTTCGGCTGCTTCACGTGGATGTACGCCGTGTTCGCCGCGGCCGCCCCTTCGCTGCAGGCGGTGATGAGGAGCTTGTACTTCCCGGGATAGGTGGCGATGTCGCCGCAGCAGAAGACTCCGGCGATGTTCGTCTTCATGATGGGATCGACCTTGATCTGGCTCCCCTCGAGCTCGAGCCCCCACTGGCGCACGATCTTCGTGTCCATGAGATAGCCGATGTTGATCGAGACGAGATCGATCGGGAGCGTCTCTTCTGCGCCGGACTTCTTGTGTCGCACGACGACGGTCTCCACGCGGCCGTTTCCCTGGATCTCCACCGTCTCGGTCTCGAGCAGGGCGCGGATGGGCGACTCCCGCACGTCCTCCACGTAGCCGTCCATGCCCTGCCACTTGTCGAGCATGTGGATCAGTGTGACCTGGGCCACATCCTTGAGCGAGAGCGCCGACTCGAGCGCGCTGTCTCCGCCTCCGATCACGAGCACGCGTTTGCCGCGGCTCTCCTCGATGTCCGGCATGCCGTACGTGACGCCGCGCCCCTTGAGCTCGGTCTCGCCCGGCTTGTTGATCTTGCGCGGCTCGAACGCGCCGCCGCCGGTCGCGACGATGACGCTCCGCGCCTCGTAGGAGCCCTTCGTGGAGACGACGCGCACGAGGGCGGCTTCCTCGTCGCGCGCGATCGAGGTGACGTGCTCTCCTTCGTGGATCTCGACCCCCATGTGCGCCGCCTGCTCGACGAAGTTCCTTCCCAAGTCCTCGCCCATGACGTACGTGTAGGAGGGCATGTCGTGGACCGGCTTCTTGGGGTAGAGCGAGGCGAGCTGGCCGCCCGCGACCGCGGTCTCGAGCATCAGCGTGGACATGCGGCGCATGCGCGTGAAGAGCGCGGCGGAGAGGCCGGCGGGGCCGGCACCGATGATGACGACGTCCCAGATCATGCGGTGATCCCATCCAGGGAGAGCGCGTGCGGAATGGCCGGCATGATAGCACGGCGATTCGCCGGTCTCGTCCGGGGCGCACGGGCGCAGTGCGGCGTATCGCCCCGGCGCGTGCTACGCTCCACGAATGTCGGCGTCCGCGACGATCACGCTCGTCCCGTCCGTTCCGCTCCTCGCCCTGGACACGGTCTGGTTCCAGGTGGCGGGCACGCTGTGCAATCTCACGTGCAGCCATTGCTTCATCACGTGCGGTCCGACCAACCGCCGCCACGCGATGATGTCGCGCGCGGACACCCGCCCCTATCTGGACGAGGCGGTCGCGCTCGGCGTGCGCGACTTCTACTTCACCGGCGGGGAGCCGTTCCTGAACAAGGACCTCCTTCCGATCCTCGAGGACGCGCTCGCGATCGCCCCCTCGACCGTGCTCACGAACGCGACCCTGATCGATGCCGCTCACGCCGCGAGCCTCCGCCGGCTCGAGCAGGCCAGCCGGTACTCGCTCGAGATGCGGGTGAGCCTGGACGGCCTCGACCCCGCCTCGAATGACGCGCTGCGCGGCGAAGGGTCGTTCGCGGAGGCGCTCGCCGGCCTTCGCGAGCTATCCAGGGCCGGCTTCGACCCCATCGTGACCGTGGCCCAGACCTGGGACGATCCCAGCGACGCCGCGATGCGCGTGCGCTTCCACGACACGCTCCGGGAGATCGGGCTCGCGCGTCCGCGCGTGAAAGTGCTCCCGATGTTCCGCGTCGGCCGGGAAGCGGAGCGGACCCAAGGTTATGACGCGCGAGAACGGCTGACCCCGGAGCACGTCGAAGGGTTCGACATGCGGACGCTCCAGTGCTCGACCAGCCGCATGGTGACGAGCCAGGGCGTCTACGTCTGTCCCATCCTCATCGACAGCCGGGACGCGCGGCTCGGCCGGACCTTGCGCGAGTCGATGCGCTCCTTCCCGCTCGCGCACGGCGCCTGCCACACCTGCTGGGCGACGGGGGCGACGTGCCGGAACTGATGGAGCCGATCGCCGTCTTCGGCGGCCCCTATGGCAATCACCTCGCGCTCCGCGCGGTGCTCGAGGATGCGGCGCGTCGAGGCGCCTCGGCGATCTACTGCCTCGGCGACCTGGGCGGCTTCGGTCCTCGCCCCGGCGCGATGATCGCCCTCCTGGAGGAATTCCAGGTGATCACGGTGGTGGGGAACTACGATCGCGCGCTCGCGGAGCGCCAGCCGGATTGCGGCTGCGGCTATACGCATCCCAAGGACAACGAATACGCGCGAATCGCCTACGCGTTCACCGACGCGCGCGCGAGCGCGCAGGATCGCGCCTGGATGGCGCGTCTGCCGGAGTCGCTGCGCCTCCTGCGCGGCGGGCGACGCTATCTCCTCTGCCACGGCTCGCCGCGTCAGACCAACGAGTTCCTCTGGGATTCGGCCTCGTCGAATGCGTTCCTCGAGCGCATCGCGACCGAGGCCCAAGCGGATCAAGTTCTCTGCACGCACACGGGACTCCACTGGCAGCGCGAGCTCGGCATGGGCAGGCGGATCGTCAACGTGGGCGCCATCGGACGCCCCGCCAACGACGGTCTCCGCGTCGCGTGGTACGCCTGGTTCGCCTCCGACCGGCACGACGCGCAATTCCTGCCGGTCGCGTACGACACCGATGCCGTGGCCGCGGAGATGGACGCCGAGGGATTGCCTCCGGAATTCGGCGAGACGATCCGCACAGGCTGGTGGACCACATGCCTCGAGGTCCTTCCCGCGAAGGAGCGGGCCCGGGGCCGCTGGTAGATGGCCGACCCGGTCGGGCTCCTGCGCGAGTACGCCGCGCAGGTGCGCGGCGCCAGCCGCAATCCGCGCCTCTACCTCGTGGGGATGTTCCTCTTCGGGGTGGGGCAGTCGATCTTCGGGCTCCTCTTCAACCTGTACCTGCGCGATCTCGGATTCAACGACGCCACGATCGGGCAGATCCTCTCCAAGGTGGCGCTCGGCGCGGCGGTCGCGGCGCTGCCGGCGGCGTTCCTGTTCCGCCGCATGCCCGCGCGCACGCTGCTGGTCGGCGGGGCGGCGCTCGGCGCGCTCGGGTACGTGCTCCAGGCCGCGTTCGTACAGCCGGAGCTGCTCCTCATGGTCGCCTTCCTGACGGGCATGGTGATCACCGTGTTCCGGCTCTCCATCGCGCCGGTCGTGATGAAGGAGAGCGCGGCCGAGCGGCGTCCGTTCCTCTTCAGCGCCTCGTTCGGCGTCTCCTTCCTCTCGGCGATCCTCGGGTCCGCGGTTGGCGGGGCGCTCCCCCACCTGATTCATGTCATCGCGCCCGCGAGCGAGCAGACGCTCCGCCTGAGCCTCTTCGCGGCGTCCGCCATCACGCTCGCGTCCGCGTTTCCCTTCATGGCGATGCGCTCGGGAGAGGAACGCAGCGGCCACGCGGCTCCCGCCCCCGGTCCGCTCGAGCAGATCAAGGATCTCCTCGAGATCGACTGGGGCCTCCATCTCAAGCTCATCCTGCCGTCGGCGATGATCGGGCTCGGAGCGGGGCTCATCATTCCGTTCCTCAATCTCTACTTCAAGGATCGCTTCGGGCTCGCGGAAGGACAGATCGGGATCCTCTACAGCGTCGTGCAGGTCTTCATGGTGGTGGGGAACCTGTACGGTCCCGCCGTCTCGCGCCGGCTCGGCCTCGTGGGCGGCGTGGTGGTCACCCAGCTCCTCTCCGTGCCGTTCATGATCCTGCTCGCCGTCTCCCACACGTTCCCGCTGGTCGCCCTTTGCTTCTTCCTCCGCGGCGGGCTCATGAACATGAACCAGCCCCTGGTCTCCCACTTCGCGATGGAGGTGGTCCCGGAGCGGGACCATGCGATCACGAACAGCCTCCTCTCCCTCGGCTGGTACCTGGCCTGGACGGTGAGCGCCGACATCGGCGGCACGCTCATCGAGCGGAAAGGGTACGAGGAGCCCCTCCTCATCGCGGCCGCCCTCTACGTAGGTGCCTCGCTCCTCTACTGGATGTTCTTCAAGGACGTGGCTGAAGCCCGCCTTCCCCGGGCCGAAGTGGAGATCCCCGAAGCCTAACTCTTGCTGCGCAAGGACTTGTAGTTCAGGGCATCCCGCAATCTCGGGTCAAGTTTCCCCCCCGGGGTGCCGATGACTGTCCGGAGCAGGAGGGGGAGCCGTGCCTGCAGGGATGCGGACGCACTACGGCTCCGGGGTGGTTGGGCGGATGACCACGGAGTTCCAAAACCGGAGGGGGAAGCAAATGAAGCGCACTATGGCCTTGGTTTTTGCCGCTCTGTTCTGCGTCGCCGGCTTCGCGGCCCACGCGAACGCGAACATGGTTGGCTCCATGGAGCTCAACTTGGGCTACGCGAAGTCCTCGAACGAAGTCACGCCCGTCGGCGACTCGATGGGTGGCGGCCTCGGTTTCGGTGCGGCCTACTGGCGCTCGGCGTCCCCGTCGATTTCGTGGGGTGCTGAGGTGTCCTACGACAATCTGGGCACGGCCAACTACGACAACGGCAACACCACGGACAACGAGATCTCGAGCAAGGTGTTCCGTGTGGAGCCGGCGATGCGCTTCAACTTCGGTTCGCCGGTCGGCCCGAGCTTCTTCGCTCAGGGCGGCGCCGGCTACTACAGCGTGTCCTCGAAGATCGACGACAGCCTCCTCGGCACCGCGGATGATAGCCAGGGCAAGATCGGCTACATGGTGGGCGCCGGCGTTGGCTTCCCGGTCGGTCCGAAGACGAAGATGAACGTTCAGGGCCAGTACCACTCGGTTTCGACCGAGGGCGAGAGCCTGAACTATCTCGCGTTCCGCGCTGGCGTCGGCTTCAGCCTGTAAGCCTCGCGGCAACGGACAGTTGCGATCGGGGTGGCGTCGCGAGACGCCGCCCCGTTTCGTTTCTAGCCGGATGCCGGGTCGGGGCTGGGGGTTGTGACAAAGGTCTACACATTCCTAGACCTCGGGCCGATGAATCCCGAAGCGCAAAGCGCGGGGGCAAGTCTAGGGCCGCCCGCCTCAAGCGCCCACCATCACATCACGGGGGTCCTCATGAACGGTCGTATTGCTGTTCGTCTCCTCCTCGCCGCGGTGCTCGTGCTCGCGGTCCCGTCGCTGGTCTCCGCGCAGACGCTCTCGGGCATCCAGAGCGCGAACCTGTCGGCGACCCTGGGTCAGACGGTCAGCATCTCCATCACGAGCGGGTCATCGGTCAACTTCACGCTCGCGGCGAACGCGGCGGCCAACGGCGACGTTCCGGTGGTGGTCTCCAGCTCGTGGAACCTGAACCCCGGCTCGACGGGCTCGGTGGCGCTCTACGGCTACTTCGACGTCCCGGCGTCCGCTCTCACGGACGGCGGCTCCAACTCGATCCCGACCTCGTGGGTCGAGGGCCGCATGACCACGGGCACGCCGACGACCTACACGGCCTTCTCGCAGACGAACGCGGTCGGTCCGGCCGGCGGCAGCCTCGCGCTCTTCAGCGAGGCGATCACGGGCATCAACAAGATCAAGACGCGAAGCGACAATCTCGACCTGCGCATCAACCTGACCGGCCAGGTCCTTCCGGCGGCCAGCTACACGGGCACCTTGAGGCTCCAGGCCCGGGCCATCTGAGAGGTTTCATGTCGCGAGATCCACGGATGGATGCTGAGGCGCGGGGGCGTTCCCCCCGCGCCTTGACTCGCGTTTCGGGCTGTCACCGCGGCCACGCGTCTCGCGGTGCCGGCGTCGTCACGCTCGCATGGATCGCCCTCACCGCGGTCATCGTCGCGCCGCGCAGCGCGCCCGCCCAGACGCTGAGCCCCGTCATCGTCGAGCACCACGGCAAGAAGGCGCAGGCCAAGTTCGAGCTCAGGAACGACGGGCTCGTTCCGCTCAACGTCATCCTCGAGCCGAAGAGCTTCGACGTGTCGATCGACGGCGAGGTGTCCTATCGCCCGCTCGATTCCTCGGTGCACCTGAAGCTCTCCGCGATGAGCCTGCGCATTCCGGCGAAGCAGTCGCGGTGGGTGTTCTACGAGGCGCGTGCCGACTCGTATCCGGCCTGGTTCGTGATTCCGTGCACGTTCTCGGGCATGCCGAAGCACCAGGGACTCAACGTCACGGTGGAGCTGCCCCACACGGTGTACCTCGTCCAGGACGAGCCGCTCCGCCGCGAGGACGTCAAGATTCACTCGGCCGTCTATACGGCGTCGAGCGCGAAGGTCTTCGTCGAGGTCGAGAATGTGTCGTCGAAGCTCGGGCGCGCCTCGGCGGTCGAGGTGCGCGGCAAGGATGGTCGCTCCGCCTACTCGAGCTTCCCGCTCCTCCCGAACCGCATCCGCCGTGTCGTGATCCCCTGGGATGGAGCCGGCGTGCCGACGACGCTCCGCCTCACGCTCCAGGGCTTCACGATCGAGAGTCCGCTCGGAAACGCCTCGGACGTGGCGGGATCGGTCGATGGGAAATGAGCCGTTCCGTCATGGGGCGCTCGCCGGCGCGCTCGCCCTCGCCCTACTCGCGCTAACCGCCCCCGCAGCGCGCGCGCAGGTCTTCGAGGTCCAGGCCGGCGCCTCCTCCCTCTACGACGCGACCGGCGGCTCGGTTCGCATGCACGCCGAAGGGGCCGAAGCGTGGCTCGGTCTCGCCGGAGTCGATCCCCTCCGCGTGGGCTTCGGCGCGAGCACGAAGGTTCGCGGAGCCGGCCTGAGCATAGGGGACGCGGTCGTTCCGTTCGGCCTTCCCACCGATGCGATCCACGGCGGCCAGATGCTCGTCGCCCGCGGCGTCGGACTGGGATACGAGGACCGGGACGTGCGGGTGGCCGCGTTCGGCGGCGCCACGGCCAACGCGACGAGCTATCCCTACACGTTCTGGGCCGAGGGCGACCGTCCGGTCGGACTCGTCTTCCTCGAATCCAAGGTCTCGAACAGCGTGCGACTCTCGTCGCGCAGCCTGTACTCCGACGGGATGACCACCATCCTCGCGCTCGACTACAAGCCGGGACTCGGATACGGCGCGGCGGTGGCCGGCGGGACGGGCGCGGACGAAGGCTACGCGGCCGCGAGCGCCTGGTACGAGCGCGGACTCCTGACCGCGCGCGGCGGGTACGTCATCGCCGGCGACGGATTCCGGCGCGTGATCACGCCGCAGCCGGGCGCGTCGGAGCTGATCGGGCCGAGCCTCGAGCTCGGCGTTCGCGTGCGTCCGGACCTCAGGCTCGGCGCGTCCCACACGGAAACCGTGCAGCCCGATCCGGGACCGCGCGCCGACCGCAAGGGAACCGTGAACCAGTGGCTCGCCAGCGGGCGGGTGCTGGGGACGAGCCTCGGCACCGCGTACTTCCGCTCTCGATCCGGCGATGCGGGAACGGACGGCGTGTCGGTCTCGTTCGACCGCGCCCTGCCTTCCCTCGAGTGGCTCCGCGTGAACGGCAGCTGGCTCTACTCGGATCCGCTCACGGGTGCGCCCTTCCGGATGCTCGTCGGTGGATTCCGGGAGACGATCTCGCCGCGGCTCGAGCTGGTCCAGCTCGCGACGCACTCGGGCGACAACACCACCGTCAGCTTCGGGGGCACGCTCACGTCGAGCTCGTTCTCGGTCGGCGCCGAGTACCAGACCGTCTACGTTCCGTTCAACGAGGAGAAGCCCTTCCAGCAGGCGCTCATGCTCACGGTGCGGCTCCAGGGTCCCGGCGGCGTGAAGGCGGAGGTGGGAAGCTACGTCGATCCCACGGGGCACGTCCGGTACACGGCGCAGGGAAGCCAGTTCGTGTATCGCGGCTCGAGCGCGGCGCCCAAGGTGCCCGAGTTCGGGATTCCGGACAACGTGGTGCGCGGCACGGTGCAGGACGACCTGGGATCGCCGATCTCGGGCGCGGCGCTTCGGATCGGAGAGGAGCTCGTGTTCACCGATTCACAGGGGGCGTTCTTCGTGCGGACGAAAAAGGCGAGGGACTATCCGCTCACGATCCTCTTCGAGGAGTTCCTCAGCCCCTCCCGCTACGAGGGGCTGTTCGTGCCGGCGCAGGTGACGGCGCAGCCCGAGGCGGACGCCACGCCGATCTCGATCGTGCTGCGGCGCATCGCGAACTAGATCCCGGGGACCGGCTCGCCCGGGCCGAAGTAGAAGGTCAGCCCCAGCCGGCTCATGAAGCCGCTCCAGTCCAGCGTGGCCGCGCTGCCGTCCGAGGTGTAGGCCTTCTCCCCGTCGATCTCGAGATCCTTGGTCTCCGCCCACCGGAAGCCCGCGTTCGCCTCGAAGTGCACCTTGGGGGAGATCGTGTAGTCGAAGAGTCCCATGGCGTGGATGCCGCCGCCGCTCCCCTTCATCGGCGTGGTGAGCCCCACCCCCGACGTGTCCGCGCCGAACTCTCCATTCGACCAGTAGTAGCCGCCGCCGCTACCCACGCCGCCTCGCACGCGCGTCTTGCTGGGAAACCAGTAGATCGCGCTCCCCGTCACCGAGTGGGCCGGCGCCTTGACGTTGAAGTCGATGTTGAAGAGGGAGAGGTGCGATTTCGCGGTCAGGCGGTCGTAGTCGAGGGCGAGCGAGAAGCGCTTGGATGCATGGAAGCGGAGTCCGGCGCCAAAACCGATGCCCCCGTGGATCTGCTCGAGCGCGAAGCCGGACCCGCCCAGGATCATCTCGTTGATGGAGTGCGTGATGAGATCCTGGTTCACGTCCGTCATCGCGTACTCGTTGTAGCCCGCGTGAATCGCGAGCGCGACCCGCGGCGCTGCGGTGGAGGGCAGGGGAAGGAGCAGGGCGGCTGCGATGAGCGCCATCCAGCCGGCGGCTCGCACGTATCCGATCATGATCGCTCCTCGTGCTGCGCCGGCGGGGAAGGGGAACGGGGCCCCGCCCGTAGGCGGAGCCCCGCGCACATCAGTGACTGCCGAAGAAGAAGGAGAACCCGGCGCGGCTCATGAAGCCGCTGTACTCGGCCGCGTAGTCCTGGATCTCGGTGCCGTTGACCTCGAGGTTGCCGGTCTTGGCGACCCGGTATCCCGCCATCGCCTCGAAATGGGCGACCGGGCTCAACGAGAAGTCGAGCGCGCCACCGCCATGGAAGCCGATCCCGTTCCCGGTCGCGTCTCCCGTGAGCGTGACGGGCCCGCTTCCGTCGTCCACCGTGAGGTCCACGCTGCCGTCGGCCTTGTAGTACCCGACGCCGCCGGTCACGCCGAAGTGCGCCTTGGACGCCGAGGGGAAGAGATACGTGGCGCTGGCCACGAACGCGTTCGCCGGCAGCTCGAAGTCGGCGTCGAACGTGGTGGCGCCGTTCGTGCCGGAGGCGCTCGTGCTGCTGTTCAGGCGTTCGTAGTCGAGCCCGAAGGAAAGCGCGGGCGAGGTGCGGATGCGGAGACCGCCGCCGAAGCCGACGCCCCCGTTCATCTCGTCGATGGACGATCCGTACGTGTCATTCGTGTTGCTGATGTCATTGTTCACGTCGTTCATCGAGTAGGTGTTGTACCCGCCGAACACGCCGATGCCGAACTGGGCCGTTCCGGCGAACGCGGGGACCGAGACGACGAGTGCCGCCAGGACGATCCAGGCGAGAGGAAAGCGCTTCAAGGTTGCCCTCCTTCCGAGTGGGTCATGTTCTCCGGAGAGAAGACCTGCGCGATCTGCTCTTCCGTGAGCAGCTTCTGTTCCCGCACGATCTCGATCACCGTCTTTCCCGTCTTGGCCGATTCCTTGGCCACCTCCGCGGCCCGTGCATAGCCAACGAACGGATTCAGGGCGGTCGCCAGCGAGATGGACCGGTCGAAGTAGCGCCGGCACACGTCCTCGTTGGCCGTGATCCCATCGACGCACGTGGTGCGGAGCACGCGCAGCGTGGGGGTGAAGAGCGCAATCGAGCGGAGCAGGTTGTGCGCCAGCACCGGCATCATCACGTTGAGCTCGAGCTGGCCCGCCTGCGCCGCGTAGGCGACGGTCGTATCGTAGCCCAGGACCTGGTAACAAACCATGTTCGTCATCTCGGCGATCACCGGATTGACCTTGCCGGGCATGATCGACGAGCCGGGCTGCACCGCCGGAAGCACGACCTCGTCGAAGCCGGTCGTGGGGCCGCTCGCGAGGAGACGGAAATCGTTCGCGATCCGCGTGAGATCGAGCGCGAAGCCGCGCAGATCGTTCGACACGCGCACGAACGGCGCCATGCTCTGCATCGCTTCGAAGAGATTGGGGGACGAGCGGTAGGCGCTTCCCGTGATCTCGGCGATCGTCGCCACCACCGTCTCGCGGTACTTCGGGTGCGCGTTGATACCGGTGCCCGCCGCGTTCCCGCCGAGACCGAGCGCGAGGAGTCCGTCGCGGCTCTTCCGGAGCGACGCGGCCCAGCCGGCCACGCAGTCCCGGTAGCCCGAGAACTCCTGCCCCAGCGTCACCGGAACCGCGTCCTGGAGGTGCGTGCGCCCGGACTTCAAGACGCGGGCGAACTCCTTCGCCTTGCGATCGAGCGACTGGGCGAGGAGGTCGAGCTCCTCGACGAGCGGCCCGGAGAGCGAGTAGGCCGCGATCCGCATCGCGGTCGGGATCACGTCGTTGGTGGACTGCGCCATGTTCACGTGATCGTTCGGGTTCACCAGCTTCTGGTCCCCGCGCGCGCCCCCCAGGATCTCGCAGGCGCGATTCGCGAGCACCTCGTTCACGTTCATGTGGAACGAGGTCCCGGCGCCGGCCTGGTACGCGTCCACCACGAACTGGTCGGCGAGGCGCCCCTCGAGCACCTCGCGCGCGGCGAGCGCGATCGCCTCGGCCTTCTTCGTGTCGAGCACGCCGAGCTCGGCGTTTGCCCTGGCGGCGGCGAGCTTGATCGTGGTGACGGCGCGAACCATCTCCGGGTGAAGCCGCTCGCCCGAGATCGGGAAGTTGGCGACCGCGCGCGCGGTCTGGACGCCGTAGTAGGCGTCCGCCGGCACCTCGAGCGGTCCGAGCGAATCGCGCTCGATGCGCGTGGCCCCGGGACGGCTGGCCGCCGGAGTCTCCTTCACTGCGTCAGACATGGGACGACTCCTCCGGGAAGGGAAGGCTGGGGGACGCCTCGAGCGGCGCCGCGAGAACCGGACGGTCCCACACGCGCGCGAACTCCGTCGCGAGGCGGTCGAGGACCTGCTCACGCGGCGGAGCCTGGCCGAGGAGCGACGCCATGGAGGCGACGCCCAGGTGGCGGATGCCGCAGGGATGGATGAGATCGAAGTGCGTGAGGTCCGGATCGACGTTCAAGGCGAAGCCGTGGAACGCGACCCAGCGCCGCACCGCGACGCCGATGGCGGCGACCTTCCGGTCACCGACCCAGACGCCCGTGTAGGGAGGGCGCCGTCCCGCGGTCAACCCGTACGTCGCGAGCGTGCGGATGAGCGCCTCCTCGAGATCGCGCAGATAACGATGGAGATCGCGTCCCCCCGGGAGTCCCGCGAGGTCGACGATCGGATAGCCGATGATCTGCCCGGGTCCGTGGTAGGTGACGTCGCCGCCACGCTCGACCGGGATCACCTCGATGCCGCGGCGCGCGAGCTCGGCCGCGCTCGCCTTGAGCGTGCCCGGCTCGGTGGAGCGTCCCAAGGTGAGCACGGGCTCGTGCTCCATCGTGTAGATCACGTCGGGCGACTCGCCGCGCGCCCGCGTCTCCACCGCGCGGTGCTGAAACGAAAGGGCCGCGCGGTATGGCACGCGGCCCAGGTCGTAGAACGGAATGGGCGCCCTCGGCGGGGTCATCCGATCGAGTCCAGGAGCCAGCTCTCCGGATCCTCGAGGAGCTCCTTCACGCGGTGCAGGAACTGGACCGCCGGGGTGCCGTCGACGAGACGGTGATCGAACGAGATGACGAGGTTCATCATCCAGCGGACGGCGATCCTATGATCCCGCACCACGGGACGCTCCTGGATCAGGTGCACGCCCAGGATGCCGACCTCGGGGACGTTGATGATGGGCGTCGATGCCGTCGCGCCGAACATGCCGGCGTTCGTGATGGTGAACGTGCCGCCCTGGATGTCGTCGAGCGTGAGCTTGTCGTTCCGCGCGCGCCGGCCCAGATCGTCGATCTCGGCCGCGAGCTGGAGCAGCGTCTTCCGGTCCGCGTCGTGCACGACCGGTACGATGAGCCCCTGGTCGCGGTGCACGGCGACTCCGATGTTGTAGTACTTCTTCAGCTCCACCTCGGTGTCGGTCATCGAGGCGTTCAGGATCGGGTACTCCTTCAGCGCCCGCACGACCGCCCGCATGATGAACGGCATGTACGTGAGCCCGATGCCGTACTCCATGCGCACCCGGTCCTTGAGCCGCTTGCGGAGCTCAACGAGGTTGGTCATGTCCACCTCGTCCCACGTCGAGCAGTGCGCCGCCGTGTGACGCGACTTGACCATGTTCTCGGCGATCTTCTTCCGGATGTTCGTGAGCGGCTTCCGCTCCGACTCGCGCGCTCCGGCCGCGGCGAACGCGGCGGAGGGGATCGGCTTCAACGGCTTGGCCTGTGGCGCGGCCTCGGGAGCGCGGCCCGGCGACGCGGCGGGAGCCATGGACGGCGCCGACGCCGCGACCTTGCGCGCCTCGAGATGGGTGAGGACGTCCTCGCGCGTGACCCGGCCGCCCATGCCCGAGCCGCGGATCTGCGCGGTGTCGACCTGGTGCTCCTTCGCCAGCTTCCGCACCGCGGGGCTGAGCCTCTGGCCGTCGGTGGACGGCGGCGCGGCCACGGCCGTGGCGTACGCGGGAGCCGGGGCCGGTGCGGGGCGCGAGGGTGCGGGCGCCTGAGGCGCGGGGGCGGCGGCCTGCGGAGCCGGCTGCGGCGCGGCCGCGGCGGGCTTCGGCGCGGGCGGAGCGGCGGCCGACGCGGACTCGCCCGCGGCCAGGATCTGGCCGAGCGGATCGCCGACCTGCGCCACCTGTCCCTCGGGCACCGCGATGGATCCCAGCGTGCCTGCGGACGGGGAGGGGAGCTCGATGTTGATCTTGTCGGTGATGATCTCGACGATCGGCTCGTCCTTCGCGATCGGATCGCCGACCTTCTTCAGCCACTTCCCAATCGTGCCCTCGACCACGCTCTCACCGAGCTGGGGCACTACGATGGTGACCGGCATCCCTTCCTCCCGTGCGGGCCCGAGGCCCGTCTAGTACGCGACCGTTTCGCGGATCGCCTGTGCGATCCGATTGGCATCGGGCAGATAGTGGTCCGCGAGCACCGGGGCGAACGGTTCTTGCGGCGCGTCGGGCGGCGACACTCGGCGGACCGGTGCGTCGAGGAACGAGAAGCCCTCCTCGGCGATCATCGCGGCGATCTCGGCCCCCACGCCCATCGTGCGGGAGCTCTCGTACACGCAGATCGCGCGCGCGGTCTTCTCGACCGACGCGAGAATCGTCTCCTTGTCGTACGGGGCGAGCGTGCGGAGGTCGATCACCTCGACCTCGATCCCTTCGGCCGCGAGCTTCTCCGCCGCCTCGAGCGAGCGCTGGTGCATGAGTGCGTAGGAGATCACGGTTACGTGACGCCCCTGACGCGACACCGCGGCCTTCCCGAGCGGAACCGTGTAGTCGTGCTGCGGGACCGGGCCTTTGACCGTCCGGTAGAGGCGCTTGTGCTCGTAGTAGAGGACCGGGTTCTGTCCGCGAAACGCGGACTTGAGGAGTCCCTTCGCGTCGTGCGGATTCGACGGCGCGACCACGACGAGCCCCGGTGCGTGCATGAACCAGGAGGCGTTGAACTGCGAGTGGAAGAGCCCGCCCCCCACCGCGCCGCCGCAGCAGGTGCGGATCACCATCGGGCAGGTGAACATGCCGCCCGAGCGATAGCGCATCTTGGCGGCATGCTCGACGATGCCATCCACCGCGAGCGAGATGAAGTCGTCGAACTGGATCTCGGGGGAGGGAATGAGGCCGGCGATCGCCGCCCCCACCATGCCCTGCACCAGGAAGTTCTCGGAGATCGGGCTGTCGATGACGCGCAACGGCCCGAACTTCTCGTAGAGCCCGCGCGTCGCCTTGAAGACGCCGCCGTAGCTCGCAATGTCCTCGCCGATCAGGAAGATGCGCTCGTCGCGCTCCATCTCCTCGTGGAGGCCCTGCGTGATGGCCTCGATCAGCGTCATCGTTTTCACGTCCGGCGCCGCCGCCGGGGGGGCCGTGGTCGGTTCCATGGTCGTCATCGAAGCTCTCTCTCCCCTTGGGGCGTGTCGCGTTGGCTCAAGCGCGCGACCCGTCGCCTCTCGGCGTTTCGGGCCTCGCGGCGTTCATCCTCGGTTTCAGGAATCAGGGGCGGCACCGGCCTGGGCCGGCCCTTCCCGTCCACTGCGACGAACGTGAGGTAGGCCGTGAGGGTCTGCCGGCGTTCGCCGCTCAAAAGATCTTCGCTCTGCACGTCGACCCGGATCTCCATCGACGTCTTTCCGGTTCCCGTCATGCGCGCCGCGATCATGGCGAGCTGTCCCACCTTGATCGGCGCGAGGAACGACACCTGGTCGATGGACGCCGTCACCGCCTCGTTCCGGCAGTGCCGGTGGGCCACCACGGCGGCCGCGAGATCGATCCAGTGGAGAACCATCCCACCCAGCACGTTCCCCATCGTGTTCGCGTCGTTGGGGAGGACGAGCTGGACCATGTCGACCCGCGACTCGCGCGCGGGCTTCCCGACCCGGCTACGAGAGCGGGGCGTAGATGTCCTCCATGAGGGAGCTCAACTCCGGATGCGGGCTCTTCTCCGCGAAGTCGATGGCCTCCTCGATCTCCCGCTCGATCTTCTGGAGCGTCTGCTGCTTGTATCCCTCGTCGATGATGCCGCGCTCCATCAGCAAGCGCTCGAACCGCGGAACCGGGTCCCGCTTCTTCCAGGACTCGAGCTCTTCCTGCGTCCGGTAGTTGGCCGGATCGATCTCCGAATGGCCGTACCACCGGTAGGTCTTCATCTCGATGAGCGTGGGGCCCTCTCCGCGGCGCGCGCGGCGGACGGCCTCCTGCGAGGTCTCGTAGGTCTGGATGAGGTCGTTGCCGTCGATCGTGACGCCGGGGAAGCCGTACGCCTTCGCGCGCTCGGATAGGTTGTCGACCGGCACGCCGAGCCGCTTCGGCACCGACTCGGCCCAGAGGTTGTCCTGGACCACGAACACGATGTTGAGCTTGTGAATGCCCGCGAAGTTCAAGGCCTCGTGCCACACGCCGTTCGACGTGGCGCCCTCGCCCACGTAGGCGACCGCCACGTTGTCCTTCTTCTGGATCTTGAAGGCGAGCGCGGAGCCGGTGACGATGACGGTCTGCGCGGCGATGGTGGAGGCAGGGGTGATGATGCCGGCGGGCTTCCAGCCGTAGTGGCAGGGGTGCGACTTCCCGCGGTCGGGGCTGTCCTGGCGCGCGAAGAGCTGCGCCATGAGGTACTTGATCGGCATGCCCTTCGTGATCACGGCGCCGATTTCGCGGTGCTGGATGCCGATCACGTCCTCGGGGCGCAGTCCGTAGGCGGATCCCACCACCGTGGCTTCCTGCCCCACGGCGCTGAAATAAGTGCCGTGGAAGCGTCCCTGCTTGAACAGGCGGCGGCAGCGCTCGTCGACCTGCCGCACCAGGTTCATGTAGTAGTAGAGGCCTCTCAGCTCATCGTTGGAAACGGGCATGCATCCTCCATGTCCGACGCTCGATCGAAGGCGCGGATCCGATCACATGGGCAACGGTTTAGCCCGCGACGATATCAGAAGTTCGGGCTCCGCGCCACCCGCGGCGGCCGCACCGGCCGGCCCCTCGCGGCGTCCTTAGGAGGGAGGTCTCGGTCCGAACTCGGCCTGCGGCTCTCCCTTTGTTATGATTCGAGACTCGTTTCCCAGGATGAAATTCCCTGAAGGAGGAGCGCTTGAGCGCTGGCCCTATCCGCGAACCCCAAGTCTTGGATGCGCTTCGGTCCGTCATGGACCCCGATCTCCACCGCGATATCGTGAGCCTCGGGTTCATCCGGAACCTCGTCATCGAAGGGGACACGGTCTCCTTCGACGTCAATCTCACGACCCCGGCCTGCCCCGTGAAGGACCGGCTCCGCGAACAGGCCAGGCAGGCCGTGCTCCAGGGCGTCCCGGGCGTCCGAGACGTCCGCGTGACCATGACCGCCGAGGTCCGCCGCCCGCAGGCCCCCGACACTTCCGCGCTCAAGACGGTCCGGAACATCGTCGCCGTGGGGAGCGGCAAAGGGGGCGTGGGGAAATCCACCGTCGCCGCCAATGTCGCCGTGGCACTCGCGAAGACGGGAGCCGCGGTCGGGCTCCTCGACGCCGACATCTATGGCCCGAGCATTCCAATCTTGATGAAGCAGGGGCGACCCGCCGAGCCGCGCGAGCACTTCATCGAGCCGGGCGAGGCGTTCGGCGTGAAGCTCATGTCGATGGGCTATCTCACCCCCGGCGATCAGCCGCTCATCTGGCGCGGCCCGATGGCGCACAAGGCGGTCCAGCAGAGCCTCCTCGGCGTGAACTGGGGCGAGCTCGACTACCTCGTCGTCGACATGCCGCCCGGGACCGGCGACGTGCACCTCACGCTGGTGCAGACGGTGCCCGTGACCGGCGCCCTCATCGTCTCCACGCCGCAGGACGTGGGGCTCCAGATCTCGATGAAGACGCTCCGCATGTTCCAGCAGACGAAAGTGCCGGTGCTCGGCATCGTGGAGAACATGAGCACCTACGTCTGCCCGCACTGCGGCGGACGCGACGATCTCTTCGGACACGGCGGCGCGCGCGAAGCGGCGAACCGATTCGGCGTTCCGTTCCTCGGCGAGATCCCGCTCGACGCGGCGATCCGCCGTTATTCGGACGATGGGCGGCCGGTCGTGCTCGCGGAGCCGGACTCGCCGTCGGGGAAGGCGTTCGCGGAGATCACCGGACGGTTGGCGCAGCAGGTGAGCATCCAGGCGTTCAAGCACATCGCGCTCACCATCGTGGAGGAGTGACGTGGCCGTGCTCTCGCCCGAAGCGACCACACCGGTGGAGATCCGGAAGAAGGGGGGCGAGCGGATCACCATCCGCTGGGCCGACGGACACGAGAGCGTCTACCTGGCGCGCACGCTCCGCGGCCGCTGCCCGTGCGCGCAGTGCGTGAGCGAGACGACCGGCCAGCGCCTCGTCACGGAAGAGCACGTCCGCCCCGACGTCGCGATCGTGGCGGCCCGTCCGGTCGGCAACTACGCGCTCCACTTCGACTGGAGCGACGGGCACACGACCGGAATCTACAGCTTCGATTACCTCAGGCGTATCTGTGCTTGCCCCGCGTGCATCACGGGACGGGTGTGAGGGTCCGGAACAGCACGTCCCGGCGCACGCTACTCCACCCCCGCGGTGGGTTGGTGGGCGCCGGGCGCACATGGCTCCGGACCCTCACACCCGTCCCGCGCTGCACGCTGCGTAAGGAGCTGAGTCTCCCCTAGTACCTCGACGCGGTGGTATCAGCCGCCGGTGCGCCCATGCCGGCGGTGCCGCCCATCTGCGCCACAAGCTGATCGTGTTCGGCGCGCAGCCGGTCGTATTCCGCCTTCAGCCGCTCGTTCTCCGCCCAGAGCGTCGCGTGATCCGAGGCCTGGTAGTTCTGGAGCTTCGCGTCGAGGTCCGCGACTTCCTGACGGAACTGCGTGACCGCCTGGTCATGCGCTTCGAGGCGCGCGAGGCGCTCCGACTGCCCCGTCGTATCGGCCGGCGCGCTTCCGGTCGGCGGTGCCGTCATGACCGCGCGGAGCTGCGAGTCGGCCGTGTCCCAGGTCTGCAGATCGGAGTTCCAGGCCTGGTGGTCCTGCGTCATCTCGGTGCGCTGCTGGGTCATCTCGGTGGTCTCGCGCTTGGCGCAGCCCGCACCGAGCCCGCCCCCCATGGCGGCGCAGATCGTGAACGCAAACAAGAACCGAACGAACGTAGGAGACCTCATGGTCCAATCCTCCTTGAGTGGGAGCGGCCTCGGCCGCCCGACTTTGGTCAGCGCGCAAGTCCGGTCGGCACTGCAACTTGTCTGCCATGGGAGCAGGACGAGCGATCGCTCGCGCACAATCAGTTACGGGCACGTATCCCTACGTGATTCCGTCTCGCCGCCAGCGTTGCAAGACCCTGGGGTAAAGATTTCCGATTACAGGGAGTCGCCGGCTCTCTAGCATTTTTAGAGGCGGAGCCAACTTCAGGGGGGAGCGACGGCCCATGAGCGAGCGTCGGATGAGGAGCCTAGACCTGAGCGCCGGCGAGATGGCCCAGAGGATCCAGGCGTTCGATTGGGCGTCCACGCCGCTCGGTCCCATGGAGTCATGGTCGCCGGCACTGACCACGTCCCTCCGGATCATGCTCGCCAATCGCTTTCCCCACGTCCTCTGGTGGGGGCCGGAGTACATCCAGTTCTATAACGACTCCTACCGGCCGATTCCGGGCAACAAGCATCCGGATCGCGCGCTGGGCGTGCCGTGCCGTGAATGCTGGCGGGAGATCTGGGACGTCCTGAAGCCTCTCGTCGACCGTCCCTTCCACGGCGGACCGGCGACCTGGAATGACGACATCCAGCTCGAGATCCACCGCCACGGCTTCCTCGAGGAAACCCACTTCACCATCGCGTACAGCCCTGTACCGGACGACACCGTGCTGAGCGGGATCGGGGGCGTGCTCGCGACGGTGCACGAGATCACCGACAAGGTGGTCGGACAGCGGCGCACCGGCGTGCTCCGCGATCTGGGGGCCACCATCCATGATCCCCGGTCGGGCGAAGATGCGTGTGCGATGGCCGCGGAGTCGCTGCGGGAAGCCGATCGCGACCTCCCATTCGCGCTCCTCTACCTGCTCGACCCCGAGGGGAAGCGCGCTCATCTCGCGGGCGTCGCGGGGACGGTGGAGGGCGAGCCGGTGAGTCCGCTCGTGATCGATCTCGACGGGCCGCATCCGTGGGCCCACGTCATGACGACCGCGCTCCGGCGCGGGCTGATCACGACCCTGCGCGATCTCGGCTCGCGGTTCCCATCGGTGCCGCAAGGACCCTGGTCGGATCCGCCGGACATGGCCGCGATCGTCCCCGTTCCCGCCGCGAAGGCTGGAGAGTCGGCCGGCTTCCTCGTGACGGGCATCAGTGCGCGGCTTCGCTTCGACGCCGGCTATCACGACTTCCTCGACCTCGTGAAGACGCAGATCGGCAGCGCCATCGCGACGGCGCGCGCCTACGAGCACGAGAAGAAGCGGGCCGAGCAGCTCGCGGAGCTGGACCGGGCCAAGACCACGTTCTTCTCGAACGTGAGCCATGAGTTCCGCACGCCGCTGACCCTGATCCTGGGGCCGCTCGCGGACGCGCTCGACACGGTGTCGGAGCCTGCGCAACGGGACCGGCTCGAGCGCATCCAGCGAAACGCGCTCCGCCTTCAGAAGCTCGTCAACACGCTGCTCGATTTCTCGCGCATCGAAGCGGGACGCATTCAGGCGTCGTTCGAGCTGGTGGATCTCGCCGAGCTGACGCGCGATCTCGCGAGCGCCTTCCGCTCGGGCGTGGAAAAGGCGGGAATGTCGCTCACGGTGGACTGCGATCCTCCGTCCGAGCCCGCCTACGTCGACCGCGACATGTGGGAGAAGATCGTCTTCAACCTGCTCTCCAACGCGTTCAAGTTCACCCTCGAAGGAGGGATCGAGGTCCGGCTGCGGGAAGTGGAGGGCCGCGCCGAGCTCTCCATTCGCGATACCGGGGTCGGGATCGCGCCGGAGCAGCTTCCGCGGGTGTTCGAGCGCTTCCATCGGATCGAGGGCGTCGAGGCGCGCACGCACGAGGGAACCGGCATCGGCCTCGCCCTCGCGAGCGAGCTCGTGAAGCTCCACGGCGGAGATCTCACCGTGACGAGCGCCGTGGGACAGGGGAGCACGTTCACCGTGTCGCTGCCCCTGGGCTCGGCGCATCTGCCGGCGGATCGCGTCCAGACCGCGCGGAGTCTCGCGTCGACCGCCCTCGCCGCCGATCACTACCTGGCTGAGGCCCTCCGGTGGATTCCGACCGCGACGGAGAGTCGCTCCGTGGTGCGCTCGGAGGAACCGGTCACGCACCCCGTGCGCCGATCGCGGATCCTCTGGGCCGACGACAACGCCGACATGCGCGAGTACGTGCGGCTCCTCCTCTCGCCGCGCTACGACGTGGAATGCGTGGAGGACGGCGTCGCGGCGCTCGAGGCCGTGCGGCGGGATCCGCCCGACCTGGTGCTCGCCGACATCATGATGCCGCGCCTCGACGGGCTGGCCCTGCTCCGCGCGCTCCGCGAGTCCGAGCCCACGCGCACGCTCCCGGTGATCCTCATCTCCGCGAGGGCGGGGGAGGAGGCGGCCATCGAGGGACTGGAAGCGGGGGCGGACCACTATCTCGTGAAGCCCTTCAGCGCGCGCGAGCTCCTCACCCGTGTGAGCTCGCAGCTCGAGCTCTCGCGCATGAGGAGCGAGACGTCCGACGTGCTGCGCGAGAACGACCGGAAGAAGACAGTCTTCCTCGCGGTGCTCGCGCACGAGCTTCGGAACCCGCTCGCGCCGATCCGGAACGCGTCGAGCTATCTAAGGCGAATCCAGCCGGGCTCGCCCGAGCTCGAGCGGCCGACCGAGATCATCGAGCGTCAGGTCTCGGTCATGGCCCGCCTCGTGGACGACCTCATGGACGTGTCGCGGATCTCGCGGGGAACGCTCGCGCTGCGGATGGGGCGCGTGGATCTCGCCGAGGTGGTCGACGCGGCCATCGAAGGGTGCCGGGACGAGGTGACCGCGCGCAAGCAGGTGCTCACCGTGGTCCTTGCGGAGCGTCCGCTTCTGATCCGGGGAGACCGCGACCGCCTGGTGCAGATCTTCGGCAACCTCGTGTCGAACGCGGTCAAGTACACACCCGAGGGTGGGCGCATCGGCGTCGAGCTCAAGACGGGAGCCGATATCATCGAAGCCACGGTGCGTGACAGCGGGCGTGGCATTCCCGGTCCCAAGCTGCGCGAGATCTTCGAGCTCTTCGCGCAGGTGGATCGCACCTTCGACCAGGAGGAAGGGCTGGGCATCGGGCTCACGCTGGCGAGGCAGCTCGTCGAGCTCCATGGCGGCGTCATCGAGGCCCGAAGCGAAGGCGCCGGTCTGGGGAGCGAGTTCTACGTGCGGCTTCCGCGCGTGGCGGTAGCGGCGCCCCCCGCGTCTCGCGAGACGGTCCACTCCGGCTCGCCACGGCGCATCCTCGTCGCCGACGACAACGAAGACTCGGCCGAGAGCTTGGCGCTCCTCCTCGGGGCGCACGGCCACGAGGTGCAGCTGGCCCACGACGGCGAATCGGCGCTGGCGGCGGCCGAACGCTTCCGGCCCGACGTCGCGTTCATCGACATCGGGATGCCCAAGCGGAGCGGCTACGAGGTGGCGGAGGAGCTCCGGCAGCGCCCCTGGACCGCGGGCCTGCGCCTCATCGCGGTGACGGGCTGGGGCCAGGATTCCGATCGAAAGCGGGCGAAGGACGTGGGCTTCGACGCGCACCTCGTGAAGCCCGCGACGCCCGACGTCCTGCTCGGCCTCCTCGCGAGCTTCGACGAGGTTCGCCCCGCACGCGCGCCCGACGATCCTCCCATCCTGACGCCTCCGCCGAGCGAAGCCGTGGCACCCGCGGAACCCGTGAATCCAGCCTGATTCCGCCCCGGCGTCCGGCGCGCGTCTGTAGTACACTCCCCAGCTTCCCAACAGGCAGGGCACAATCTAGGAGGAATGCGTGAAGATCGAGACCACGCTCGCCGGGAGCTATCCCAAGCTCCCGACCGAGCCGGGCGATGTGAATCTCAGGGTCACCAAGAACCGCCGGGATCAGGGGAAGGCGACCGACCAGGACGTCGACGAAGCGGTGCGCGAGACGACGCGCCGCATCCTCAAGATCCAAGAGCAGGCCGGGGTCGACATCCCCGTGGACGGCTCCGCCGCGTGGGACGACGCGCAGACCTACGTCGCGCGCGGGATCGGCGGGTTCCAGATCGAGGGGCTGATCCGCTACCTCGACACCAACACCTACTATCGCCAGCCCGCCATCGTGGGCCGCATCCAGTGGGAGCGGCCAGTGACGGTCGAGGACTGGAAGCTCGCGCAGTCCATGTCCGAGCGTCCGGTGAAGGCCTTCCTCCCTGGCCCTTACTCGCTCTACCGGTTCTCGCGCGACCGCCATTACAAGTCGCCGGCCGAGGCGCTCGCCGATCTCGGCAAGGCGCTTGGCCGTGAGGCGCAGGCGCTCGAGGAGGCCGGCGCGCGCTGGATCCACTTCGAAGAGCCGTGGCTCGGCAAGGCGAAGAGCCAGGACGCCACGCTCGTGAAGACCGCGCTCGAGCCGCTCCTCGCGGGACGCAAGGCGCGCACGGTGATCCACGTGCCGTTCGGCGCTCCGACCGCGGTGTGGGATTCGCTCGGCGAGCTCCCCTGGTCGGTGATCGGCCTCGACCTCCGGGAAGCGCCGGAAGGATGGGACTTGATTCCGCGCGTGCCCAAGGGGCGCGCGGTCGCTCTCGGCTTGATCGAGGCCCGGAACACCCGCCTCGAGGACGCCGCCGAGGTCGCCCGGGAAGTCGCGCGCGCGCGCGCGCTCCGGTCCGATCTCGACTACCAGCTCAGCACCACGGCCAGCCTCGAATACCTCCCTGCCGACAAGGCGGAGGCCAAGGTGGCCCGACTCGCCGAGGCGGCCCGGATCGCCTCGCGGAACGGAGGTTGACGATGGCCCGCGGCCTTTGGACGACGACGGTCGGCAGCTTCCCCAAGCCTCCACGGCTCGAGAAGGCGCGCAACCAGCACGCGCGCGGCGAGCTCAGTGCCGAGGCGCTCGAGGCGATGGAGCGGGAGGAAACCATCGAGGTCATCCGGCGCCAGGAGCGGATCGGCCTCGACATCGTGGTGGACGGAGAGCTCTACCGCGGCGACATGACCACGTACTTCGCCGAGCGCATGCCCGGATTCGCCATCTCGAACCCGGTCCGCTCGTACGGCAACCGCTATTACCGGAAGCCGATCGCGGTCGGCCCCATCCGCCGGAAGAAGCCGCTCACGGTGGAGTGGTGGAAGTTCGCGCAGTCGCAGACGTCGAAGCCGGTGAAGGGAATGCTCACGGGGCCCTACACGATGATGGACTGGGCCTTCAACGAGCACTACTCGTCGCGCGAGGCGATGGCGATGGATCTGGCCGAGGCGATCAATGAAGAGGCGCTCGCGCTGCAGGAAGCGGGGGCCAAGTTCATCCAGATCGACGAGCCGGCCGTCTCCGTCCGTCCGGAGGAGCTGCCGCTGGCCGTGAAGGCGCTCGCCCGCGCCGCGCAGGGGCTCAAGGCGAAGACGATCACCCACATCTGCTACGGCGACTTCGACGTGATCTACCCGGCGCTCCTCGATCTCCCGGTCGACCAGATCGATCTCGAGATGGCGAACAGCAAGTACGATCTGCTCGAGCGCTTCAAGGCCCATCCGTTCACGAAGGAGATCGGCTACGGCGTGCTCGACGTGCACTCGCACCGGATCGAGACGAAGGAGGAGATCAAGGACGGGATTCGCAGGGGTCTCGAGGTCCTCCGTCCCGAGCAGATCTACGTCGATCCGGATTGCGGGCTCAAGACGCGCACGGTCGACGAAGCCTTCCAGAAGCTCGAGGTGATGGTGGAGGCGGTGCGAGAGATCCGCGCGGAGAAGGGCATCGACGTGTGACGCGGACGGGCTCGGCCGATCTGAGCGGCCTCACCATCGATCGAGACGCCAAGCCGCCGACATCCAGCCGGAAACCGATCGCGATCGCGCTCAGCGTCCTGATCCTCGTAACCGCGGCGGTGACCGTCGGGCTCGCCGTGGCTCGCGGGAAGCCGGCGGAGGTTCGGGTGGCCAGGGCGGAGCCCTTGGGGGGCGCGCCGGGCGCGGTATCGTCCGAGGTGCTCACCGCGAGCGGCTACGTCGTCGCGCGGCAGCGGGCCTCGGTCTCCACCGAGGTGGCCGGCCGTCTCGAGGCGCTCTACGTGAGCGAGGGGAGCCGCGTCACCCAGGGACAGGTGCTCGGCATTCTCCGCAATCAGGATCAGAAGGCCGCGATGGCCACCGCCAAGGCGGCGCTCGACCAGGCCACCGCCTCCCTTGCCGAAGCCAAGGCGAACGCGCGCGAGATCGCGCTCCGGCTCGCGCGGACGAAGGAGCTCCTCTCCAAAGCGCTCGTGAGCCAGGCGGACTACGATGCGGTCGAAGCGCAGGACGGCGTCGCGAAGGCGCGCGTGACGAGCGCGGGCGCCGAGGTCGAGAGCGCGCGCTCGCGGCTGGACGCGGCGCGCATCGACTATGACAAGACCTTCATCCGCGCGCCGTTCGCGGGCGCCGTGCTACGGAAGGAAGCGGAGGTCGGCGAGATCGTGAGCCCGATCCCGTCGAGCGGCGGACTCACCCGCGGCGCCATCGTGACGATGGCCAACCTGGCCAGTCTCGAGGTCGAGGTGGACGTGAACGAGGGGTATGTGGCCCGCGTGCGCGAAGGAATGCGCGCCGAGATCGCGCTCGACGCCTATCCCACCGACCGCTACCCGGGCCACGCGCGCCAGATCGTCCCGACCGCCGACCGCCAGAAGGCGACCGTGCAGGTGAAGGTCGCGTTCGATTCGCTCGACGCGCGGGTCCTGCCCGAGATGGGGGCGAAGGTCTCGTTCCTCGCCGATCCCGAGGCTCAGCCTCCGGGCGGAGCCTCGACGTCCTCCGCCGTCTGGGTCCCAGCGTCCGCGGTGCGCGAGCGCGCCGGACGCGCGGTGGTCTACGTGGTGGAGGACGGGCGCGCGACGATGCGCGGCGTGGCGCCGCGCCCGCTCGGCCCCGACCGCGTCCTGATCGGAAGCGGGCTCGCGGCCGGCGAGATGGTGGTGACCGAGGGACCGGAGAATCTCGCGGACAAGGCCCGCGTGAAGGTGCGATGACGACGACGACCGAGCCAAGGAGTGCCACGATGACCGATGGACGGGAGAACGGGGGCGAGCCCCTCATCTCGCTTCGCGACGTGACCAAGGAATACCGCCGGAACGCGATCGTCGTCCCGGTGCTCGCCGGCATCACGCTCGACGTGAAGCGGGGCGAGTTCCTCGCGCTCATGGGTCCCTCCGGGTCGGGCAAGTCGACCCTCCTGAACCTGATCGGCGGGATCGACCGCCCGACGAAGGGAGAGGTGCGCGTGGCCGGCGAGACGCTGAACGCGCTCAACGCCAGCAAGCTCGCCGCGTGGCGCGCGCGCCATGTCGGATTCATCTTCCAGCTCTACAACCTGATCCCGGTCCTGACCGCGTTCCGCAACGTGGAGCTTCCGCTCCTGCTCACGCGCTTGAGCGCGTCGGAGCGGAAGAAGCGAGTGGATCTCGCGCTCTCGCTGGTCGGACTCGAAGGGCGGGACCATCACTACCCGCGCCAGCTCTCGGGAGGCGAGGAGCAGCGCGTCGCGATCGCGCGCGCCGTGGTGGCGGACCCGACGCTCCTCGTTGCGGACGAGCCGACCGGGGACCTCGACTCGAAGAACGCGGAAGAGATTCTCGTCCTCCTGCGCCGCCTCAACAAGGAGCTTGGGAAGACGATCCTCATGGTGACGCACGATCCGCACGCCGCGGAGACGGCCGACAAGACGCTCCATCTGGACAAGGGAGTGCTTCGCCCGTGAAGTTTCTGGGCTACGTCCTCTCCCACCTCTGGCATTCCAAGAGGCGGACGTTCCTCACGGTCTCGTCCATCGCGGTCGCGCTGTTCCTCTTCTGCACGCTAAGGACCGTGATGACCTCGCTCGACGCGAGCCTTCGCGCGTCCGATGAAACGCGCCTGGTCGTGCGCCATGCGGCGTCGCTGGTGTTCCCGCTGCCGCTCGCGTACAAGGCCCGGTTGGCACAGGTGCCCGGTGTGGTCAATGTGAGCTTCGGGAACTGGTTCGGCGGCTACTATCAGGACCCGAAGAACCAGTTCACGCAGTTCGCCGTCGAGGTGCCGTCGGTCTTCGATCTCTATCCGGAGATCCTGCTCGGACCGGCGGAGAAGGAAGCCTTCATCCGCGAGCGCACCTCCTGCATCGCGGGGGAGGCGCTCGTGAAGAAGTACGGCTGGAAGGTGGGCGACGTGATCCCGATCACGGGCACCATCTATCCCGGCTCGTGGCCGCTGACGCTGCGCGGCATCTACCGCGCCGCCACGCCCGACGCGAGCGAGGACGCGATCTTCTTCCACTGGGACTTCCTGAACGAATCCATGCCCGAGGGGCGGAAGAACCTCGTCGGGATCTACTGGCTCAAGGTGGCGAGTCCGTCCGACGCGCCGACCGTGAGCGCTGCCGTCGACCAGGTCTACGAGAACAGCCCCGTGCCGACGAAGACCGAAACCGAGAAGGCCTTCCAGGCCGGATTCATCCAGATGATGGGGAACGTGAGCACGCTGCTCTCGATCCTCGGCTCCGCGATCATCTTCGCGATCCTCCTCGTCACCGTGAACACCATGATGATGGCCGCCCGGGAGCGGACCACGGAGATCGCGGTCTTGAAGACACTCGGATTCCGGGACGGCCTCGTGCTCCAGCTCGTGGCCGCCGAGGCGATGCTCCTCTCGCTGGCGGGAGGAATCATCGGATGCGGCCTCGCGTACCTCGCCTTCCACAGGGTCAATTTCACCGCGGGAGGCATGATCCCGAACTTCCGCGTGCTGCCGGAGACGCTGGTGCTCGGGATCCTCCTCGCCGTCGCGATGGGACTCCTGAGCGGGCTCGTTCCGGCCTTCAGCGCTGCCCGGCTCCCGATCTCGTCCTCGCTCCGGAAGGTGGCCTGATGGCCCGCATTCCGCTCGCCTACAACCTGCGCAATCTGGCCGCGCGCCGCGTCTCGACCGGGCTGACCGCGCTCGGCATCGCGCTCGTGGCGTGGGTCTTCATCTTCACGCTCGCACTGGCGGGCGGCTTCCAGGCCGCTCTCACGACCACGGGCACGCCCGAGAACGCGATCATCATCCGCAAGGGCTCGACCAGCGAGCTCATGAGCATCCTGTCGCGCGACGCCGCCGGCGCGATCGAGAGCCAGGGAGAGATCGCCAAGGCGACCGACGGCACGCCGCTCGCCGCGTCGGAGCTGATGGTGGTCTGGAACCTTCCCAGGAAGTCCGGGACGACGACGAACGTGGTGGTGCGCGGCGTGGGTCCCAAGTCGTTCGTTCTCCGTCCGCAAGTGAAGCTCGTCCGCGGGCGCATGTTCCGGCCCGGGCTCGACGAGATCATCGTCGGGAAGATGGTGGCCGAGCGCTTCCAGCGCTGCGACGTGGGGGACCGGCTGAAGCTCGCGGGGCGCGAATGGACGGTGGTGGGCGTGTTCGATTCCAATGGGCGCGCCTACGACTCCGAGATCTGGGGGGACGTGGAGCTCTTCATGCCGGTCTTCGACCGTCCCGTCTACCAGAGCCTCACGCTGCGCCTGGCCGAGCCCGGCTACCTGGCGCCGCTCAAGAAACGCCTCGAGTCCGATCCGCGCATGGATGTGGAGGTGGATCGCGAGGACCACTTCTACGCCAAGCAATCGGGGCAGCTCTCCACGATGCTCCGCGTGCTCGGGCTCTTCGTGACCTCGATCATGTCCCTCGGCGCGATCTTCGGCGCGCTCAACACCATGTACGCCGCGGTGGGCACCCGCACGCGCGAGATCGGCACGCTTCGCGCGATCGGCTTCTCGCACGGCGCCATCCTCACCTCGTTCCTGATCGAGTCGGTGCTCCTCGCGCTCCTCGGCGGCGTGCTCGGCTGCCTGCTCGCGCTGCCGGTCCGCAGCTTCACCACCGGGACGATGAGCTTCGCCACGTTCTCCGAGCTCGCGTTCCGCTTCCAGGTCACGCCCGGGATGCTCCTCGCGGGACTCGCCTTCTCCGCGTTCATGGGACTCCTCGGCGGCTTCCTCCCGGCGCGCAAGGCGGCGACGATGCCGATCGTCGACTCGCTCCGGCAGGCCTGATGCCTCCGGTTCTGGACCGCACGAAGGACCCTGTGCTAGCGTCGGCCGCCACATGAACCGCGCCGCTTCCTCGCTCAAGCTGGGCGTCCGCCCCAGCCGTCTCGGACGCTGTCTCGGCGACCGCATCGCCGAGCAGGCGCGCGAGCATCTGTCGGGCCCGGTCGCGTTCACTCCGGTCGCGGAAGAAATCGACCGCGAGGGATCGGTCTACGGCTGGTCCGGCTCCTCGCTCGAGCGGGCGCTTCTCTCGGGGCAGGTGGACGCCGCCGTGCTCTCGGTGAAGGACATCTCGCCCGACCTCGATCCCAATCTCGCGATCGCCGCGGTCACCGAGCGGTTCACGCCCTTCGACGTGTTCATCGCGCGCGACGAGACCATCCTCGACGAGCTGCCCGACGGGGCCGAGCTCTCCGCGCACACCTCGATCCGGCGCGCGCAGCTTCTCCGGTACCGCGAGGACTTCCAGCTCCTCGACGTGCCGGGGAGCCTCGACGACCGGATCCGCATCCTCGACGCCGGCGGCCTCGACGGCATCGTGGTGTCCGCGTCCGCGGTGGAGCACCTCGGCTATCAGGATCGCGTGAACGAGATCTTCACCACCGAGATGATCCTGCCCGCGCCGGGCCAGGGCGCCTGCGCCGTGCTCACGCGGGTCGAGGACAAGGATCTCCTGAAGCTCTTCCGGCCTCTCGACCATCCCATGGCGCGCGCCGAGGTGGAGTGCGAACGCTCTTTCCTGCGCGAGCTGGGGGCGGAGCCCGGCAGCGCCGTGGGCGCGCTCGCCGCGTTCGACGGAACGTCCATCCGCCTGGAGGGCGTGGTGGCGGACGAGACGGGAAAGAGGCTCATCCGGGACGCGGAGGAAGGCGAGTCGGGCGAAGAGGCGGAGATCGGCAAGAGGCTCGCGCGACGGTTCATCCTCGAAGGAGCCCGGCGCATCTTCGCCGCGGCCGCCCGGTAGCCGATGCTCGATCTCAAGCGCGTCCGCACCGAGACCGACCGCGTGCGCGAAGCGGTCGGATGGAAGAAGTGCTCCGTCGACATCGACCGGCTCCTCCACCTGGACGAGGAGCGCCGCGCGCTCCTCGTGAAGGTCGAGACGCTCAAGGCCGAGCGGAACAAGGCGTCCGAGGAGATCGGGAAGAAGAAGAAGGCGGGCCAGGATGCGAGCGACGCCGTGGCCGCCCAGAAGCGGGTGGGGGACGAGATCAAGGATCTCGACGGGAAGCTGGCCGAGCTCGAGCAGTCGATCGAGTCGATCCAGGTCTGGATCCCCAACGTGCCGCACGAGTCCGCGCCGCGCGCCGCCGACGCCACGGGCAACCAGGTCGTCGCGAGCTGGGGCGAGATCCCGACGTACTCGTTCGAGCCGAAGCCCCACTGGGAGCTGGCCGAGTCGCTCGGGCTCCTGGACTTCGCGCGCGCCGTCAAGATCGCGGGAAGCGGATTCCTCCTCTTCACCGGCAAGGGAGCCCGGCTCGAGCGCGCACTGATCCAGTTCATGCTCGATCTCCACACGCGGAAGCACGGCTACATCGAGCTGTCGCCGCCGCATCTCATCCGGCGCGACTGTCTTTTCGGAACGGGGCAGATCCCCAAGATGGAGGACGACATGTACCGGCTCGAGGGGGAGGATCTCTTCCTCAACCCGACGGCCGAGGTCCCGGTCACGAACGTCTACCGGGAGGAGATCCTCGAGGGGGAGAAGCTGCCGCTCTATCACACCGCCTATTGCGCGAGCTACCGCAAGGAGTCGGGAGCCGCGGGGCGCGACACGCGCGGCATGCTCCGCGTCCATCAGTTCGACAAGGTCGAGCTGGTCAAGTTCGTCCGGCCCGAGACGTCGTATGACGAGCTCGAATCCCTGCGCGCGAACGCCGAGGCCGTGCTCCGGGCGCTCGAGCTCCCGTACCGGGTGCTCCTCCTCGCGGCGGGTGATCTCAGCTTCGCCGCCGCGAAGTGCTACGACCTCGAGGCCTGGGCGCCGGGCGAGAAGAAGTGGCTCGAGGTGTCCTCGTGCAGCAACTTCGAGGACTTCCAGGCGCGCCGCGCGGGCATCCGGTTCCGCCCCGAGCGCGGAGCCAAGCCCGAGTACGTGCACACGCTGAACGCGTCGGGCGTGGCGCTCCCGCGCACCTTCGCGGCTCTGCTCGAGACGCACCAGACCGAGCGGGGCACCGTACGCGTTCCCGAGGCGCTCGTGCCCTACCTCGACGGGGTCCGCGAGATCACCCCCGCGTAGGGGACGCGATGCCCGCGCTCCCCACGCGCCGCCTTTCCTACCGGGTCTGGTTCTTCCTCGCCGTCCTCGTTCTCATGCTCGTGCTCGTCGCGCATTCGAACGCGATGATCCGGCGGCTGAACGAGGAAACGCGCGCTCGGTGCGACGTGCTGGCCCGTTTCTTCGCCGTGGCCACGTTCCAGGCCGTGGAGGATCCCACGGTACGTCCCATCTTCCGGGACGTCGTGCGAAGCATCGACTTCCCCGTGGTCCTCACCGATCCGGTCGGTATCCCCCGCGCGTGGAAGGAAATCGGCATCGCGTCCGACGCCATCCCCGACTCGGTGCTCGAGCGCGCCGCCGCGACCGGCGTGGCGCCGCCCGAGGTGGCGCGGATCCAGCACATCGTCGAGCGGCTCGATCGCATCCATCAGCCGGTCGACATCGTGCAGGTCGGGAAGGACGGCGCGCTCGGCAAGGTGCACTACGGCGAGCCCAAGCTCGTGAAGGAGCTCAGGTGGCTTCCGTATCTCGAGCTCTTCGTGATCCTCGTGCTCCTCCTCTTCGGTTACACCGGCCTCCGCAGCCTCATGGCCGCCGAGCAGCGCTCGCTCTGGACCGCGCTCGCGAAGGAGACGGCGCACCAGCTCGGGACGCCGCTCTCGTCCCTGATGGGATGGACCGCGCTCCTGCGCGACAGCCCGCCCGCGCGCCTCACGCCGGAGCGAACCCGCGACATCCTGGACGAGATGGACCGCGATCTCGCGCGGCTCCAGAAGGTGACGCTCCGCTTCGGACAGGTGGGCTCGCTCCCCACGCTCAAGGAAGGGGACCTGGTCGAGATCACCGCGGGGACCGTGGACTACTTCCGCACGCGCCTCCCGCACCTGGGGCACGCGATCCGGATCGAGGAGCGCTACGAGCCGGTGCCGCGCGTCCGCGTGCACCGCGAGCTCTTCGAGTGGGTGGTGGAGAACCTGCTCCGAAACGCGATGGACGCCATCGACAAGCCGGACGGGTGGATCGAGGTGACCGTGCGCTGGCTGCGCGACGATCGCACCGTCGAGCTGATCGTGCGCGACAACGGCCGCGGCATGGCCCCGGAGGAGCGGCGCCGCGCGTTCACGCCCGGTTTCACGACGAAGCGGCGCGGCTGGGGCCTGGGGCTCGCGCTTGCGAGGCGCGTGGTCGCCGAGTACCATGGAGGACGCATCGCCATCGTGGAGAGCGTGCCCGGCCGCGGGACCGCGGTGGCCGTGGCCCTGCCCGTACCGCCTCCCCCCGATTCCCGAGCCACCCAACCAACGCAGGGTTCATGAGCGCCACGCCTCGAAAGGTCCTCTGGGCCGACGACGAGATCGATCTCCTGAAGCCCCACATCCTCCTGCTCGAGGAGAAGGGGTTCCAGGTGACGCCGGTTTCGAACGGACACGACGCGGTGGCGTGCGCTTCGCGCGAGAAGTTCGACGCCGTCCTTCTCGACGAGTCCATGCCCGGCATGGGCGGACTCAAGACGCTCGAGGCGATCAAGGAGATGAACCCCACGGTGCCCATCGTCCTCGTCACCAAGAACGAGGCCGAGTCGCTCATGGACGATGCGATCGGGCGTCGCATCGACGACTTCCTGCTGAAGCCGGTCCTCCCGCAGCAGATCTTCCTCGCCTTGAAGCGGCTGCTCGAATCGGACCGGCTGCAAGAGAGCCGCCGCGCGCGCGACTACGTCGCCGAGCTCGCGCGGCTCCGAGTGGAGGCCCCGAGCACGCTCGACTGGCGCGGCTGGATCGATCTCTACGCGCGGAGCGCGCAGTGGGACGTGGAGCTGGACCAGGTCGACGACCCGGGTCTGAAGCAGGCGCAGAACGATCAGCGCCGCGAGCTCAATCTCGAGTTCTCGGACCACGTGGAGAAGTCCTACGAGGGCTGGCTCGCGGGAACGGACCGGCCGGCGCTCTCCACGGACGTGGTGGAGCGATGGGTGGCGCCCCACCTCCGCGAAGGGAAGCGCGTCACGCTCATCGTCATCGACTGCATGCGGCTCGACCAGTGGCTGAGGATCGAGCCCCTGCTCCGCCCGCTCTACGACATCACGGTCGACTACCAGCTCTCGATCCTCCCGAGCGCGACGCCGTACTCGCGGAACGCGATCTTCTCGGGGCTCTTCCCGAGCGAGATCCAGAAGGAGCATCCCGACCTCTGGCAGGAAACCTCCTCGGACGAGCGCAGCAAGAACCGCTACGAGCGGCAGTTCCTCGAGCACCAGCTCACGCGCATGGGGATCAAGCTGCCGTCGGGACTCAAGTACCTCAAGATCTACAACACGGACGAGGCGGCCAACGTCCGGCGGAACGTCGTCACCTACCAGAACATCCCGCTCGTCGCGATGGTGTTCAACTTCCTGGACATGCTCACGCACGGTCGCTCGGAGTCCGATCTCCTGCAAGAGCTGGCCCCCGACGAGTCCGCCTTCAGGTCGGTGATGAACTCGTGGTTCCGCCACTCGGCGCTCTTCGACGCGCTCAAGGTGATGGCGCGGCAGGATCAGGTGGTGGTGGTGACGACGGACCACGGCGCGATCCTGAGCCGCCGTTCCGCGCTCGTGTACGGAAATCGCGAGACCTCGACCAACCTTCGCTTCAAGTACGGGAACAATCTGGGAAGCGATCCCAAGCAGGCGGTGCAGATCAAGGATCCCGCCCGGTTCAAGCTCCCGGCGGACCAGCCGCACAAGCAGTACATCCTCGCGAAGGAAGACTTCTATTTCATCTATCCCACCAAGTTCCACGAGTACGAGAGCAAGTACCGCGGGAGCTTCCAGCACGGCGGCATCTCGCTCGAGGAGATGATCCTCCCCGTGGCGACGCTCTTGCCCAAGAGATGATGGACGGGATGGACATCGAGCTTCGCTCGCTCCTGCGCACCGAGGGGGAGACCCGCTCGTTCGGGCGTCACCTCGGGACGCTCCTCCGGCCGGGAGACTGGGTCGCGCTCGTAGGCGATCTCGGATCGGGAAAGACGACGCTCGTCTCGGGGATCTTGGAGTCGCTCTCCCCGGGCGCGCGAGGGCGGAGCCCGACGTACGTGCTGGTCGAGGTGCATCCGGGTCCGGTGCCGGTCGTGCACGCCGACCTCTACCGGCTCCGCTCGGCCGGCGAGCTTCAGGGCCTCGCGCTCGACGATCTGGCCGAGCCGGGGGCCGTCGTCCTGATCGAGTGGGCCGACCGCGCCGAGGGGAACCTCCCCGCGGAGCGGCTCGATCTATCGTTACGCTATCTGGACGGGCCGGGACGCGAGCTGCGCGTCCGCCCGCGCGGCGTCCGCTGGAATCAGGCGGCGCGTGACGGGCTCCTCGACCGCGATCGGTGGCAGCATGCCCTACATCCTGGGAATTGATACGTCGGCCCCCGAGGGCTCCGTCGCGCTCGCGCGCGACGGGCGCGGGGACGCGATCGAGACGCTCCCGCCGGGCGGCCATTCGAGCGGCCTCTCCGCGGCGGTCGGGCGCTTGCTCGAGAACGCCGGCGTGGGCCTCGACGCCGTGAGCGCGTTCGCGGTGAACGAGGGGCCGGGATCCTTCACGGGACTTCGCATCGGGCTCGCGTGGGCCAAGGGGGCCGCGCTCGGGACGAAGCGTCCCCTCGTGCTGGTGCGCGCGCACGATGCGATGGCGCTCGCGCACGCCGGAGACGCGGAGCGCCTGGTCACCGCGATTCCGGCCGGGCGCGGCCTCGCGGAAGTCGCGCTGTGGGAAGGAGGCGCCGCGGTGTGGGGGCCGGAGACGGTCGAAGAGGGGGACCTGATCCCGACGCTTCTCGAGCGCGGTCCGGTGCGAGGGCTCGCGATCGTGCCCGCGACGCCGAAGCTCGGCCAGTCCCTCGCCGAGGAAGCGGCGGAAGAGTCCATCGCGATCCTAGCGGGGCGTCCGCTCGCCCCCGCGGTGGCCGCGCTCGGATCGCGCCTCCTCGACGCGGGACGCGCCGCCGATCTCACCCTGGCTTCGCCTGCCTACGGGCGCGAGCCGAACGCGAGGAAGCCCGCATCGTGACCGCGTCGCCGGCCCACGAGTCGAAGCTCAAGATCGGGTCCCTCACGGTCGCGCGCATCGACGAGGTGCTCGAGATCGAGAAGCTCTCCTTCACCGATCCATGGAGCCGGGAGATGTTCCGGTCGGAGCTCCAGATTGGGGGAGGGACCTACGCGCGAATGGCCGAGCGGGATGGGCGCCTTCTGGGGTATTCCCTGGCGGTGCTCGTGGCCGACGAGGCGCATCTGGGGAATCTCGCGGTGCACCCCGACGTCCGCGGGATGGGCGTGGGGCAGGCGCTCCTCGACGATCTTCTACACACGGCGGAGAAGCGCCAGGCGACGCGCCTCACGCTGGAGGTCCGCGAGTCCAATCACGGCGCCCGTAAGTTCTATTATCGAAACGGCTTCATCGATGTTGCCATGCGGAAGAACTATTACCGGAACCCGGTGGAGGATGCTATCGTGATGCTCCGGAGCCTCCGGGGAGGGTAACGATGACCTGGCTCAGGAAGGCGAAGAAGGGGCTCAAGCCCCAACAGCGCCGGCGGGAGCTTCCCGACGGGCTGTGGACGAAGTGCGAGGATTGCGGCGAGATCCTGTATCACAAGGAGCTCGAGCGCAATCTCTGGACCTGCAGCAAGTGCTCCTATCACTTCCGCATCTCCGCGCGCGCCTACATCGCGATCCTGGTCGATGAGGGCACGTTCGTCGAGCGCTTCTCCGAGGTCATCTCCACCGATCCGCTCAAGTTCAAGGATGCGAAGCGCTACTCGGACCGGCTGAAGCGCGCGCGCGAGGAGACCGGCCTCTCCGAGGCGGTCATCTGCGGCGAGGGGCGCATCGAGGGATTTCCCTGCGTGCTGTCGATCATGGACTTCGCGTATCTCGGCGGTAGCCTCGCGTCGGCCGCGGGCGAGCGCATCGCGCGCTCCATCCTCCTCGCCATCGAGACGCGGCGTCCGCTCATCATCCTCTCGTCGTCCGGTGGCGCGCGCATGTTCGAGGGGATCCTCTCCCTCATGCAGATGGCCAAGACGAACGCGCTCCTGGCGCGGCTCTCCGACGCGGGCGTGCCCTATATCTCGATCATGACCCACCCGACCACCGGCGGCGTCACAGCGAGCTTCGCCTCGGTGGGAGACGTGATCCTCGCCGAGCCGAAGGCGCTCATTGGGTTCGCCGGGCCGCGCGTCATCAAGCAGACCATCAACCAGGAGCTGCCGGAGGGATTCCAGCGCTCCGAGTTCCTGCTCGAGAAGGGGATGATCGACCGCATCGTGCATCGGACCGAGCTCAAGAAAGCGGTCGGCTGGCTGCTCCGCTTCTTCGACGCCGCGAGCACCTCGCTCCCGCACACGCCGCGCCGTCGCGCCGGTGAATCGCTGGAGCGGTTCCGCGCCGCGTCCCTTCCGATCGGGACCGCGCTGCCGCCGTCGCCTCCCGCCCCCGAGGGCCAGGGCACCTCGCGCCCCAGCCCCAACGGATCGGCCCCAGAAGGCGCACCGCGGGACGCCGCGGCACCGCGCGACACCCCTGCCGAACGGGAAGTGCCCATCCAGGAATGAAGGTCACCGAGGGCGCTTCCCTGACGAAGCGCCTCGACGAGCTCTACCGCTTCGAGCGGAGCGCGATGCGCCCCGGTCTCGCCGGGGTGGAACGGCTCCTCGCGCGCGCCGGCCGTCCCGATCGGGCGTTCCCCTCGATCCTGATCGCGGGCACGAACGGCAAGGGGTCCACCGCCGCGCACCTGGATTCGATCCTCCGCGCCGCCGGACTCAAGACCGGCCTCTACACGTCGCCTCACCTGGTCCGCTTCGGCGAGCGGATCCGCGTCCAGGGCTCGGAGATCTCCGAGGCCGATCTGGAAGACCTCCTCGCGACCTGGTGGCCGCGCTTCGAGGAGGATCATCCCTCCTTCTTCGAAGCCGCCACCGCGCTCTGCTTCGACCACTTCGCCCGGAGCGCGATCGACCTCGCGGTCGTGGAGGTGGGCCTCGGGGGGCGCCTCGACGCGACGAACATCCTCGAGCCGCGCGTCGCGGTCATCACCACCATCGCGAACGACCACGCCGACATCCTCGGGCCCACGCTCCGCCACATCGCCGGCGAGAAGGCGGGCATCCTCAAGAAGGGCGGGCGCCTCGTCCTCGGCGTGCGTGCGGGCGAGCCGCGCGAGGTGATCCTGCATGCGGCCGAGGAGCGCGGCATTCCCGTGACGCTCCTCGGCCGTGATGGAGGCTACGGCGCGACGCGTGTCACCGCCGAGGGGACCGAATTTCATCTGAAGACGCGCACCGTCCGAGGGCGCGTCTCGACGCCGCTCCTCGGGCGCCACCAGGCGCGGAATGCGGCGCTCGCCGCGCTCGCGGCGGAGATCGCGCTCGACGGGCGTCCCGAGGACGAGGTGGCCCGCGCCATCGATGCCGGGCTCCAGGGCACGCGATGGCCCGCGCGGGCGCAGATCCTTCCCGGCGATCCGCCGGTCCTGGTGGACGTGGCCCACAACCTGGAGGGGGCAGCGGCGCTCGTCGAGACGGTGAGCGCGGTGTGGCCCGCGCGGCCGCTCGCGGTGGTCGCGGG
>DATJGP010000226.1:0-8800 GCA_035494915.1 Candidatus Eiseniibacteriota bacterium | reverse complement strand
GCCCCGCTCCACGCGACCCGTACCCACCGTCCCGCGGCCCGAGATCGAGAACACGTCCTCCACCGGCATCAGGAACGGCTTGTCCACCGCCCGCTGCGGCGTCGGTATGTAGCTGTCCACCGCTTCCATCAACTTCAGTATCGGCTCGTTCGCCTTCGCGTCCTTGCCGGCACCATCCATCGCCACCTTCGCCGAGCCCCGTACCACCGGAATGTCGTCCCCGGGAAACTCGTACTTCTTCAAGAGATCACGGATCTCCAACTCGACCAGGTCGAGGAGCTCCGGATCGTCCACCATGTCGCACTTGTTCATGAACACCACGATGTACGGAACTCCCACCTGACGCGCCAACAGCACGTGCTCCCGCGTCTGCGGCATCGGCCCGTCCGCCGCCGACACCACCAGGATCGCTCCGTCCATCTGCGCCGCGCCCGTGATCATGTTCTTCACGTAGTCCGCGTGACCCGGGCAGTCCACGTGCGCGTAGTGGCGCTTGTCCGTCTCGTACTCCACGTGCGCCGTCGCGATCGTGATCCCACGCTCCCGCTCTTCAGGCGCGTTGTCGATCGACCCGTAGTCGCGCACCGCGATCTTCGGATTGTTCTGCGCCAAGACCATCGTGATCGCCGCCGTCAGCGTCGTCTTCCCGTGATCCACGTGGCCAATCGTCCCCACGTTCACGTGCGGCTTGTTCCGCTCGTATTTTTGCTTCGCCATCAGACCAGATCCTCCGTACAGGGCATCGCCGGAATCACACGACGGGCGAGATCAAGACCGTCGGAACGCGCTCGACCTCTCGCAACGAATGGATGGAGCCCACGAGCGGAATCGAACCGCTGACCTTTTGCTTACCATGCAAATGCTCTACCGACTGAGCTACGTGGGCGGAGGTGAGGCGCGCGGAACGACCCGAAGCGCAACCGATGCCGACCCGGCACACTTCCGAGCCGACACCGCTCGGCGCCAAACGCTCAATACAAGGCAAAAAACGCCGACCGGCCCTCCTCACTCCATCGAAGAAGGTCGTCGTCGATGCGAACCGCAAAAGGTACGGACCCGCTAAGGACGAGTCAACAAGAAATTTGACTCAATTCGAGGGCGGTTGATTCAGCCGGTTTTTGAGGGGCGCTGGGGGCCTGGGGCACCGTCGGGCGTGCGTATCTCTCCCCAAAATCCACGACGAAACGGTAACGAACCCCGCGTCGCGGTGGGCCGAGTGAGTTTATTTCTTGCGGTGCAACGATTTGACGAGCGTGGATTACGGTGGATAAGTACGTTGGGGAAAACTGGAGCGGGAAACGGGATTCGAACCCGCGACCCTCAGCTTGGAAGGCTGACGCTCTAGCCACTGAGCTATTCCCGCCCCGTTTCGTCACTTGGGGCTTTCGGCCCCTATCGAGGGCCGATCCGCTCTCACTTCGATGCTGAAAAATGGTGGGGGAAGGATTCGAACCTTCGAAGGCTAAGCCGGCAGATTTACAGTCTGCTCCCTTTGACCGCTCGGGAACCCCACCGGGATGACGTCACTTGGAGCTGGCGAAGGGACTCGAACCCCCAACCGCCTCATTACAAATGAGATGCTCTACCATTGAGCTACGCCAGCTAGGCGGGGCACGGGGACCCGGGCCCCGGTCCGCTGGGCCGCAGTGTACGGGTGGCCAGAGCCCGGCGTCAACGCTACGAGCGTGTCGGTGAAGGAGTTTCGGACCGGAGGGAGGAGAGGAGGTCCGCCACGGACATCTGGGCATCCGGCCGCGCGGCGTCGGCGCCGTCCTTGGTCAGCGTGAAGTGGAAGCGGCTCCCTTTGCCAAGCTCGCTCTCCGCCCAGATGCGCCCGCGGTGCGCCCGGATGATGCCCTTGCAGATGGCGAGGCCAAGCCCGGTCCCGCCCTGCTCGCGGGTCGTCGATTCCTCGACTTGATAGAACTTCCCGAAGATCCGCTCCAGGTGCTCGGCCGCGATCCCCTTGCCCTGGTCCGAGACCACGATCTCGTACTCCGCGCCGTGCTCCACGAGCTCGATCGTGACCTTCCCGCCCGGCTTGGAGAACTTGAGCGCGTTCGAGATGAGATTCTCGAGCACCTGCATGATGCGCCCCGGATCGGCGGAGACCATGGCCGGCTCGGACGGGAGCCGCGCCTCGACTTCGATCCCCTGACCGCCGGGCAGCTGCGGCACCCAGAAGAGGCACTTCGTCACGAGCTCGTTGAGCGAGGTCGGGATGAACTGGATCTGGAGCACGCCCGCCTCGATCTTCGACACGTCGAGGATGTCCTTCACGAGCTGGATGAGGCGCTCCACCGACTGCTGGCAAAAGGCGATGAGCTGGCGCTGGTCGGTGGTGTAGGTGAAGGCCTTGTTCGAGACGAGCACGTCGAGCGAGCTCTTGATGACGGTGAGTGGGGTGCGCACCTCGTGCGACGCGATGGAGAGGAACTCGCTCTTCGAGCGATCGAGCGCCTTCACCTGCTCGAAGAGCCGCGCGTTCCCGACCGCCGCCGAGATCTGCGTCGCGAACACGGACGCGAGCGAGACCGCGTCGTCGTGGAACTGCCCGCGATCTCCCACCGCGATCAGGGCCCCGATCGTGTCGTCGCTCGCCTTGAGCGGCGCCGCGAGCGCGTACTCCCCGGGCCGCTGCCTGAGCCACGAGAGTCCGGCCGCGTCCATCTCCGCCCGCGAGAGGAGCCGGGCTTCGCCCCCGAGAACGCGGGTCAGACCTTCGAGCGGTACGGGCGTGGTCGCGAGATCGTGGGCGCCCGGACCCGAGCCGACCCAGTGGTGGACCGCTTCGTCTCTCGGGGCAGCGACTCCCGCGAACGCCTCCTCGCCACCGCAGATGGCGCGCATCCCCTCGGCGACCATCTCGAGCATGACCGGCAGATCGAGGGTCGCGGCGGCGCTCGTGCCGATCCGGTTGAGCTCGCGGAGCCGCCCCTGCTGCGCGTCGTTTCGCCCGCGCGACGACTCGAGCGTCTCGGCCATGTGGTTGAACGCGGTCCCGAGCGCGTCGAGCTCGTGCTTGTGCCCGTCCACGCGGACGCGCGTCGCGAGGTCTCCCTTCGAGATCGCCTCGACCGCGCCGAGGAGATCCTCGATGGGCCGCGTGAGCCAGCGCGACACGTAGGTGCTCGCGAGCGCGCTCGCGACGAGGCCAAGGAGGAAGATGCCCACGCATACGTAGGCGAGGAGCCGCGCCTCCGACGCGAGCGCGCCCGCGCTCATCTGCACGACCACGAGTCCGACCGCTTCGCCTCCCGTCGCTCGAATCGGAGAGACGGCGACGACGCGGGCCAGGTCGGGGCGCGTGAGATCGAGCACCACGCTCGTCGTTTGCGCCATGCCCTGGCGGAGCAGGGCCTCCGGCACGTCCTTTGGCGGCGGCGATCCGATGGGAAGGCGGCCGCGCACGAGCGACGCGTCGGAAACGCCCGACTCGTTGCCGGTGCTCCCGAGATCGACCACGACGCCCCAGGTGCCGAGCCGGGTTCCGGGCGCGAGCGTGAAGAGGTGATAGATCGACGGATTGGCGCGGCGCAGCGCGCCCAGATTGGTGACGATGGTGCGGAACGCCTGGCTGTTCATGTCCGCGGCCGTGCGGATGAGGCGGTGATCCTCGACCGCCACGAGCGAGGCGGCGGTCTCGGACGCGGTGACGGCGTTGGTCAGGATCTGGCGGCGGAGCGAGCCCTGTCCGTTGATGTAGAGGAGCGCGGTCGCCACGACGAGGAACACGCTCCCCACCGCGAGGAACCGGAATTGAAGCTCCGCTTTGAGGGTCCGCGGACCCCGTCCCAGAGGCATCGACCCGCCATGAGCTCGAGGGGCATCAGCTCTTGGGCCGGGCCTTCGTACCCTCTTTGGAGTCTTCGAGGACAAAGCCCAGCGCCAAGATTTCGTCCCTCAGTTCATCGGCACGGCGCCACTGCTTCTGGACACGCGCTTCATCTCGTTGTCGTACAAGCGATTGCACGCCCTCCGGGACCTCCACTTCGGGCTTCCCGGAGCCCCAGAAGAGACCGATCAGCTCGCCGAGGCGGCGAAGGGCTCGTCCCGCCTCGGGGAGCGCCGCGCGATCCGCGGCCGAAACCTGCGCGTTGTCCGCGACGCGGTTGATGGCCTTCGCCATCTCGAACAGATGCCCCTGGCCCTTCGCGGCGTTGAAGTCGTCGTCGAGCGACTCCTGAAATTCCCTTTCGAGCTCGGCGATCTCGGCGAGGAGCGCCGAGCCGGCCGTGGACGTGCCGTCCGCGGTGGGGGCGGCCTCGGCCTTCGCGAGCGCCTCGCGCAGACGGTCGTACGCCGCCCCCGCTTCGCGGAGGCGCACGTCGTTCCACTCGATCGGACTCCGGTACTGCGTCGACTGCAGGTAGAAGCGGATCACCTCCGGCTCGACCTGCTTCGCGACGTCCTCGATGAGGAAGAAGTGCTGCGTCGACTTCGACATCTTCTCCCCGTCCAGGTTCACGAGGCCGTTCTGGACCCAGAAGCGTGCGAACGTCTTCCCGGTCGCGGCCTCGGACTGAGCGATCTCGTTCTCGTGGTGCGGGAAGATGAGGTCCTGGCCTCCGCCGTGGAAGTCGAACGTCTCGCCGAGATGCTTCATCGCCATCGCGGAGCACTCGATGTGCCATCCGGGACGTCCCGGTCCCCAGGGACTCGGCCAGGACGGCTCGCCCGGCTTGGCTCCCTTCCAGAGGGTGAAGTCGAGCGGATCCCGCTTCGCCTCCTCCACCTCGATGCGGACGCCGGAGCGAAGGTCGTCGACCTTGCGCCCCGAGAGCGAACCGTACGCGGGATAGCTTCGCACGTCGAAGTAGACGTCCCCGCCCGCCGCGTACGCGTGCCCCGAATCGATGAGGCGCTGGATGAGCGCGAGGATCTCCGGGATGTGCTCCGTCGCGCGCGGATAGACCGTCGCGGGCTTGATGTTGAGGAGCGCCGCGTACGAGAGGAATGCTTTGATGTTCCGCTCCGAGACCTGCTCGAACGGAACGCCCTCCTTGTTCCCGCGCTCGATGATGCGGTCGTCGATGTCGGTGAAGTTGGTGGCGTACGTGACCTCGTAGCCGCGCGATTCGAGGATGCGGCGGATCACGTCACCGGCCACCGCGTAGCGCATGTGCCCCACGTGCGGCCGGTCCTGGACCGTCATGCCGCAGACGTACATGCCCACCTTGCCCGGCTGTGCGGACTCGAACGGGATCTTCGCGCGGCGGCGCGCGTCGTAGACGCGAAGGCTCACGACGCGCTCCCGGCAGGCGCCTGGGACTGGGGGTCCGCCGGCACGGCCGGCTGCGCCGCGGCCGCGGGATCGCCCGCGATCGGCGTGTGCACGAGGACGCCCGCCGCGCGGAGACTCTGGAGCGCCGCCATCCGAAGCATGCGCGACACCACGAGCCGCTCCTCGGGAACCGTCTTCGCCTGGAGCATGACCGTGAACTGACCCGTCCCGACGTCGTCGATGCCGAGGAGCTTCGGAGGCTCGAGGAGGAGCGGCTTGGCCTTGGGGCCCGCCGCGAACTGGACGAGCATCGCCTCGAGGATCTGGACCACGCGCGCCGGGTCCTCCGTCAGGCTGATCGGGATTCGCACGATCGGGGTGGACCAGCTCTTCGTCAGGTTCGTGACCACCTTGATCTCACCGTTCGGGATGAAATGGATGAAGCCCTCGCCGTCCCGGAGCTCCGTGTGCCGCAGCGTGAGCGTCTCGACGGTGCCCGACACGCCCGACGTCCTCACCACGTCGCCCACGGCGAATTGATTGTCGTGGATGATGAAGAATCCCGCGATCCAATCCTTCACGAGGCCCTGCGCGCCGAGTCCGGCCGCGACGCCGAATCCACCCGCGGCCGCGAGGGCCGGGGTGATGTCGAGCCCCAGCTCGCGCACGCACATGAGGATCCCGATCACGATGATGGTGCCGCGCGCGAAGCCGCGGAGCACCTCGCCGATGGTGCGGGCGCGCTTCTCGCGCGCGAGCTCGGTTCCCTTGGCCTCCGAGCGGATCGCGCGCTCGATGCGGCCGATGAGGAGGTACACGAGCCGGATCGTGATCAGGGTGGCCAGGATGATGATGCCGATCCGGATCAGGATCTCGACCATGGTGAACGCCTCTTCGGGGGCGTGCCGGACGGGATTCACCACGTCGTGGTTCGGGCGCTCATGGGATGCCTCAGCGCGCCGCGCGAACCGGCGCGGATTCCACGATCGCCTTCACGAGATCCTCGTAGCGAAGGCCGGCCGCCTGTGCCGCCTTGGGGACGAGGCTCAGCTCCGTGAGCCCGGGCACCGTGTTCACCTCGAGGCAGTGCGCCACGCCGTCCTTGCCCAGGCGGAAGTCGACGCGAGCGACGCCGCTCGTGCGGAGGGCGCGGCAGGCGCGGAGGCTGAGCGCGAAGAGCTCCTCGGCCACGGCGGGCGGGAGCGAGGCCGGGCACTCGTAGCGGCTCGCGCCCGACGTGTACTTGTGCTCGTAGTCGTACCAGCCCGCGGTGGGAATGATCTCGACCACCGGAAGCGCGCGCTGTCCGATCACGCCGACGGTGAGCTCGCGCCCCTCGATGAACTGCTCGACCAGGACGAGGCGGCCGTACCGGCGCGCTTCCTCCATCGCGGGCTTGAGCTCCCCCGCGCTCTTCACCAGGGTGATCCCGACGCTCGAGCCCTCCTCGTTCGGCTTCACGATGAGCGGATAGCCCTCGAGCCGCGCGATCTCCTCGCTCGTGATCTCGGGATTCCACGCCGCGGCCGGATCCTCCGGGGCCCAGCGCTCGACCCACTCGGGAGTGGGGATGCCCTCGACCTTGAAGATCCGCTTCGACATCACCTTGTCCATCGCGAGCGCCGAGGAGAGGACGCCCGAGCCGGTGTAGGGGATGCCCGCGAGGTCGAGGAGGGCCTGGAGCGTGCCGTTCTCGCCCGCTCCGCCGTGGAGCGCGATGAAGACGAGGTCGGCCGCGCGCGGGATGGAGCGCACGTAGACGTCGAGCCCCTGCTCGCCGCGCCGAGCTGGCATTCCATGGATCGGCGCCGGACCCGCGCCGAGCGCCATCGCGTGGTCCGGGTCCTTGAGGAACTGCCCGGTTCCCGTGTCGAGGAGCGCCACGTCGTGGCCCAGCTTCTCGAGCGCGCGCGCGACCCCCGCGCCGGTGCGAAGAGAGACTTCCCGTTCCGAGGTGTTGCCGCCCAGGAGGACGACGATCTTCATGCTCCCTCCACGCTCACACGCGCCCTTCCACGAGCGCGACCGCCCACGCGGCGATCCCTTCCTCACGTCCCAGTGCTCCGAGGCCTTCGTTGGTCGTCGCCTTCACCGACACGCGCGTCTCGCTGACTCCAAGCGCCCGGCCGAGGGCTTCGCGCATCGCGGCGACGTGCGGCGCGATCCGCGGAGCTTCCGCGACCAGGGACGCGTCCACGTTCACGATCGCATAGCCCTGCTCGCGCAGCCGCTCCGCGATCGTCTCGAGAAGGACGAGGCTCGAGACGCCGCGCCACTTCGGATCCGAATCGGGGAAGTGCGCGCCCAGATCGCCCAGCCCGGCCGCGCCAAGGAGCGCGTCGCCGATCGCGTGCGCGAGCACGTCGCCGTCGGAGTGCGCCCGCGGTCCCTTGTCGTGCGCGAGCGCCACGCCCCCAAGCGTGAGCGGAAGGCCGCGCTCCAGACGGTGCACGTCATATCCGATGCCGACCCGAAGCGTGGTCCCGGTCACGCGGTCCCGCGCCGGAGGAGGAACTCGAACATCGCGAGGTCGGACGGCTCGGTCAGCTTGAGGTTCATCGGATCTCCGGGGACGACCGCGACCTTGGCCCCGGACGCTTCGAGCAGCGAGGCGTCGTCGGTAGCGTCCCGGCCCTCGGCGAGGGCGGTCGCGTGCGCGCGGCGGAGTATAGCATCGGCGAAGATCTGTGGCGTCTGGACGCCGAAGAGCCGCGCGCGGTCGAGCGTCCGCACCACGCGCCCCGCGTCCACCTCGGTCACCGTGTCGCGCAAGGGCACGGCGGGGATCGCCGCGCCCGTGAGGCGCGCGGTCTCGAGCACGCGCGTGATCAGGCGCTCCTCGACGAGCGCGCGCGCCACGTCGTGCACCGCCACGTAGGGAAGACCGAGCGTGAGCGCCGCGAGCCCTCGGCCCACCGACTCACGACGCGTCGGGCCGCCGGGAGTGACGTCGCGGCGGATCTCGGACGAAGCCGGGAGCGACGAGAGAGCGCGTCGCGCGGGCTCGAGGAGCGCTTCGGGAACGACCGCGATCAGCTCCCCCACGGAGGGATGCGCGAGGAAGATCGACGCCACGCGCTCGAGGAGGGTCCGCCCCGCGAGTTGGAGCAGGAGCTTGGGGCCGTGCGGTCCCATCCGAACACCGTCCCCCGCGCCGGCGAGCACGACGGCGAGGTCGCGGCGGGACCTGACGCTCACCGCGCGTGATCCGGGTCGAGCACCCGTCCGATGGCTTCGTGGAGGCTCGCCGCTCCGAGCGCGCCCGTGGCGCCGTCCATCTGGGAGCGCTTGGGCACGACCGCGGCGCGGAAGCCGAGCCGCCGCGCTTCCGCAAGCCTCCGCTCCAGCTGGGGCACGGGACGGAGCTCGCCGCCCAAGCCCACCTCGCCGATGGCGACGAGATCGGGAGGGAGCGGGCGATCCCGGAAGCTCGACGCGAGCGCGAGCGCGAGACCGAGGTCCGCGGCCGGCTCCTCGAGCCGGATGCCCCCCGCCACGTTGACGAACACGTCCGCCCCCGCGAGCGAGAGCCCCGCGCGCTTCTCGAGCACCGCGATCACGACGGCGAGCCGGCGC
>DATJGP010000225.1:0-2197 GCA_035494915.1 Candidatus Eiseniibacteriota bacterium | reverse complement strand
GCGAGCGTGATGGCTCGCTCTTCGGGCGACGGCCCGGGCTGGTTCGGTGGCGCCTTTGGCTTCCCGGGCGTCTTCGCCCCGAGGGACGCCGCCGCCAGCGCGAGCAGGAGCGCGGCCAGGGCGCCGCGCATCACGAAGGAGTGCACGGGCCGGCTCACGCGCGCGCCCACGCGAAGCACTCGGGACAGCGGGACCAGTACTCCTCGGATTCCTGACCGCACGAGGGGCAGGTGTACACCTCCCCCGGACCGAAACGCTCGATCAGGGACTGCATCTCGTCGAGCGCGCGCGACAGGTCCCCGCGCCGCCGGTGGAGCTCGGCGAGGAGCAGTCGCGCCGGTACGGAGCCGGGCTCGAGCTCGAACGCCTCGTTCAGCATGCGCCCCGCGTCGTCCAGCTCGCCCTTCTTGAGATGGACGCGCGCGAGCGCGAGGTGGACGCGAACGTCCTTCGGATTGCGTGCGAGCATCTCCTCGTACGTTCGATCCACGTCGGCGAACCGCCCCGATTCGAAGTACGAGGTCTCCAGGCGGTCGAGCACGAGGTGCGAGAAGGACGGATGCGCCTCCGCGAGCGACTTCCAGAGCTCCACGGCCCGCTCCGGCCGGTTCGTCTCGTAGCAGAGATCGCCGAGCCGGAGGAGCGCCGCCGGCTCGTCCTGCTTCAGCTTGAGCGCCGCTTCGAATTGCCGCTTGGCATCGTCCAGCTTTCCCTCGCGCAGATAGATCTCGCCGATGGACGAGCGATACCGCGCGAGCCCGACACCATTCGCCTCGCTGGTCGCCCTGGCCACCTCGGCGCGCGTCTCGTACGCGCGCTCCCAGTCCCCCGCCGCTTCGTGCGCCTTCACGAGGAGCTTGAGCGCGCTCCCGTTCTTCTTGTCGAGCTCCTTGAGCTCTCGCGCCTCGGCCACCGCTTCCGCCGGCCGCCCGAGCGCGATGAGATCGCGCACGAGCCCCTCGCGGATCGCGCGCTCCTGTCCCGCGGTCAGACCGGCGCGCACGGTCAGGTCGCGGCGGATCTGGAGCGCGCGGGCCGGGTCGCCGCGCTCGCGCAAGAGATTGGCGAGGTGGATGTAGGCGTCGATGTTGTCGCTGTCCTGGCGCACGGTTTCGGCGAAGGCGCGGAGCGCCTCGGCGTGGTCTCCCGCCAGGAGCGCGTTGAGTCCGTGCTGGTACGGCGTCTCGGGTGGAGGCGGCGACGCGCCCGCGTCACGCGACAGGACCCAGGCGGCGTAGCCGATGCCGGTGAGAAGGCCACCAACGACGAGGACGGTGACGAGCTCGGTCATTCGCGAGCGGCCCCGACGGTTTCCTTCAGCGCGAGATCCTCGAGCGGCAGATTGCGAAGCCCATCCAGTTCGCGCTTCAGATCCTGGTTCTCACGCCGGACCCGCGCGACGCCCGCGCGGGTCTTGAGCTGGTGCGCCAGCGTGAGCAGGAACGCGGTGAGCATCCCGATCACGAACGCGCTGAAGAGCGCGACGTTCGACGAGAGGGTGCGATACACGCGTCCGGGCAGGATCACGGCGGTGACGGTCTCGTTCACGTTCAAGATGGCGAATCCGACGACCAGGATCATGATGATGAGCCAGATCAGATTCTTGAGGAGCCACATGGTCGCCTCCGTGAGCGGCAGGGCGCCGCCGAGGGGCGGCACGGCCGGAGAATAGCCAGCACGGGAGGGCCGGTCAACGAGTTGCGAGGTCTCCCACGCATCCCTCCGGACCGGCCTCGCGAAGGACCACGCGGTTGATCCCGTCCCACCGCGGCGTGGAGCGCAGGAGCACGGGCGCGTACACGTCCGCGCGACCGCGCACGCCCTCCGCGTCCGACCGCCCCTCGAGAAGCACGGGGCGGGTGGTGCCGACGAGCGACTGGTAGAATGCGACCTCCTTGGCCCGTCCCAGCGCGCGAAGCACCCCAGCCCGCTCGCGCGCCGCATGAGGCGCAGGTAGAGGAGCCGCCGCTGTCCCCGGGCGCGCCGAATACCGGAACACGTGCAGGTAGGTGAGCGGCGCCCCCTCCACAAACCGCCGCGTCTCATCGAACTCCGCGTCCCCTTCCCCCGGATGACCCACGATCACATCCGCCCCGATCGCGACCGTCCCCCGCGCCGTCACGCGCTCGAGAAGGCTCGAATAGTCCCGCACGCGATACCGCCGCTTCATCGTCGCGAGAATCGCATCCGACCCGCT
>DATJGP010000224.1:0-31233 GCA_035494915.1 Candidatus Eiseniibacteriota bacterium | reverse complement strand
GAAGCTGCCGGCCGATCCAGATCGAAGCTGCCGTGGCGCGTGCCCCGGACGCGTCGTCCCGCTGCTCCACGAGGCCGCCCAACGTCCAGCGCCCCAGCCGGAGAGCGCCCCGCGCGCTCGCCGCGATGCCCGGCCTTGTCGTGGTCCGGAGCGCCGTCGCCCCGCCCGCGTAGAGCCCGCTCGACCAGGCCGCACCGTCTTTGTCCGCGCGGACCCCTTCGAGCTGGATCTCGAGCCCCGCCCGCTCGCGCCACGCGAGCGCGAGCCGGCCGCCGAGCGAGGTCCCTCGCCTCACGCCCAGGACGGTTTCCTTGTCGCGCCTCGACGCGAGAAGCGTGAGCGTCCGACCGTCCGCGCTTGCCACCTGCATCTCGGCGATGGCGAAGCGCTCGATCGACGCGTGATACCCGGCCCCGTTCGAGAAGCTCTCGGCACGCGTGCTCCCGAATCGAACCGCGAGCGGTCCCTGACCCGCCGGGGCGAGCCGCCCTTCGAGCTCCACCCGCGAGCTCGAACCCGTCGGCCCGGAGGAATTCCCCGCGAGCCGCAGCCTCAGCTTCGCGCGTCGCGATCCCGCCTCTCCCGCGATCTCGCTCGACACTCCGCGCAGCTCCCGCGAGCGCCAGCGCCACCGGCCCTGCACGCGGAGCGGCCCCGCCGAGCGCGCGATCATGGCGATCACGGCCGTGCCGCTCGCGCCGCGCGCCGCTTCCACGGCGACGAGTCCTTCCCGCGTCCGGAGCTTCGCCGCGAGATCCGCGACGGCGGAAGGCCCCGCGCGGCCCAGCGTCGCACTCATCGCCGCGCGCCGGCCCTGGACTCCCATGCCCAGTGCACGTACCGTCGATCCATCGTCGGCGCGACGCGCGCGCAGAGCCCACACCCGGTGCCGGCCTCTCCATGCGAGCGCGACGCCGTCCATCAGCGCGCTCGCCGACGAAGCCGGAGACCCGAACGCGGGGCCGCGCAGACCCGGCGGCGGAACGCGTCCACTTCGCGGCGCCTGCCCGAGCTCCTCGGCGGCCAGCGGCGACAACCCGCGCGCCGCGAGCCGCCCGAGATCCACCGCGAGTCGCGCCGTGCGCGCGAATCCGGTCACCGCCTGCGTTTCGCCATCCGCCCCCGTGAGCAGCGAGATTCCGGCGATCACGCGGGCCGCCGACGCTTCGACCGCAGATCGAGCCTGCCTTAGCGTGCCGTCCTTGAGATCGGCCCGCACCAGGACTCCGAGCTCCGGCGCGAGAAGCTCGTCGAGCAGCTCGGGGCGATCGATGTCTTCCACGGGAAGCGGCAGCCAGGCAGGACCGCCCGCGGCGGAATCGGCCTGACCCAAGGCGATCCCGGGCGTCGCGACGGCGGCGAGGAAAATCCAGAAGGCGCCCCGCGCCGCGAAGCCCGGGAACGACCGTAGACGACGATACCACCGCATCATAGCAAACCGGCGTCGCGGTTGCCCCGCAAAGTGGGAGCGCGTCATGGGCGCCCTCCACGTCCGCCGCGGTCGGGCGAGACGAGCGCGAGCCCGACGCCGCCGACGGTCCCTCCCTTATCCAGGTCGAGCCGGCCCGCCGATACTTCCAGGCGCCCCCGGCGAATCGCGATCGCGGCTCCGCTGCGCTCCGGCTTCATGCCTCGCGCCATGCGCACGCGCGCCGTGCGTCCCAGGGCGAGGTCGAGCACGAGCCGGGGGCTCGCGCGCCCGCTCGGTTCCCAGCGGTCCATCCAGGCGAGCGCGATCGCGCCGGAGCGGAGGCGGAGCGCGAACGGGACCGACGGTCCCACGCCGAGACCGTCGAGTCCGCCGGTGCGCGCGAGGCGATCCCCCGCGAGGACGCACTCGAGCGATCCGCGCGGGAGCGTGACCCTGGCGAGGATCGAAATCCCAGCCGTCAGTCCGCCGCGCGAGGGCTCGCCGTCCACGGCGAGCGCCAGGCGCTCCGCGACCATCGAGAGGAGAACCGCGCGCGTGCCTGTCTCCTCGATGTCGAGGCGGAGCACGTGCTCTCGCGCCCCTGGGAACCCGAGCTGGTTCCAGGTCGCGACCAGGCGTGCGGACCGGCCGGCAAAGGCGACGGCCGCGCGCTCCGACGTGAGCCCGTCGGACTGGTACAGCGTCGTGTGCGACGTGGAGGCGGAGTATCCGGCGGATGTGAAGAAGGGGTCGGATGCGAGATCGAGCGACGCCGCTCCGAGCGCCGCGGGCGTTGCGTCGCGAACCTCGAACGCGGCCAGCGCAGGCGACGCGAAGGCGAGCGCAAGGCAGAGGGAGCAAGCCCCCGCCGCGGTCACGGCCGGCCTCCCGCCACCGCGATCGAGAGCGAGGAGCGCAGCGGCGCGACGCCATCCTCGGGCAGCGCTTCCGCCTGGACGACGTAGAGCCCGGCCGGAGCCGGCACGCCCGAATCGTCGCTTCCGTCCCATACGAACGCGGCGTCCGTCGCGAGCCGCTGCCCCTCGGTCAGCGTGCGCACGGAGCGGCCGAGGAGATCGTGCACGCGCACGGTGAGACGACGTCCGTGCGCCGCTTCGGTCGCCCGGAACACGATCGGCACCGCTTCTCGAGCGTGGACCGAGAGCACCCGCGCTCCCGCGACGAGGAGCGCGTGTCCGCCGACCAAGGGACCGCCCGGCGCATGGAGCGAGTTCGCCCGCCCCGGGGTCGCGCCGTCGGGAGCGACGCACTCCGACCACGAGCCCGGATCGCCGCTCGGCAGGTCGAACGAGAGGCGCTCGAGGGTGCCGTCGCGCACGGTGGCATCGCCCGTGTAGCTCATCGCGTCGGCGGGGACACCGTCCGCCAGAGCGAGCGCGACGAGATCCGCTGCGCTGCCCGGCCCACCGCCATCGTTGAGCGATGGCCATCCACCGATCACGCCGACGACGGCGCTGTCGGGAAGTCCGTACCGGCTTCGCACGGCTGCGGGATCCTGGGCGATGACGAGGTAGTCGCCGGGTCGCAGACTACGCGGCACGGCGCCGCGATCGACGGGACGCGGGCTCGACACGGCATCGGCCACGGTGAGCGCGCCCACGTCATCCACCGCCCCGCGCGCCCAGATCTCGATCCACTCTCCGGAGCCCGTGTTGCGGAACGCGATCTCGCTCAACACGACCGGCGCGGCCACGGACCGGAGCCAGGTCATCGTGGTATCGGCGAGCGCGTCCTCCGCCCCCTCGAGACGCAGCCTCACGCGGAGCGCTCCGGCCGCGGGGCCCATCCATGAAAGCGAGACCGACGCGCTCTCTCCGGGCGCGAGCGTCACACCGGCCACGACGGCGCCAGGCTCCCACGATGCCGTCCCCTCGAGCTCGCCCACGAGGCGCCATTGCGAGCCCGCGAGTGGAAGGCGTCCGGAATTGCGCACGTTCGCGCGCGCGGTGAGCGGCTCGCCCGGCCAGCACACGGACGGCGACAGCGTCGGCCTGGCGCGTCCAAAGCGGAGCCTGGCGTCGGGGTGGTTGGCGACGCCCGGCGTAGGCTCCGCCTCGACTGCCCAGTCGTCGCGATTGCTTCCCGTGTCCAGGCCATCCGCGACGCGCGCCACGCTCGAGCCCGAGCCAGCGTCGGAAGCCGGCGCGCCTTCGTACTGGCCGGGATCGGCCAGGTCGCCATAGCCGAGGAGGTCGAGCACGGCGCCGGCGCGCGTGAGGCGGATCGCGTCCGGCCCGTTCTGGAGTGCCGCGAGGAGCTGGTCGCCGCCGACGAGGAAGGGTGCGTGCGGCGCGGCCACATCGCCCGCGCCGGCGCGCCACAGCACCGTCCAGGCACCTGGACGCGCGCCATCCGACGTCTCGAGCGCGACGCCCGTGAGCGGCGCCGCGACGGAATCCGGATTCCAGAGCTCGACGAACTCGCGCCCATCGTCGGCGCCGTCCGGATCGTAGAGGACTTCGTTGAGGACGAGATCGCCGCGGGCGGTGGACGCGAGGGCGAACAAGAGCGCGCCGAAGAGCACAACGCGGAGCAGCATGGCTTCCTCCTTCCGGAGGAGGCGCGGGGGATGCGGGTGGTACGAGGGCGTCGGGAGCCCTTACATCAGGTGGAACTTCCTCCTTAGCGACCACTCCAGCGTGAGCGCGGCAATCAGCACCAAAAAGAGAAGCGGGTTGTGGAAGAGGTCCATCTCCGCGAGCCGCACGCGCACGAGCTCCGGAGAGCGCAGCTTGTCGAGCACGCGGCCGGCGCTATCGAGCGGCGCGGCCGTGCCGCCGGAGCGCTCCGCGAGACGCGCGAGCGACGTCGGGTCCGAGGCGAGCTCTTCGTATTCGATCCCCTGCGTGCCCACGGCGACGCGAACGCTGTCGGTCCCGACGAGGCGTCCCGCGCGCGTGACGCGCCCGCGAAGCATGTACGTCCCCGGCGAAAGGCCGAGCGCGCCCGAGAACTCACCCGCCGGTCCGCCGGGCGTGAGCCTGGCGCTGGCGCCCTTCCCGTCCTTCGCGCCCGGGTGCGCGGTCACGGTGGCTTCCGCCCCGGTCCCGAGCGCGGGGGGCGTCGTCGCGACGCGGATCGCGATCGGGCGTCCCTCGGGCGTGATGTCCGGAGCGGTGATCTGCACCGGGCGATCCTCCCATCCGCCGGCGAGCCACCGCTCGGCGCCGCCGAAGAACGACCCCTCGATCCCGGGCTTCCCGGTGAGTCCCGCGGCCGTGATGCCCCATCGATACACGCCCGCGGCATTCAGGAGCACTACGCGCCCCTTCCCGACCTGACCGGCGAGCACGACCGGGATGGCTTCGTTCCCGACGCGGCCGACGACGATGGGCTGGAGCGGGCTTCCCGCCGTTCCCAGAGAGAGGATCGGCTCGATGGGCGGGAGATCCTTCCAGATCGAGGCCGCGCTCGCGGCGTCGCCCGAGAGGAGCGCCACGTCGTGCGTGCGTCCCGCCTGCGTGAGCTCGGTGCTGGCGATGGGCCCGAGCGGCTGCCCGAACAATCGCCACTGGATGCTGAGCGCGCGCGTGAGCGCCGATTCGGCCGGAGGCCGCGGAATGGGATCGATCCAGAGGAGCACACCGCCGCCGCGCGCGAGGAAGCGCATGAGCGCGTCCGCCCGCTCCGGGGTCATCGTGCTCGCGTCGTAGCGCACCGCCACCGCCTCGGCGTCGTCGAGCCAGCTCGAGAACGGCCGCGGCGCCGCGCCGGACGCTTCCGCCTGATTGGACCCCGCCGGCCGGAGGCGCACCACCGCGCGCGTCGTGTCCTCCTCGATGCCTCGCGCGAGCGAGCGGAGGTCCCAGTCCCAGCTCGTCGCAAGGAGCGGGATCGTGCGCTTCGCGGGACGCGCGAGGACGGCGACGAGGCGCTGCTTGTTCTCGCGCATGGGATCGTCGGGAACGTCGACCAGATCGACGGTGAGGAATCGTTTGCCGCGCTCGAGGAGCGTCACGGGAATGGAGACGCGCGCGGACGCGCCGACGCCGCGCAGCGAGAATTCCGTGCGCCCGAGCACGCGCCCTTCCTCGCTCACGCGGACCGTGCCGTGCGATTCCTGGCGCGATCCCTGGCGCACGCTCACGACGAGCGGCGTCGGGCGGCCGAGGATGATCTCGGGGGGTGTCTCGACGCCCGCGATCCCGACCGTGGGCGGATCCGTGTGGCGACCCACCGTGAGCCCGAACAGCGGGACCGCGGCGCCGAGCGCCTGCTCGGGATCCTCGCCCCGGTTCACGACGCCGTCGCTCAGCACGAGCATCGCCGCCACGGAGTCGGGATCGACGCGGTTGAAGGAGAAGCGGATGGCGTCGCCCAGCGCGGTCTCGCCGCCGCCCTGGAAGGCGAGCGCTTTCGACGCATCGCGGTCGTACGAGCCGAGCGCGGCGTCGAACGCAGCGGTCCGGACCTCGTAGCGTCCGCCGAGCTCATGCGCGATCGCCTGCGCGGCGCTGTCGGCGGCGGCGCGACGGCTCCGGCCGCCGGCGACGTCGCGCAGGTCCATGCTTCCCGAATGGTCGACCAGGACGAGGAGCCGGTTCCGCGCGCGCGACGTCTCCGGATAGCGGAGCACGGGCGCGAGGGACGCCACGAGGAGCGCCAAGAGGGCGAGCAGGCGCGTCGCGAGGAGGATGCCGCGCCGCTTGGCCGGGACGGCCGGATAGCGTGTCAGGTACGCCCAGAGCCCGATCGAGATCGCGAGGCCAATCAGGACGAGCGCGACGAGCTCCGGCGTCGCTTGGAGTTCCATCTTCACGCGGAGAACGCTCCCGGCGTCATGGATGAACCAGTGGACTGTCGATCATTCGGGATCTGTGCGCCGAGGAGGCGGGCAACAGTTCGGGGGGCCGTGCCGAAAACGATAGGCAGCGGCCCCCCGAAGGGTCAAGCGGGAACTTGGACTAGCGGCCGGTCGGCTGCGCACTCCGCGCGAAGGCTTCGCGACGCTCCTTCGTGTCGAGGTCGAGCTTGCGCAGGAGGACGTAGATCTGCACCGGATTGAGATCGCGGCTCCCGCGCTCCGGACGGCGCAGCTCCCGCTGGATGCGCATGAGGCCGAACTCGGGGTGCTGCCGCGCGATCTCGCGGACCAGATCCTCGTCCGAGAGGACCACCTCGGAGCGCTGCGGTCCATCGGGCTGCGCCGCGCCCGAAGCCGCCGACGTCGAGGACTTCGACGACGAGGGCGTGCCGGCCACCGGGCCGAAGGAGGCCACCGCCTGCTCGGAATCGGCGTACGCCTTGAGGATGTTCTCGAACTCGAGCAGGTCGAAGACTTCACGCACGTCCGCGATCATGCCGGCGAGCTTCAGATCGCCGCCGTTCTCGCGGATCTCGCGGATCTCGCTGATGAAGATGCCCCAGCCCGCGCTCGAGATGTACTCGACGCTGGCGAGATCGACCACGATGTGGAAGCGCTTCTCCTTGAGCAGCGCCTGCAGGCGGCGCTCGAGGTCGGGGCTGGTGGTCGTATCCACGTAGCCCGACACGCGCAGGATCGAGACCGCCGGATTCTGCGCCGCTTCCTCGACGTAAACGTCGATCCCCTTCATGCTTCCCCTCCTCCTGATTCCGTCGGGTTCGCCGGCCCGTCCGATCGGATCGCCTGAGCGAGCCTCGCCATCCGTGTATCGGTTCCGGTCTGGGCGAACTCCAGCCTTTTCTCCTTACGGTTGAGGCCGTGACGCTTCAGCGTCGCGTAGACGGCCCGCTCGGAAAGATCGTCCCTGCAACGTTTTGCGGCATGCAAGACTTCATGGATCCGCTTGGCCCCGAAGAGCGGCTCGACCCGGACGATGTCCAGGATCGCGGCCTCCTCCTCGAGACTCGCGCGGGCCATCGGCGGGGTCGGGCGGATCTGCTTGAGACCGGCATCGTCCCCCAGCTCCGACACGCGGCGCTTGTAGCGGTAGTAGGTCGAGGAGGCCACCTTGAGCCGCTCGCACGCCTCGGCGATCGGAACGCCCTCCACGTCGATGAGTCGGAAGAGCTCACGGCGGTTCGCCTCGAGGCGCTCCTCCACCGGCACCTTCTCCTTGATCGCGACGAGCGTGATGTCGTCGTTCTGCGGCGCTCCGCCGGTGAACTCGCGAATCTCCTGGTTGAGCGCGTCCGCGAATTCCTGCGCGGTCCCATGCCCGTGCTTCTTGATCGCGGTGAGGAGCCGCGCCTCGCCGAACTGCTCCCGCTCTGAATTCATCGCCTCGGTGATGCCGTCGGTGTAGATCACCAGCATGTCGTCCTGTTGGAGCGTGAGCTTCTCCACCGAGATCGTCTTCCTGAAGAGCTGCTCGTCGGGCACGTTGATCCCGACCGGGATTCCTTTCGGCTTCAGGAAGTAGGTGGCGTTCGTCTCGCCGCGGTAGAGGATCATGGGATTGTGCCCCGCGCTCGCGTAGGTCACGACCCGGTTCACGGAGTCGAGCACGACGTAGAACATCGTGACGAACATTCCCTTCTTCATGTCCTCGGTGACGAACGAGTTCATCTTCGCCATCACGTCCGAGGCGGAGCGGTTGCCGCGCGCCTCCATGCGGAGGGCCGTCCGGATCATGGTCATGACCAGCGATCCGGGAACGCCCTTGCCGGAGACGTCCGCCACGACGACGCCCACGGTGCGCTCGTCGACCGTGAGGAAGTCGTAGTAGTCGCCGCCCACTTCCTTCGCCGCCTGGTAGAGCGAGCCGAGCTCGAAGCCATCCAGCTCGGGCACCTTGCGCGGGAGGAGCATTTGCTGGATCTCCTGCGCGACCTGCATCTCCTGCTGGAGGCGCTCTTGCTCCATGAGGTGGCTCTGCGCGGAGCGGAACTTGGCGGTGACCTCGTTGAAGGCCCGTGCGATCTCGTCGATCTCCTCGTTCCCCGACGTGCCGATGTCCGCCACCATCGTCCCCTCGCCGATCGCGCGCACGCTGTCGGAGAGCGCCTGGATCGGCTGGACGAAGATCGTGATCAGGACCGCCGACAGACCGCACCCGAGGAGGAGCGTGAAGAGCGCGATCGTCGCGAGCTCGATGCGTGCGGCGCTGATCTCGTCGGCGATGGCCGACTCGCGCACCGCGATCGACACCCATCCGATCGCGCGCGGCTCCTTGGCCCCCGGCTGGAGGATCGGCTGATAGACCTCGCGCTTCTGGCCGTCGGACGGCTCGACGTGGGCCGCGGGAGCCGTGGGCTTCGCGCCGGGACCGCTCGCGACCGCGTGGACCTCCTGCGGGAGCGTCCGTACGGTGAAGAGCTCCTCGAACTTGTCGGACGCCCAGATGCGCCCCCGCGCGTCGAAGACGCGGGCCGACGCGTACTCCGGGTGCGCCTTCAAGAGCGCGCGCACGCTCTCGCCCAGGTGCGTCTGGTCGGGCGACATGGGCTCGGCCGACTGGAGCACGTCGATCGCCCCCTGGCCGAGGCTCGTGGCCGTGCTCTGCGCCTGGCGGATGGCGTCGCGCTGGATGACGCGCGACTGCCGCCAGTGGATGGCGGAGAACGCGAGCGCCACGAGGAGCGTGATCCCGCCGAACGCCTGGATCGTGTACTGGAAGCGGAGGCTCTTGCGGGGCTTTCCCTTCCCCTTCCGCCGCCGTCCCGAGCGGCCGAGCCTCTTCGTCATGGTGAGGACGTTACCGTCATGGCTGGAGCGGTAGCGGACCTCGTCCATGAGCTGGTTCATGAGGAAGACGCCGAGCCCGCCCCGCTTCCGCGTCTCCACGTACATCTTGAGATCCGGGCTCTTCACGTTCCGGATGTCGAAGCCCTTGCCGGTGTCGCGGATGGCGATCGAAAAATCGCGCCCGTTTCCGGTGATCACGATCTCGATGAAGCCGGGGTCGCCCTTGTAGCCGTGCCGCACGACGTTGGTGCAGGCCTCGTCCACCGCGAGCTTGGTCTGGGCCAGGGTCTTCTGCGGGATCAGGAGCTTCTCGCCCGCGTCCTGGACGAAGTCGCGGATCTCGACGAGATGGCGATCCTCGGCCGCCACGCGGAGCTGGAAGCGCCGCGGCGGCATGGGCCTGGGGACGAGGCTCAGCATCGCGCCCTCCCGTCGCGTTCGCGCATGCGGCTCATCGGCTCGCCTCCGCCTTCATGCGCTCCCGCGCCTCGAGCACGTTCCTCCGCGCGCTCTCGTTCAATGGATCGAGCACGAGGATCTGCTCCCAGCTCTTGAGCGCCTCCTTGTAGTCGCCGGACGAGAACGACTCCATTCCGCGGATGTAGAGCTGCTTGATGCGCGCGTCCAGCTCGGGGCGGGGCGTGGACATGCGGCGCTGGATGCGCTCCCTCCAGGCCCTCGCCTCCTTGCTCGTGGGATCGAGCGCGAGCGCCTTCCGGACCGCGGTCTGCGCGTCCCCGTAGCGCCCTTCGTTGAAGGCCTGCGACGCGGCGTGCACGGCCGTGAGCGCGTCGAGCTTCTTCGCGAGCGCCGCGGCGTCGTTCGCGCTCTTCCCGACGGAGCCCTCGAGCGCCGCCCACACGCTCTTCGCCTGCGCCTGGTCCGGATCGAGACGAAGCGCGAGCGCCGCGGCTTCGGCGGCGTCGAGCACGCGCCCCTGGCGGTGGAGCGAGTCCGCCCGTGCCGCGGCACGCGAGGCCTCGCGCGCGCGGGCCGTGTCGAGCGCGGCCGCGAGCTGGGCGAGGCTATCCGCATAAGCGGATCCCGCGGCTCCCGCATGGAGGTCGAGTCCGCGGCGGAGCCCTTCGGCCTCCTCGAGGTCGCCGCGGCCGAGCGCGTCGCGCGTCAAGCCGGCGAGCGTCGACGCGAGCCGGCGCGCACTCTCCTCCTCGACGGCGCGACGCGCCCGCGCCTGCACCTCGTCGCGCGCCGTCTCCGCGCGGTGAGCCACGGCGGCGTCATCGGGGCGCTCGCGACGGATCACCTCCCAGAGAACGAGCGCGGTCTCCCAGTCGCCGTTCTGCTCGGACAGCTCGGCCTTCGCGCGATCCGCCGCGTGGCGCGCGGCGCTCCGCGCGAGAAGCGACTCCTCGGCCGCCTTCTGGTACTGGGCGCGGCGGCGCTCCTCGTACTGGCTCACCGGCTCGCCCCACGCGACGTGGAGCGCGATCTGATGCGTGGTCTCGACCTCCCCCTGCGCGATCGCGACGTCGAGACCGTAGCGGCGCCACGTCACGCCCATGCCGAGGATCGGATGGCCCGCGTTGAGCCCCGCGCGGAGCGAGCCCCAGCCCACGCGCGTCATCTCCACCCCCGCGCGCGAGGTCATCGGCTCGGCCCCCTGCTTGCCGAGGTCGAGGATGCCGCGGAGCGCGTTCCGCGATCCCCAGCGCAGCTCGGGGCTCGCGAGACCGACGCGGAGCGAGCGGCCGAGCGACGGGGCCGACCCACCCAGGTCGAGCGAGCCGCCGAACGCGTTCTGGATCGAGAGCCCGACCTGTCCGCCGCGGAGCATCGCGGGGCGGACGAGCGCTCCCACGTCGACCGCCGACGCCGCAGCCGACGCTTCGCCGAGCGACTGGCTCAGCACCTTGAACGTGAGCCCCCCGGTCACCGGGCCGAGGACCTGGCGAGACACGCTCGCGGCGAGCGCCGTCTCGGAATAGCCGATCGACCCGAGCGGTTGGTTGTTCGAGTCGAAGGCATCGATGCCCGATGTTCCGACGCGCGCGAGCCCAATCCCCACCGCTCCAAGCCCGGGGAGCGGATAGGCGACCGCGGCGAGGTCCCAGCTCGTGTCGAACTGGAGCATTCCGTGATGGACCATGAGGGACCGCTCGTCCTGCGTGGCGAGCCCGGCCGGGTTCAGGTAGACGGCGGACGGGTCCAGGGCGAGCGCCGTGCTCGTGCTCACCGCGCCGGTCGTGGGCCACGTGCCCGGGGACCCGAGGAGGTTCTGCGTCCCCGCTTCCTGCGCGCCCGCCACCCGCGCGAGCGCGAAGAGAAGGAGCGCTCCGGCCACGGCGGCGCGCACGAGCGCGCGACGCCTCCGCTCCGCGGCAACGCTCGAGCGCCGCTTGATGCGGCGGAACCCCGCGAGGCGCCTCATCGGAGCACCCCTACCTTGATCTGCTCGGCCGCGCCGCCCCCCTCGATGCGCGCGACGTAGACACCCGGAAGGACGAGATCGCCGTTGCCGTTTCGTCCGTCCCACGCCACCTCGTTGAGCCCGCGCGTTCCGCCAGGCGTGCCGGACGCGAGCGTCAGGTCGCGCACGCGCGCGCCGAGGAGCGTGTAGATCGTCACCTTCACGGAGGCATCCTCCGCGAGCTCGTAGGAGAGCTTCACCGTCTCGCGGCCCGCGTGGAACGGATTCGGGTAGCCGTGCGCCGCAACGAAGAGCGTGAGCGCGGGGGAGGCGATGGGCTGGAACGCGAGCCCGCCGCCGCCTCGTATGGGCGACGTCGTCCCGGTCAGGTCGTCGAGCACCACGATGTCCGGCGGCACCGCCACGCGCACCGCCACACTGTGCGCGCTCGTTCCGGCGGGCACCGAGACCTCCACGTAGAGCGACTCGGCCGACAGCCCGAGCGGGAGCGGCGGGTTGAGGGACAGCACGACCGGATTCGCGCTACCGGGGGCCGTCTGAGCGAGGAGCGCCCCCGCCGCGTCCCGGATGGCGATCGACGAGACCGACCCCGACGGAGACCCGGCCTCGCTCCCGTCGGTGAGCACGCGAACCCGGAGCGTGGTCAGGTGCGCCGAAGCGACCCCGCCACCCACGAGCGGCGTCATCTCGAGGCCGAGGAGCCGCACGTCCTGCGCCCCCGGGGCCACCTGAACGGGCGCGCCGGCATCGAGGCCGCGCACCTGGATGGCCGCGGCCGGCTCGGCCACCACCACCTCGCCCATGGGCGACACCACGGTCGCGCTGTCGGCGAGCCCCCATTGCGTGCCCTCGAGGACGAGCGAGACCGGATAGGGCTGGCTCGCGAGCGCGAGGGGGAAGGCCGTGGCCGGGAAGGAGAGGATCGCGGTCGTGCCGGGCGCGAGCGTGAACGGAGCGCCGGCCCCGAGCGCGATCGCGCTCTCGACGCCGTCGGTGATCACGAGCCGCGAGGCCGCGGGATTCACGACGAGCGGCGAGCCGCCGTCGTTCGCGAGGGACAGCGTGAGATCGTGCGTCTCCCCCGCGCGCACCGTGTCGGGATGGGTCGAACCGGCCACGTAGCGAGCCTGCGCCGGCGCCAAGGCGACGAGCGCGCCCGCCGCGATCGACTCGTCACGCGCGCGTCCATCCTCGAGACCGCGCGCTTCGAGCGTGGCGGCCGCGGTGCCCGGAGCGAGACCGAGAGGAGCGCCGGAGAAGACGAGGCTGGTGGACGCGCCCGGAGCGACGGTGACCGCGCCCGAGATCGTGAGCGTCGTCGAGACCGGAGCGCCGAAGCGGAGCGTGGTCTGGGCGCCCGCCTGGAACGCGACGTCGCCCGCGTTCGCCACCGTGAGCGTGACCGGCCGCGACTGCCCTGCGCTCACCGTATCGGGTGTGACCGCGGTCACCGAGAGGAGCGCCGGATCGAGCACAGCCACGCTATCGGGGTCGAGCGCGATCGTGTCGGCGAACGCCTGTCCCGACTCCGTGCCCGCGAGCACGAGTCGCGCGGCGACCATCCCACGCGGAACTGCCACGGTGAGGGAGTCGAACGCGAGGGTGGCCGTGTCCCCCGCCGCCACCGCGGTCACGGAGCCGAGGCCGGTCGCGAGCGATCCGCCGCCCAGCTCGAGCCGGGTGAGCGCGCGATCCAGGGTCACCCCCGTCGTCCCCGTGTTGCGCACCCGCACCGTCGGTCCCACCGTGCGTCCTCGGAGGAGATGCGACGGCGCGAGCCCGTTCGTCAGCACGATCACCTGCGCGGCCGATTCGACCGTGAACGAAACCGGCGTCGCGCTGGGCGCGGTGACGGAGGCCCCCGGGAATCCCGCCGTCGCCGTGAGCGTGGCGGTCACCGGCGTCCCCGCCGCGAGGCCGCTCGCCGGCACCTGCACGGACACGCGGATCCGCACCGTGCCTCCCGCGGGAAGCGTGGTCGGCAGCGCGGGCGTGGTCGGGCCGGCCTGGAACACGCCGGTCGAGTAGCTCAGGGCGACGCCGTCCAGCGAGGCCGCGAGGGCGGTGGGGTTGTGCACGTCGAACACGAGTCCGAGATCGGCGTAGCCGAGCGGCACGGATGCGGGAACCGCGCCGACCGAGGCCACGTCGACGCCGGCCACGTGCACCTGCGCGCCGGCGAGGCTCGGATAGAAGTCGAGCGGCTCCCCCGTCGCGTCCGTACCGACCAGCCGGAGCGCCGGCGCGTAGGTCCCGGGGACGAGCGCCGCGGGAATCGCGACCGGGGCGAAGTGAAGCGTGTCCGTCACGCCGGAGCCGAGAGAGAGCGGCGCCGTGATCGCGACATTCACCGCGGTCGGTCCGGTGCCCAGCGACAGCAGCGTGCCTGCGCCGAGCGTGACGGTGCCGGCCCCCGCGTGCGTGAGGCGAAGCGTCGGCGTCCAGCCGCCTCCCGGCGTCACCACGGCCGGTGCAAGCGAGCCGGCCGCGTAGATCACGCTGGGCGCCGGCAGGTACGTGAACTGGAGCGACCCGGCGGCGGTCCCGGCGACCGAAGCCGCGCGGAGCGTGTCGAGCCCCGGCGCGCTCGGCGCGGTGAGGATCGCGGACGCGCGGCCATCCAAGGCCGTGGCGAGCTGGAGTCCCGGAGCGCCCGACCCGTCGGGGCCGAGAAGCAGCGCGTTTGCGGTCACGCCGACGAGCGTCCCGGCCGGAACGAGATTGCCGAACGCATCCGCGACCGGCCCCAGCGTGACGGTCGACGTGCTCCGGCCGTCGGCGGTGAGCGTGTCGCGGTTCGCCACCACCGCAATCGCGCCGGACGGCGCGGCCGGGCGGATCGTGATCGGTCCCGCGGAGCCGACTCCACCTCCCGTGCGCGTCGCGGAGATCGACACGGTCTGAACCAGCGTCGCGCGGCCGCGCGTGACGAACTGCCCGCCGGTCATCGATCCCGACGCCGGAAACCAGAGCATGGAGCCGCTCGACTGCATGGTGATGGCGGCGGTGTCGGTCGACACGAGATTGCCGAAGGCGTCGAGCGCGCGGACCACGACCCGCACGGAGTCGCCCGCGATCCAGCCCGTGGAATCGGGAAGAACGGCGAGCGACGCAACGGAGGACGCACCGGTCAGGGCTCGAATTCCGACCGGCGCCACGGAGACACCCCGCGCGAAGATCGAGTCCGCCGCGGGGGCCGTGGCGGGAGCGCGGTAGCGCGCACGCACCACGCCGAGGACGCTGGTCATGCCCGTCTGCGAGCCCGGACCTCCCGAAGTCTCCCCGATCGACTCGAGCGTGCCGCGAGCGGGCGCCCCGAGGAAGAACGTGACCGACGCCGCGGGAACGAGATTGCCCCAACGGTCGCGCGCGGTCGCCTGAACGTTCGACGTGCCGCCCGCCGCTAGCGACAAGGATGCGGGCGCGAGCGCGATCGTGGTCACGGTGTCGGGCGTCGCGGTCGCCGTGAATGCGACCTGCGCGGTTGGAATCGCGGCGAGCCTCGCCACCACGCCCTGCGCGGCCCCCGCCGTCGTCCCGAGCCGGAAGGACTCGCACGAGGCCACGCCCAAGGCCCCGGCGACCGCGATCGAATCGACGGCGCCGCCACGCACCACGTCCACCGAGCCTCCGCCGGCCGTCACCGCGAAGACCACCGGCGTTCCGGGCGCGTTGTTGCCAAAGGCGTCGCGCGCGCTGACCTGGAGCGGAAGCGCGACCTCGTGATCCACGACCGCGGTCTGTCCACCGCCCGAGACGAGCGCGAGGGTCGCGGCTGTCGCGGGACGGACCGTGGCGGGGCCACCGCTGCCGCTTCCGCCGCCAACCCGGATGGCCGCGAGGGAAATCGTCTCGGCAGCGGTGTCGCGCCCGAACGTGACGAACTCACCCGCGACGAGCGGCCCCGACGGGGGCGTCCACTGGACGGATCCCGAGGGGGTCATACCGACCGTCGCGCCATCGGACGTCACGAGGTTTCCGAACGCGTCACGCGCGCGCACGCGCACACGCACCGGGACGCCCGCGGTCCACTGGACCGAATCGGCGATCACTTCGAGCGAGGCCGTGGCCGCCGGGACCACGGTGACGAGCACGCTGTCCGCGCGTACGGAATCGGGGGCCAGGCTCCCCGGCACGAGGAGCCGCGCGCGGAGGGCGCCCGGCGACGATCCCGCGTGGAGCGTGAAGTCCGCCACGCCCGACGCGTCCGTGAGGTCCGACGCCGGAGCGGCCACACCCGCACCCGTGACCACCGACGCGCTCACCGAGGCGTTCGCGACGACGTTCCCCAGCGCGTCGAGCACCGTTCCGTGGATCGCGAGCGAGTCCCCCGCGGCGATGGTCTGCGGCACCGGCGGCGCGGCCACCAGGCGGTAGGCCGGGCCGGGGGTCACGGTGACGGGGCCATACACGGTGGCGTTGCCGGAGTCGTCCGCGATCCGGATGGAGAGCGGGCCGGACGCGACGGGGGTGAACGGGACCGTCCCGGTCCCCGCGACCACCGCCGCAGAGTCGGGAACCTGGGCGGCGCCCGCGAGCACGGTGGGACGCACGATGAAGCCGGCCGCGGCGGGGGTGTCGTTCCCGAAGGCGTCGTGCGCGCGCACGTCGAGCACCTGGGACGACCCCGCCTGAAGCGGACCGGCCGGGCCAGTCACCACGAGCGTATCGGGGGGACCGGCGATGAACGAGATCGTGGGAGCCATCAGGAGCGGGACGCCGGACGCGGTCACATGCACCGTTCCCGTCATCGCGGTGGTCGTCCAGGCGCGGACGTCCATCGAGCCCGAGGCGCCGGTACCGGCGCCCAGCGCCGAGAAGGCGACGCCCGGCGCGCCACTCCACGATAGGACGATCGACGACGCGGGCACGAGCGCCAGCGCGTGGTCGCGCGCGTCGCGCAGCGTCACGGTGACCGTGCTTCCGGCCGGACCGACCGTCGCCGGCGACACCGCGACGACCGAAGAGCGCGCCGCGCTCACGGGACCGGGGACGATCCGGATCGGGGTCGAGCCCGACGCGGTCCCGCGCACGGAGTTAGCGGTGACGCTGGCCGTGCCGAGCGTGACGCCGCCGAGGAGCGAGAACGCGATCGATCCACCGGACGCCTCCACCTGAACGCCCGCCGTCGTGGAGTCGCGATCGGTCGCGACGATCGATCCGAGCGTCGTGGCCACGGTGTAGCGCTCGCCGTCCGCGACCGTGTTTCCGAACCCGTCCACGAGACCGAACGCGGTGACGCCGCGGACGGCCGCGCTGTCCGCGACGACCGAGTCGGGGGACGCGGAGAGCGCGATCACCCCTGCGGGCACGCTCGGCGCGAGCGGAATCGGGATCGAGCCGGTCGCAGAGCCGAGCACCGACACGAGTGACAGCGAACCCGCCCCCGCGACCGTGCCCGCGCGCGCCCAGCCCTGGACGGCGCCGGAGACCCCGGTCGTCCACTGCACGCCGGGCGTGCCCGCGTCCTGGTCGCCAAGCGGCGTCACGCCCGATCCGCTCACGGTGACCTCGGCGCCGATGGCGACGACGTTCCCGTAGGCGTCGCGAACGGGACCCGAGGTGATCGAGGTGGAGTCGCTCCCGTTCGCGACGAGCGTCGCGGGAAGCGCCGTCAGCGCGACGTTGCCGAACGGCGGGCCGGGAGTGGTGGTCACGGTCGCTTCCGCGGTCCCGAGCGAAGCCCCGGTGCCGTTCGCGTCGATGGCGCGGATGTGCCCCGTTCCGCCGCCGGACGCCACGTCCGTGAAGACGAAGCGCGCCGAGTCCGCCCCCGCGGGCACGGAGACCTCGAAGATCGCCTGACCGCCGACCGCGGAGAAGTGGCCGCCCGGACGGTCGGTCCAGAGCGTGAGCGTCTCCGCGCTGGCGAGAGGCGCGCGATTGCCGAACGCGTCGTAAGCGAGGACCGAAACGGTGTCGAGAGCGCCCGCGGTAAGCGAGAGCGCGCCCGGGACGAGCACGATGTGATCGGCGGCGCCGGCAGAGACGGCGAGCGGCGCCCGCGGCGCGGACTCGAAGCCGCTCCCCGAGTCCAACGCCGTGAGCCAGAACGCGCCCTGGCGCCGCGGCGTGAGCGTTCCGCTCCACGCTCCGGCCGTCAGCGCGACCTGGCCCGCGATGAAGTCCGGATCGGCGGTGGCGGAGCCCGACGCCCCGGCGAAGGAGCGGATGGACACCGTCGCGCTCGCGAGCGGTCCCGTCGTGATCGTGTTGCCGTCCTGGTCGCGGGCGCGCACGCTCGCGGCGAGTCCAGCTCCGGCCGACGCCGCGGACGCAAACGATGCTTCGAGCGAGGACGGCGCGCCGTGGCTCACCGTGATGACGCCGGTCGAGTCGACGACCGCGCCCACCGCGCCGACCACGCGCCCTAAACCGGCGGTCGTGAGCGTCAGCACCGCGCTCGCCGTGGGTCCGGTAGGGACCGAACCGATGCCGCCCGTCACGCTCCACGTGCCCGCCTCTGGTCCGAGCGGGTGGTTGGCGCTGTCGTACCCGCGGAGGTAGAACGTCGTCGTGTCCTGGTCCGCGTCGAGCGCGAGCGCGCCCACCTCGACCTCCGCTCCGTTCTCGACGAGGACGTGATCGAGCGGCCCGTACACGTCGAGCACGGGTGAGGCGCCGATGGGCGCCACGCTCGATCCCGCCGGGTCGCTCGAGACCCAGAACACAGCGATGTCCGGCCCCGTCGGCTGTGCCTGCGACTGCGCCGCGCCGGCGCCATAGATCACGGTGAGGGTGTCGCCGGCCAGGAACGCGCTCTTCGACGCGCCGCCGAGGCGGAGCTCGATCGCGTTCCCCGTGATCACGGTCTCGTTGACGGAGGACGTGTCGGCGATCGCCACATACCCGGGCTGCGACGGCTGAGCGATCTGGGGCGCGGTCCAGCCCGGCGGGATTTGCAGGTAGAGCCAGCCTCCCTGCGGCGATGCGAAGTCCTCGGAGGCGACGTAGCGAATGGTCCACGTGCCGGCGGCGCCCGCGAGAACGGGAGCGGCGGGAGCGATCGTCGCCGTGCCGCTTCCCGGCGCGGCCCATGCGCCGACCGGAAGGCAGCACGATGCGAGCAACGTAAAGGCGAGCGACCGCACGACGCGGGCGCGCGCGTTCGGCGTAGGCAGGACAGGACTCCGTGGTTTGGTGCGGGTGCGTTGCGTCCCAGGGACTTAGCGGAGAGGCGAAGCGCAAGAGACATGCCACGGGGCGCGTGCGCCGCGGACCGTGCGGTGGAGCGAGGAGCGGCGGAAGTGCCTGCGCCGCAAGGCGCGAATGCGGCGCGAGTTCGAGCGTGACCGAGGCGTCGCGCCGGGGCCGTTGCAGAACGCACGACGCTCGCGTCGCAGGCGGTCGAGATGCGCGGCGCGGCCGATTTCGAACCGGCCGGCCGGGATTGAGCCGCCTACGCTACCGGCGGGGCCACCTCACGTCGCCGACCACCTTCCCCGATCCGGTGAGCGATCCCGGGTCGAGTCCGGCGGAAGACGCCGAGGGAAGGATCTGCTCGAGGAAACGGTCCTGGTCGAGCGCGCGCTTGTTGGCGAGCCCTATGAACAGCACCTGGATGATCGTGGCTCCCGCGAGCACTCCGAGTCCGACATCGAAGACCTCCTTGAGGCGGGCGCGCATCGTGTCGCTCCAGTACGCGAGGCCGAGGAGGAGCAGTCCCACGAGCACGCTCGTGAGGAGTCCGGTGAGCTTGCCAAAAGCGGTGGGCTGGATCTTCACCGGGCCGTGGAAGAGGTAGAGGTAGCAGGTCCCGACGATCAGGATGCCGTAGCGCGCGAGCATCAGAGCCGCCACCCACCACGGGATCGCGCCGAACATCGTGAGCGCGACGAAGATCGTGCCGTTGAAGAAGACATCGATCGCCGGGTCGAGCAGCGCGCCGATGATCGATTCCATGTGGAGCGCGCGCGCCACGATGCCGTCGAGGACATCGGTCAAAGCACTCGCCGCAAAGAGCCAGACCACGGCCGACCAGCGTCCCTCCCGCGCGAGAAGCACGATCGCGGGCACCGCGGCCAGGCGGAGCAGCGTGAGCCCCACCGGCAGCGGTATGCGCCGGAGCGAGCGGACCTCGGGCGTGCCGGCCAGCCCGATGTGGGCCAGGATCCAGAACGACGCGATGAGCAGCGTCACGCTCGACGCGATGATGTAGGTCACGCCCACGCGCCGCCCGACCGCCCACGAGAGGAGGAGCGCCGCGCCGAACTGGATCGCGAAGAGGACGAAGGACGTTCCCGCGACGGAGCGGACGAGATCGGCGCGCTCGGTGAGCGTGCCGACGATGCGGGCGAGGATTCGGCGGAGATACGCGGCCACCGAGGCCGGCGTGAAGCCCTCCTTACGGAGGTCCCGGAGGAGGTCCTCGGCGAACACGGCTACGGAACGCGGAGGGACGCCTCGGCGAGGACGCGCTCGGATCCGAACGTGGTCTCGTCCAGCGCGTAGCTCTCGATGGTGCTCGGACGCGCGCGGCGGAAGAGGAGCTGCGCTTCGACCTTGTACGGTCCCTTGTGGTCGCCGACGCCCACGCGGTAGCGCGCGGTGGCGCTCGCGCCGGCCTTGATACGGCGGTTCTGGAGCACCTTCGTGGCCATCCAGGTATCGACGGGCCAGTTCCCGAGCTCGTCCTCGAGGATGATGCCGAACACCGAGTTGTTCCACTCGGTGAAGGGATCGTTCTCCCAGACGATCGCGCCGTCCGCCGTGAGGACGCGGATCCGGACGATGACCATGTTCTGATCGTTGCCCGTCGGGAGCGAGTGACCCCAGCCGGTGTTGGTCACGACCGCCGACAGCGTGAGCGAATCGCCCGACGCGCTCTTGGTCCCGCGCAGCACGATGGTCTCGGCCGGTCCTGGCCGCGCCATTTCGGCGATCTCCGCGCTGAACGAGTGATCGGGCACCTTCGGGCGCGACGGACCGAGGTACGAGACGCGTCCCGGCTGACCGGGCATGTGGCACGTCTGGCAGCTCACCCCCTGCTTCGCGTACTTCGACGCCTTCCACTCCGCGTACGTATCGCTGATGGTGACGCCGTTCTGGTTCTTGTACGCGTGGCAGCCGCCGCAGAATCCGGACGTGCGCAGGTAGGTCGAGTACTCCGACTTGTGCGAGTTGGTCGGGACCGGATTGCGGATGGAGCCGTAGTAGCTGCCGAGATCCAGCTCGAACGGCGGGTTACCGGTCGAGGGGCCCGGCGCGGACACCATGTGACAGTAGACGCAGCTCACGCCCTCGTGCGATACGTCGCGCACGAAGTTGAAGTCCTGGTTCACGTAGGTCGTCGCCTCATGGCAGGGTCCGCAGTTCAGGAACGTACCCCCCCGCGTCGTCTTGAGCGACTGGAAGTACATCCGTCCGAACAGAAGATTTTGCGACCGCTCCGCTTTCGAGTGGGCCGATTTCTGCCAGGACTCGGTGATCGAGAGGTGGCACTGCTTGCAGGTCTCGGCCGACTGGAGATTCACGTCGCGCCGGAAGAGCGGCGGCGGCGTGTAACCGACCGCGCCGAGGGCGAGCGCGAGCAACAGGGCGACGGGGAGGATTCGATTCGGGTTCGGGGGGCTCGTTCGCAAGATGGCGGGATTCTACAGGGTCGACCCCGGTGGTTCAAGGCGACCGCCCTGAAACGCTTCCGCGGCAATGGTGCCGAGGATCGCGACCCCGGCCCGGACCGAGCCCGACACGGTGCCCGAGATCTTGGACCGGCCCACGCGCCGGCGGTAGCGGACCGGGGTTTCTTCGGCCCGGATGCCACGCCGGGCTGCCTTCACCTGCATCTCGACCGTCCACCCGAAGGCCCGGTCTCGCATCCCGAGCCGGCGGAGGGAATCCCACCGGATCGCCCGGAACGGACCGAGATCCGTGTAGCCGACGCCATAGAGCGAGCGGATGAGCCGCGTCGCGAGCCAGTTCCCGAAGCGGGCCTGCGGCGTGAGCGCCCCGGGCTCCCGGACGCCCCGCGTCCGGCTGCCGATCACGAGATCCGCCCGTCCCAGGCGGATGGGCTCGACGAGGGATTCGGCCTCGGATGGATCGTCGCTCAGGTCCCCGTCGAGGAAGAGGACGACGTCGGGCGGATCAAGCTCGAGCGCCGCGATCCCGCGAAGGCATGCGGCGCCATAACCCCGCTCGGGCTCCGAGACGACCAGGGCGCCGTGCGCGCGCGCCACGTCCGCGGTGCCGTCCGAGGAGCCGTTGTCGGAAACGACGGCCCGCCGCACGAGCGGTCGCGGAAGCTCCTCCAGCACGCGCCCGATCGACGACGCCTCGTTCAGCGCCGGGATGACGCAGTCCACGGTGAACGCCGCGGCGGCGCTCACTTCCGCTTGAGCGCGGCGCGCGCGGCGGCGAGCCGCGCGAGCGGGATGCGGAAGGGGCTGCAGGAGACGTAGTCGAGTCCCACGTTCTCGAAGAATTCGATCGAGGCGGCGTCTCCGCCGTGCTCGCCGCAGACGCCGATCTTGAGGCCGGGCTTGGCGCGCCGCCCCGCGAACGCCGCGCGCTGGACGAGCGTGCCCACGCCCTTCACGTCGATCGAGACGAACGGATCGCCCGGGAGGATCCCCGCGTTCGCGTACTCCGGCAGGAAGCGTCCGGAGTCGTCGCGCGAGTAGCCGAAGGTCATCTGGGTGAGGTCGTTGGTTCCGAACGAGAAGAAGTCGGCGTGCTGCGCGATCTCATCGGCGAGCACCGCGGCGCGCGGCACCTCGATCATGGTGCCGATCGTGTAGGGGATCGTCACCCCCGCCTTGCGCATCACTTCCTCGGCGACCGCCTCCACCTCCGCGCGCTGGCGGCGTAGCTCTTCGGGATCTCCGACGAGCGGGATCATGATCTCCGGGATCACGCGCTTCCCCGCCTTGATCGTCTGGATCGCGGCTTCGAAGATGGCGCGCGCCTGCATGCGCGTGATCTCCGGATGGAGGATGCCGAGCCTGCAGCCGCGGAATCCGAGCATCGGATTGAACTCGTGGAGCTCCTCGACCCGCGCGAGCGTTCGCTCGATCTCCTTCCGGCGCGCGGGCGTCCCCTTCTTCCCCATCTCGCGGAGCTCCGCCTCGAGCTCGGCGCGCTTGGGGAGGAACTCGTGAAGCGGAGGATCGAGCGTGCGGATGGTGACCGGGCAGCCTTCCATGGCGAGGAAGAGTCCCTTGAAGTCGGCCCGCTGGAGCGGGAGGAGCTTGGCGAGCGCCCCCTCGTACGCCTGGATCGTGGGCTTGGATTCGCGGCGCTCCCGGAGCAGCTCGGCGTTCAGGCGCGCGCGCTCGGAGCGCGGCGCCTCCGTGAGCTCCGCCTCGATATGCGCGATCCGGACCTTGGCATCACGGGCGCGCTGCGCATTGAGGATCATCGCGACCACGTGGGGGATGCGGTCCGGGGCGAAGAACATGTGCTCGGTGCGGCAGAGCCCGATGCCCTCGGCTCCGAGATAGCGCGCGATCTTCGCGTCGCGCGGAACGTCGGCATTCGCGCGCACGCGGAGCCGGCGCTCTTCGTCGCACCACGCCATGAGCCGTTCGAAGCTCTGATAGAGAGGCGCCTTGGCCGCCGGCAGCTCTCCCGTGAGGACTCGGACCACTTCCGAATCGGTGGTGGGAACGTCGCCCAGGAGAACCTCGCCGGTCGACCCGTCGAGAGAGAGGAACGCGCCCTCCTTCAATTTCCGGCCGCCGACAACCAGCACGCGCTGCTCCTCCTGGATCTGGAGCGCCGAGCAGCCGACCACGCAGCACTTCCCCATGCCTCGCGCGACCACGGCGGCATGCGAGGTCATACCCCCGGTCGCGGTGAGGATGCCCTGCGCGGCATGCATGCCGGCGATGTCGTCGGGGGAGGTCTCGGCGCGCACGAGAATCACGCGCTCCGACGCTCCGCGGCGCACCGCTTCATCGGAGGTGAAGACGATGGCTCCCGCGGCGGCGCCGGGCGAAGCCGGCAGTCCGGTCGCCACGCGGTCGTGCTTCTTTCGCGCGGCGGGATCGAGCACCGGGTGGAGCACCTGATCCAGGTGCGCCGGCTCGACGCGCTCGATCCCCTCGCGCTTCGTGAGGAGCCCTTCCTCCACCATCTCGACCGCGATCTTGAGCGCGGCGATCCCGGTGCGCGCGGCGCGCCGGGTCTGGAGCATGAAGAGGCGCCCCTCCTCGACCGTGAACTCGAAATCCTGCACGTCGCGGTAGTGCCGCTCGAGCCGCGACGTGATCTCGCGGAGCTGCCCGTACGCTTCGGGAAGCTCGCGCTCCATCTCCTCGATGGGACGGGGCGTCCGGATCCCGGCGACCACGTCCTCGCCCTGCGCGTTGCGCAGATACTCGCCGTAGAAGCGGCGCTCCCCGGTCCCGGGATCGCGCGTGAAGCCGACCCCCGTCGCGGAGCTCATGCCCAGATTGCCGAAGACCATCGCCTGCACGGTGACCGCGGTCCCCAGCCCCTCCGAGATGCCGTGGATGCGGCGGTAGTGCACCGCGCGCTCCGTGTTCCACGAGCGGAAGACGGCGTCGCGCGCGCCGGCGAGCTGGACGCGGGGGTCCTGTGGGAAGTCGCGTCCGGTCTCCCGCTTCACGATGTCGAGGAAGCGGCGGGAGAGGGACTCGAGGCGCTCCGCGGTGAGATCCACGTCGAGCTCGACCTTCGCGCGCGCCTTCTCACGGACGAGCTCTCGCTCGAGAAGCGCACGCGGAACGCCGAGGACGACGTCCGAATACATCTGGATGAAGCGGCGGTAGCTGTCGTGCGCGAAGCGCGGATTTTCGCTCCTTAGCGCGAGCCCCGGCACGGTCTGATCGTTCAGGCCCAGATTCAGCACCGTGTCCATCATCCCAGGCATCGAGACGGGAGCGCCGGAGCGCACGGAGACGAGGAGCGGGTTTTCCGGATCGCCGAGCCTCCGCCCAAGGTAGCGCTCGAGCTTCTTGAGCGCGTCGCGCTCCTCCTGAATGGTGGACTCGAGGAGGCGGCCGCCGGCTTCGAAGAACTGGCGGCAGGCGGCGGTCGTGATCGTGTAGCCGGGCGGAACGGGGATGCCGGCGTTGGTCATCTCGGCGAGGCCGGCGCCCTTCCCTCCGAGGAGGTCGCGCATGCGCGCGTTCCCCTCGGCGCTGCCGGCGCCGAACGAGTAGACGTGCTTCGGGTGATCCGGCGATCGGGGCGCGGCCTTGCCCGCCACCTTCGTCGCGATCTCCTGAGCGCTCATGGCGCCGCCTTTCGCGAGGCTCTCATCGGAGTCCTCCGCCTTCGAGCTTCGCGACGCCGCGGATCGCCCCGACTTCGAGGCCGGCCGCGTTGCGGAGCTCCTCGCCGGCCAGGTGCGCGAGCGCGCGGCGCTCCGCCTCACCGAGCAGGCCGAGCGCCTCGAGCACGGAGACGACCGCGGGGCCGAGACCGCGTCGCGACCCATCCTCCACCTTGATCGCGATCCCCACGCCCCGATCCACCAGCCCGACCGCGTGCACCGCTTCCGCTCCCACCTTGGTGACCGCGGAAGGAATCGCGTTCATGAGGAGCGTGTCGAGGCGGCCGGGTCCCGCCACCAGATCCGGATGCTCCTTCATCGCGTCCCGGATCGTCGCGAGCGCCGGAAGCGGAGCGCCGTCCCCATCCCGTCCACTCGCGAGGAGCGCGAACGAGCGCGCGAGCGTGTGGAGCGGCATGCGCGGCGTGGGCGCGCTGCATCCGTCGATGGCGGGCTCGGGATCGGTCCAGGGCTCACCCAGGAGCGACGCGAAGCGATCGAAGATCTGCCGCTGCACCGGGTGACTCGGATCGGCGTACGTATCGAGGGGCGCACCCAGGAAGCGGGCGAAGAGCATCATGCCCGCGTGCTTGCCGGAGCAGTTGTGGCGCACCGGGGTCGGCTCTTCGTGCGCGCTGCGGAGCCGCTCCGCGGTCGGCTCGTCGTACGGGGCATGAACGCCACACCGGAGCATCGATTCGTCGGCGTGCGCGGCGTTCAGGATCGTGTGCGCGAGCGCGGCATGCCGGTCCGTGCCGGTGTGCGAGCCCGCGATGAGCGCGAGGGCGTCGCTCCCGAGCCCCGAAGCGGCGTACGCCCCGGATTCGACGAAGGGAAGCGCCTGGAACGGCTTGAACGCGGAGCGAGGAAAGATGAGAGCCCTGGGCTCACCGGCGAAGGCGAGGAGATTTCCCTGGGCGTCGACCACGGCGACGTGGCCGCGGTGGATGCTCTCGACCCGCCCGTCGCGGAGAACGTGCACGAGCGGGGCGGCACACGCGTCCGCCGCCGCCAGGTCCACTCCGCGCGCCTGCCTCTGCATCACCGCCACCGTTCGATCCCCACGAACGCCCGAGGGCGAGCTAACTGTCGATCTGGGCCTTCTGGAGCTTGCCGCTGTAGTCGATGTACACCGACTTCCACTCGGTGAACGCGTCGATCACGGTCGGACCGCCTTCGCGATGGCCGTTCCCGGTCTCCTTCACGCCGCCGAACGGAAGCTGCACCTCGGCGCCGATCGTCGGGCCGTTGACGTACGTGATGCCCGCCTCGATGTCGCGGATCGCGCGCATGGCGCGATTCACGTCGGCCGTGTAGATCGAGGAGCTCAGGCCGTAGGGCGTGTCGTTGAGCACCTGGATCGCCTCCTCGAACGACGAGACCGTGATCACCGAGAGCACCGGGCCGAAGATCTCCTCGACGGCGATGCGCATGGAGGGCGTCACCTGATCGAAGATGGTCGGCTTGTAGAAGTGCCCCTGCGCGAGGGCTCCGTCCTCGGCGGGCGAGCCGCCCGCGACGAGCTTCGCCCCCTCGCCCTTCCCGATCTGGACGTAGCTGTCCACGCGGTCCCGCTGGCCGCGATTCACCACGGGACCGACATCCGTCCCGGCCTCGAGTCCGTCTCCGAGCTTGAGCTTCTGCACGCGCTCGATCAACCGCGCGACCATCGCGTCGTGCACCGGCTTCTCGACGATGAGACGGCTCGTCGCCGTGCAGCGCTGTCCCGTCGTGCCGAACGCGCCCCAGAGCGCCCCCTCCACCGCGAGGTCGAGGTCCGCGTCCGCCAGCACGATCTGCCCGTTCTTCCCGCCGAGCTCGAGCGAGAGCCGCTTGAGCGAATTCGCGGTGCGCTCCGCGATGGTCTTGCCCACTTCCGAGGACCCGGTGAAGGAAACCATCGCGACGCCCGGGCTCTCCGAGAGCGGAACGCCGACCGCGGATCCGCCGCCGTGCACCAGGTTGAGCACGCCCTCGGGCACTCCCGCCTCGACGAGGGCCTCGACGAGATGGTGCGCCGACGCCGGCGTGTCGGTGGCGGGCTTGATGACCACGGTGTTCCCGGTCACGAGCGCCGGGAAGATCTTCCACGACGGGATCGCCATCGGGAAGTTCCACGGCGTGATGAGCCCGCACACCCCCATCGGCTGGCGGATCGACATGGCGAACTTGTTCGGAAGCTCGGACGGCGCGGTGACGCCGAAGGAGCGCCGGCCCTCGGCAGCGATGTAGTAGGCCATGTCGATGGCCTCCTGGACGTCGCCCCGGGTCTCGGCGAGAACCTTCCCCATCTCGCGCGTCATGGCGCGGGCGAAGGCTTCCTTCTTCTCGCGGAGGATCTCGGCGGCCCGATAGATGATCTCGGCGCGCTTGGGGGCCGGGACGAGCCGCCAGGATTTGAACGCCCGCTGAGCCGCCTGGACGGCGGCTTCGACGTCCTCCTTCCCCGACTCGGGAAACGTTCCGATCAGGTCGGAGGGACGGGCGGGATTCCGGTTCTCGAAGGTGCGGCCGGAGCGCGCCGGGACCCAGGCGCCTCCGATGAGATTGAGATAGCTCCGGGCGGCCGGGTCGGCCGTCCGGGTGCGCTCGGCCGTAGCGACCGAGGGAGAGGCGGTCTGGGGATTCATTCGAAGCCTCCGGGCCGCCTCGGGTTTCCGGGCGGGCGGCCTACTTGATGATGACGAAATGCCCCTTCTTGGGCGTACGCCCGTCCGGGGGATTCACCGTGTAGAGATAGATCCCCGAGACGACCGTCCGACCATCGTCGTTCTTGAGATCCCAGGCCAGCTCGCCTGTCGTTCCGCCGGCGCTAGAGCTGGGGCTCTGCGTCAGGACCCGCAGGAGCTCGCCGACCGAGGTGTAGATCCGGATCGTCGAGCCCGCCGGGATATTGACGAAGTGAATTTCCCGCTGATTCGGACCCAGATCCCATTCCGCCGAGCCCTTGTATGGATTCGGAACGACCGCCACGTGCTCCATGTTGCTGGCGGGCGGGGTCGCCGGGGTCAGGTAAACGAGCTGGGAGCTATCCACGGGGCTCTCGGCGAAGTCCGCATTTACAGTCGTAAGCGTGTCAATGGATGTTACCGCATACTCGTGGCGGAACCCCACGAGGGGTGCGAGATCCACGAAGACCCGGGCGGTGGTGTCCACGTCCGCCGGGTTTCCGGGAGGGTAATCCAGGATGTAGGTGCCATCGGGTAACTTGTTGTTATAAAATCCGTTGAAGAAGACTCCCGTCCCCGTGAAGACGAAATTCTGGACGTCGCAGGGGGCCTGCTGGGCGACGCAGACCGGAACCAGCCGGTCGCGGGCCTTCGACTGTCCGATCAACTCCAAGCGGGACGGTGAGATACCCTCGATCGTCCTCCGGACCCGGTACCCATTCCGGACGGGCCGGCAGGTCGGGGTGCAAAGAGAGTCGTACTCCACGCTGGAGCTCCAGAGGAGCCAGACGAACGTCCCCGTCTGATTGTTGACCCGGTTCGCCGTATTAGCCTGCAGATAATAGCCTTTGACCCCTGTCGGGCTGGTGAGCGTCTGGCCTGGGGCGAAGGCTGCGTGGGCGAGAAGGGCGGTGCCAAGGGAAATAGCGAAGCCGAGCTTGTACAGCGGGTTTCGAGACATCAACCTCCCTCACGACGTCGGCGGCCCCGGCGGCGCACCGGTCCAGCAATAGATATCAAATGGGGGGGTGCCGCGCAATTGGGGCCTGTGGAAGTAGCCCACCGGCCGGCCCGAGCGAAAGGATCCCGTCGACCCGACCCGAGCGGCAGACTAGGCTCCAAGTCACGGTGTGTCAAGGCATTTTTGAACCGCCGCAGGTCCTATAAGTTCCAAAAATCGCTTGACAGTAGGGGCGTATCCCCTGTATACTCAATCGAGTAAAAAAACGGGGCAACCCTTTCCCATTGTGAGAACCAACATCGTCTTAGCTCAATTCGAATCACGATCCCGTAAGGAGGTGATTAGGCTCGTAGTGTCGTCTACCTTATCCTCTTGAGGTGTCTTCTCGCTTTTACCTGCGTTAGAGAGGAGATGAATGGGATGAAGAAATTACTAGGCGTCATCGGAATCCTGGCGCTGGCGGCCGCGATGCTTCCGGCTCAGGGGCACGCGGATCTGCGCGGTTCGTTCGCGCCGATTACGATCGCTAGCGGATTCTCCCAGGGATGCGAGACTCCGTCTCACCGGCCGGATGACGGCACGGGAACGATGCTGTTCCCGGTGGACGGCCGTCTCGAGCCCGAGTGGCTCACCTTCACGGCGCGAAGCCTCGTGCCTGGCAAGGAGAACAGCCGCTCGATCTACCTGCACCTGAACGCCCAGCAGTCCGGTTACTTCGCGGTCCTCAAGACCGATCCGGCCGCTGACATTTCCTATTTCGATCCGGCTTGGAGCTCTGACGGCAGATTCCTCGCCTACGTCCAGCTTGTTGGTGGGGCGCAGGGCCTGTTCGTGCAGGAGTACTTCGTTTCCGATGACTTCGAGGCCGTGTACGGTCCTGGCCTGGGCGCTGACAGCCCGGTCGGTGCCGCGTGGCTCGTCACGAACGCCGGCAACCCGCGTCATCCGAGCTGGTCGCCGTCGGCCTACACGCTCGCGTACGATGCGGAGACCTCCGGCTCGCGCGACATCTGGACCCAGACCATCGACGTCAGCCCGGCGCACATCGACGGCGCCCCGGTTCGCGTGACCTTCGACAACCTCAAGGCCGAGCAGGATCCGGTCTGGTCCCCGAACGGCACCGACATCGCGTACACCACGAACAAGTTCGGCCCGCTCCAGATCGAGATCGTGCACACGGCGCTTCTGCCGTCCGATCCGGGCTACCTGTCGCTCGCGGAGCCGAATTTCGCGTTCGTCACGCACAACAATCCCACGTACGACCCGACGGGCGCGTCGATCCTCTATGACGCTCCGGGCGGCGAGAACGTGAACAACGTCGTTTCGGTGTGGTCGCTCAACCTGACGACGAAGGCCAAGTGCGAGCTCCAGCTCGACAACCGCGCCGACGCGGATCCGTCATACTCTCCGTTCGTGCAGCACACGCGCGCTCCCGAGAGCCTTCCGTTCTCGTACTTCGTCATGACGTCGCAGGCCGGTAACTTCGGCGTGGCGACCTGGCGCGCGAACCTGATCAACAGCTGCCTTACGCCGCTTCCGATGGTCGTTTCCATCACGCCGTCGGTCGTGAACTACAAGAGCAACAATCCGCAGCCCTTCATCACCACGATGTCGTTCCCGACCGAGACCAAGTCGCTGGGCTATGTCTGCCGCTCCGCCAACACGGGCGGCGAGGGTGTCCGCCTCCGCGCGAGCATCTTCAACAGCCCGACGCTGCTCGGCCTCCCGGCCGATCAGGGTTCCTCCGGCGTGGTGGGCGTCAGCAACACGTCCTGCTTCGACACGGTGGATACGCTCAGCACGAGCCCGCTCACGCTCGAGCGGACGATCACCTGCTATTTCGACAAGCGGACGATCATCGATCGCATCACCGCCCTTGGCCTCACGGACAAGACGGTGCCGATGCAGATGACGGCCTACTCGAACCTGGTGGGTCGCGGCTTCCAGGGCTTCACGTACATCAAGGTGACGAAGAACAATCTTGCGAGCTCTAACGTCGCCATGATCAGCAACTCGCCGAACCCGTTCAACCCGGTCACGAAGATCCGCTTCGCGGTCTCCAAGACCGGTACGTACTCGCTCCGCATCTACAACGTGCAGGGCGCGCTCGTGAAGTCGCTCGCCAGCCAGCGTTACGATGTCGGCACCCACGAAGCCACGTGGGATGGCCGCACGAACACCGGTGGCAAGGCTGCTTCGGGCGTCTACTACGCCAAGATCGCGGGCACCGACGGCGGCGATGCGTCGACGCTCCGCCTGGTGATGGCGAAGTAACCCTCGCAACATCGCTTCAGGCTCTAGGCCGCGGGGCTTTCCCCGCGGCCTTTTGCTTTTGCTGCGTTTTTGGTCGAGGCGATTTGGCCGGCGGGGGGAGGGAGTGAGGGTCCTGGACAGCACGTCCCGGCGCTCGCTACCGCTCCGCTACAGTGGTTTGGCAGGCGCCGGGCGTACAGGATCCAGGACCCTCACTCCCTCCCCCCGCCTACCATGGCGCCGCGGAACAACGACGGCGTAAACGCGCACGGGTCGCGGATGACGATCGTTGGGTAGGATCGAAGCCTGATGACGATTAGCCCTGAGCATTTGCCACTCCTGGCTCTCTTGATTGCGGGTGTCTTCGTTGGGGCTGTCGCCGTTCGCGATCTGCTCGCCCGGCGATGGATCGCGGCGGCCCGAACCGGTGGGGTGGCACTCCTCGCGCTCGCGATGGGGTTCGTGGGGGGCACGCGCGTCGGGAAGCACGAGATGCCACGCATCAGACGTCTGCCAGGACTCGTTCCTCTGAACGTGACCGCGGGGACGTCGACGCTCTTGCTCCTCGGCGGAGTTTCAATCTACGTCGTGCCTCAGAACCGCTGCCTCGTCGCGCTGGATGGGACGCCCTTCCTCACGCTCGACTCGCTCCGCACGGGATTGCTGGTGACCTGTAGTGC
>DATJGP010000223.1:0-2632 GCA_035494915.1 Candidatus Eiseniibacteriota bacterium | reverse complement strand
GATCGAAGCGGCCGAAGACGAGCTGAGGCGCGCCGGATGCCGCCGCGTGAATCTGCATACGACACGGCCTTTGGCCCGCGCGCAGCGATTCTATGCGCGCCATGGCTTCCGCCTGACGGGTGACGTCGAGGACTTTTTCGGAATGGAGATCGCGGAGCATGCCAAGGACCTCTGAGACGATCGTCATCGGCGCGGGACAGGCCGGACTTTCGACGAGCTACCTCCTCACCGCTCGGGGCCGCGAGCACGTCGTGCTCGAGCGCGGCCGGATCGGTGAGACCTGGCGCTCCGAGCGCTGGGACGGCTTCTACCTCAACACGCCGAACTGGTGCCACAGGCTGCCTGGGTTCCACTACACGGGGCCCAATCCGGACGCGTTCGGTGCGCTGCCCGAAGTGATCGCATACCTCGAGGACTACGCGCGGAGCTATCGCGCTCCGGTGCGGGAGGGTGTCGAGGTCCAGGCCGTGCGGCCCGACGGCTCGGGCTTCACGGTCGAGACGAACGCGGGGACGCTCACCGCGGAGAACGTCGTCGTGGCCGCGGGGGCGTATCAGCGCCCCACGCCCACGCCGCTCATGGCGGCGGTTCCGTCCGGCGTCATGCAGATCCACACGAGCCAGTACCGCCGTCCGAGCCAGCTTCCCGACGGCGCGGTGGTGATGGTGGGGGGCGGCCAGTCGGGATGCCAGATCGCGGACGAGCTGATCGATGCGGGGCGAAGGGTCTACCTCGCGGCCGGGCGCTGCCCGTGGCTCCCGCGACGATATCGCGGCCGCGAGCTGATGCACTGGATGATCGAGACGGGACTCGCGGACCAGACCGTGGACACGCTTCCATCGCCGGCGGCGCGCCTGCTCTGCAACGTGCCGGTGTCGGGCAACGACGGCGGCCACGACTGCAATCCACGCTGGCTCGCGCGGCGCGGCGCCACGCTCCTCGGACGCGTCGAGGGCGTGGACGGATGGCGGCTTCGCATCGGAGGAGGGCTCGAGGAATCGCTCGCGATGGGCGACGAATTCGTCGCCGCATACCGGAAGCGTGTCGACGACCACGTCACAGAGAAGGGTCTGAGCGCCCCGGATCCGGAGCCTCAATACCCTCGCGATCCCATCGCCTCGCCCGGCGAGGTGGATCTGCGCCAGGCGGGCGTGAGCACCATCATTTGGGCCAACGGTTTCCGACCGGAGTATCGTTGGATCGAAGGCTTGGAGCTGGACCAGCAGGGATGGCCGGTGCACCGGCGCGGAGTCTCGATGCTACCCGGGCTCTATTTCGTGGGCATGCACTGGCTCCACAAGCGCAAGTCGGCCCTGTTCTTGGGCGTGGGCGAGGACGCGGAGTACGTCGTGGAGCGCATCATGGAGCGGCAGGCGGCGGGGCGGGAGAGCGGCTCGTGAAGCGCGTCCGGGCCGCGGCCTGTGCCGCCGGGTTCCTGCTCGCCGCGGGCTGCGCGTCCACCCAGACGGCGGGCAATGACTTCCAGGTGACCAACCGGTCGGATTACTTCGAGTTCAAGATCGGGACCGCCAAGGCGTTCACCATGAGCCAGAACTACGCGTGGTGGAATCCCGATTCCACCGCGGTCGTGCACGAGGGGAGCGATATCCAGGGCGGCCACGCCCTGATCGAGCTTCGCGACGCCGACGGAACCGTCGTCCATTCCAAGAATCTAAGTGGTCAGGGAACCGAGGTCTCGCTGAAGGGGAATCCCGGGATGTGGTCGGTCAAGGTGAACCTCGACAAGGCGAGCGGATCGGTTCGAGTTCAGATCGAAGGAAAGTAGCTCACGAGGCGGAAAGGGGGGTCCTGATGCCCGTGGTTCATGCTTGGGAGGGTACACTCCTCCGGATGAGTTTCGTGGGCACGTACGAGCCGGACGACATCATCCGTCAGCTCGAGGAGGCGCTCGCGGAAGCGCCGCCTTCGGAGAAGATCGCGTTGCTCGTCGACACGACACGGTCGGAGGTCCTGGGAACACGGTCCCCCAGTCAGATCCGCCACGTGGCCCAGGCGCTCGCGCCCTACGCACAGCGGATCGGAGGCCGGTGCGCGCTCGTCGCAACCGAAGACATCCATTTCGGCATGAGCCGCATGGGCAGCGTCTACTCGGAGTCGGTGGGCGTGGAGACCGAAGTGTTTCGGACGGAGGATGAGGCGCTCGCCTGGCTCGGCGTGCGCGCCGACCGCACGTAGGATTACGGTCGATCGCCGCGGCCGAACCACGCGCTTGACCGCGGTGGATTCGCGGGTCTAGGTTCCGGACGATCCCTCGTTCCTCGACTCCGGCGACCGAGCCCATGACTCCGCGTCTGAAGAACACCCTCATCTTCATCGGCGCCGGCCTCGCGCTGTATGCGGCGGCCGGTTTTCTCGTCGCTCGCCGCAGGAAGGAGCCGCCCCTGGAGACCCTCTCATGAGTCCGAATCCAGTTCCCATCGAGCAGATCCGCGCTTCACTCCTGACCCTCCTCGACGAGACGTTCGAAAAGGGCGCGGTCGCCTATCTCGACCGTGGTGGATCGCTCTTCGAAACGCTGGAGTCCATCAACGCCGAGGCCGCGTCGCGCGCGGTCTCGCCGGCGCGCGGTTCGATCGCATCCCATGTGGGGCACCTCGCCTTCTATCTCGAA
>DATJGP010000222.1:0-13612 GCA_035494915.1 Candidatus Eiseniibacteriota bacterium | reverse complement strand
GCGATGGCCCGCGCGGGCGCAGATCCTTCCCGGCGATCCGCCGGTCCTGGTGGACGTGGCCCACAACCTGGAGGGGGCAGCGGCGCTCGTCGAGACGGTGAGCGCGGTGTGGCCCGCGCGGCCGCTCGCGGTGGTCGCGGGCTTCTCGCGCGACAAGGAGCACGAGGCGATCCTGGGTCAGCTCGCGCGCGTGGGTACGCGCTTCTACCTCACGTCCTTCGAGGGCGAGCGCGCGGCTTCGATGGAGCGCCTGCTCGAGGCGGCGCGCGCGGCGGGGGTGGCGTTCGAGATGGCGCCGGACGTCGAACGCGCACTCGCGCTCGCGAAAGCCTGGGCCAGGGAGCGACGGGGGGCCGTGCTCCTCGCGGGTTCGGTCTATCTCGCCGGAGCGGCGACACCGGCCCTCGCGCTCGAGGTGCCGCGTGCTCTCTAGAGGACCCTCGCGTCCGCTACTAGCCCTCTCGGTTCTGGGGGCCGCGCTCGCCGTGGGGGTCGCCCTCGCGCAGCCCCCTCCTCCGGGCACCGTGACGCCGGGGGGCCGGGACGACGAGCCCTACCGGCTCACCGCCGATCGCCTGGAGGGTTCTGCGGCGGCGGGCGAGAACGTGTACACCGCGATCCACCCCACGGTGGTCCATGGCACGACCACGGTCACCGGCGATTCCGCGCTCATCTACAAGAACCGCGAGCTCGTCCTCTTCCGCGGGAACGTGAAGATCGTGGACGGCAAGACGAACATGTGGGGGCGCGAGGCGTCGTACGACCGGAAGACCCGCCTCGCCACGCTGCGCGGCAACGTGCGGATCGAGGAGGGGGGCGCCAAGATCACGGGCAACGAGGCGCGGTTCGATCGCGCCGCGAACCGCTCGGTCATCACGGGGGGCCCACGCCTCGAGGACTCGACCCGCACCCTCACCGCGGACCGCATCGAGTACGACCGCACCAACGACGTCGTCCTCGCGATCGGGAGGGTGGACGCCATCGACCGCGCCGAGAGCACGCGCGTGCGCGCCGGCCGCGTGCGCTACGACCGTCGCGCCGACTACGCGTGGGCCACCGAAGAGCCGGTCCTCGTGCGGGAGGAGCGGAAGGGGCAGCACACGACAGTGCGGGGGGACACGCTGGAGTTCGACAACCCCAACCGCCGCGCGTACGCGATCGGAAACGTGCGCGTGGAGCGGGACAAGCTCCGCGCCACGGGAACTCGCGCGGAGTTCGATCAGGCCCGGGACAACGCGCTGCTCGTCGGGAAGCCGCGCGCCTGGGACGACCAGGGCGTGGCGTACGGCGACACGATCCAGATCGAGTTCGAGGACAACGCGCTCCGCACGCTCCGCATCCACCCGCACGCCGTGGTCGAGTTCACCGCCAAGGCCGACTCGGGGCGCGGCGAGCGGAACGTGGCGAGCGGCGACACGATCACGGTCCACTTCGAGAATCAGGAAGCGCGCGAGGCGCTCATGGTCGGCCACGCGGAGAGCCGTTACTGGCCGAGCAGCGCGGACAGCGCTCAGGGAGGGCGGAACGTCTCGACCGGCGACTCCATCCGCGTCTTCTTCGAGAAGGGGCAGCCCGAGCGCGCCACGGTGCGGGGCGGGGGCCGCGGCACCTACTTCCTCGCCGCCGAGGGGGACACGTCCAAGGACCGGCAGCAGGACCTCGTGAAGTACGAGGGGAACGAGATCCAGTACGAAATCAAGAAGGGGACCGTGGACATCGTCGGCGGCTCCGACGTCACCTATCGCGAGGTCCACCTGACAGCCGACAAGGTGACGTTCGACTCGAACACGGACCACATGCGGGCCGAAGGAAGTCCCGTTCTCACCGACGCCGGGAACCGGATGACCGGCGCGTCCATGACCTACGACCTGAACACCCGGCAGGGAACCGTGTTCGAAGGGCGGACCGCGTACGACCGGGGCTATCTCTTCGGCGAGCGCGTGCGGCGCGTCTCGGACACCGAGCTCGACGTGGCGCACGGCACCTACTCCACCTGCGACCTGGCCGAGCCGCACTATCACTTCGAGAGCGCGAAGATGAAGGTGATGCTTCACGACAAGGTCATCGCGCGCCCGGTCGTCTTCTACATCAAGAAGGTCCCGGTGCTCGCGCTTCCGTTCTACGTGTTTCCGATCCAGACCGGGCGCCACTCCGGCTTCCAGCTGCCGCAGGTCGAGTTCGGATCCGCGACCGGAGGAGGCAAATTCGTCCGGAACGTGGGCTACTACTGGGCGCTCAACGACTTCATGGACGCGACCGGCTGGTTCGACTACTACCAGGACGACAGCTGGATCATGCACGGCCTCTACCGCTACAACCGGCGCTACGAGTACCAGGGGCAGATCAGCGCCTCGTATCAGAACCAGTTCTCGACCGGGTCGCAGCGCTGGGATCTGTATGCCCGCCACTACCAGACCCTGAGTCGCAATTTCACGCTCACGAGCGAAGCCAATCTCACCAACTCTAGCGACTACCACCGGGATCCGGACCTGGGGCAGAACGTGTTCGTCCGCACGCAGCGGAATCTCCGCTCCAACCTGTCGCTCCAGAAGGGTTGGAGCGGCGGCTCGCTCGCCCTCGGTCTCCTCCAGACGGAGGACCTGGACGCCGAGCCGGGGAATCTCAAGACCGAGCAGCAGCTCCCCTCGTTCAACCTCACGCTCAACGCGCGCCCCGTGGGGCACACGCCGCGCGGCCGCGAGCCGGCGAAGTGGCCCGCCTTCGCGAGCACGGTCTACAGCACGAGCATCCGCGGCCTGTACCAGCGGCGCGAGTACGAGCCCGTAACGCGCACCGACACGACGGTCGTGTTCGACAGCCTCGCCGTGCCGATCGATACGCTCTTCACGCCGGTGAGCCTGGACTCGCTCGACGCGCGGGGCGCGGCGCGCTACGACTTCACGCTCACCGACGTGCGCTCGCTCGGCTTCATCAAGGTGGCGCCTCGCTTCAATCTCCAGACGGTCTACTACAGCCGAGATCAGGCGGGGCAAGACAACCAGTTCGGTGCGGTCTGGAGCGCGGGTGTCGGGGCCAACACCGCGGTCACAGGCACATTCCGGACAGGGCTCGGTCCACTCCAGGCGATCCGTCACGTGATCACGCCGTCGGCCGCGCTCGTCTACCAGCCGCCGAACACGAGCCTTCTCTATCGAGGGTCGGACGGGCTCTTCCGGGCCCGCTTCGACGGCGTGTCCGGGATCTCGCTCGCGGCGGCCGAGGTTCGGCGCCTCGATTTCTCCCTGCGGCAGGATCTCCACGTGAAGTGGGGGGACCCCGTCCACCCGCATATCATCAACAACCTGTTCCAGCTGCAGAACAACATCTCCTACAACGAGCTCGCCAAGCGCTCCGGGGCGAAGCCCCTCTCCGACATGTCGACGAGCCTCCGTTTCAAGCCGATCGACAAAAGCGATTTCGGCTTCACCTTCGTCCACAACCCGTACGACTGGAAGCTCCTCTCCTTCAGCGCGTCGACCGGCATCGCGTTCCAGGGTCAGAGTCCCACGGGAGAGGAGACGTCGATCGCCGACCAGGAGCCGGGCACCTACGCCGTGCGCGAGCGCTCACCCCTCACTCCGGTCGGCATGTCCCCGTCGGGGCTTCCCTGGAGCGTCTTCGCGTCGGTCAGCTATCAGGGATCGAGCGCCAGGGATGGGCAGGGGGGCTACCAGCCATGGCACTCGGACGCGCGGCTCAACGGGGGGACGGCGGTCAACTTCACCAAGAACTGGCGGTTCGAGTACAACTGGCAGTTCGATCCCCGTGCGGGAATCATGGTCTCCCAGTTCTTCACCGTGAAGCGGGACCTCCACTGCTGGGAGATGCAGTTCACGCGAAGTCTTTCAGGCGACGTGGGAGACGAGTATTACTTCAAGATCAACGTGAAGAATCTGCCGGAGGTCTACTTCGAGCAAGGCTCGCGCGGCCTGCGCGGATTCGGCGCCCTCCAGAACATCTATTGATCGAAAAACACGCGTCCTCATGCGGAATCTGTTTGACACCCCCTGGGGCCGGTCCTAAGGTGACGCGTCGTTCATCCGAAAGGAGGTGAAACGGAATGAACAAGACCGAGCTCATCGCCGTCATCGCGAAGAAGACCTCCCTGTCCGCGCGCGAGGCGCGGGCCGTCGTCGACACGCTCTTCTCTCCCGGCAAGGAGGGTCTGATCGCGTCGGCGCTCATGTCCGGCAAGAAAGTCCAGATCACGGGATTCGGTACGTTCGAAACCCGTAAGCGGAAGGCGCGCGAAGGCCGCAATCCCCAGACGGGCGAGCGAATCAAGATCGCCGCGTCGAGGTTCCCTGCGTTCCACGCGGGCAAGGCGCTGAAGGATCGGGTTCGGAAGTAATCCCCCCCAAAGGCTTTCGACAGGGGGCGGGCCTCAGGGTCCGCCCCCTCGTCTATTTGGGCTGGAGGCGAGGGAACCGGCTGCCGACGTTGAACCTATAAAGGAAGCCGGGGTATAGTTCCGACACATCCACTCGCGTTCCGGCTTCGTTCCGAAGGGAGGTGGCTTCTCTGCCGCGACTCCGCTATCTGTTCTTACTTGTTGTAGCGCTTGTACTTGCAACCGCTCCGCTGCTCCAGGGAAAGGGCGCCCCGATCGATCTGCTCATCCAGAGCACGACCGACGTGTACGGTGAGCTCGCTCCCTGTGGCTGACACGCTCATCCGCTAGGCGGGCTCGCCCGGAGGGCGAGCCAACTCAAGGTGGGCGAGCTGAAGTTCCCCAATAACTTCACGGTCGACTGCGGCGATTTCTTCGGCGTCGGCGGGGAGCAGGACTCCCTGAAGAGCATGTTCCTGGTCAAGGCCATGGACAAGCTCGGCTACGACGTCGTGACGCTCGGCGAGCGGGAGTTCAATTTCGGGCAGCAGTTCCTGCTCAATCAGTTCAAGACGACCAAGGTCGACGTCGTGTGCGCCAACCTGGTCTACGCGGACTCCAAGAAGCCGTTCGTGAAGCCGTACGTCATCCGCAAGGTCGGGACCCTCAAGGTCGCGTTCTTCGGCCTCATCGGGACGGACATGAAGATCCGGCCCTTCAAGGGTGACCCGGCCCTCACCATCCTGGATCCGACGACGACCGGCAAGGCGATGCTCGCCGATCTGAGGAAGAAGGCCGACATCGTGGTCCTCCTGTCGCATCTCGGCATGAGCGACAGCCAGAAGCTCACGGTCGACGTGCCCGTCGACGTCATGTTCTTCGGCCACCAGCCCGGGCTCTTCCGGACCCTGGCGAAGACGCAGGACGTGATCACGGTGCGCGGCGGCGAGCGGGGGCAGTACATCCCCGAGGTGCACCTGGTCGTGGAGGACCGGAAGATCACATCCTTCGACGGCGACGTCGTGCAGCTGGACGACAAGGTCCCGGCCGACGAGGCGATGAACGCCGAGGTCGACAAGTACCAGGACGAGCTGAACCAGCGGTTCGCGAAGGCCAACGAGGCCACCGCGCAGACCGCGACGGCGCACACCGCGCAGCAGATCGCGGGGGAGCGCTACCTGGGCGAGAACAATTGCCGCCGGTGCCACGAGGCCGAGTACCAGAAATGGTCCACGCAGAAGCACGCGCACGCGTTCCAGACGCTCGTCACGAACCAGCGCGACTCGACGCCCGAGTGTCTCCCGTGCCACGTGGTGGGCATGGGCTCGTCCGGCGGGTTCATCTCCAAGCAATCGACGCCCGATCTGGTGAACGTGCAGTGCGAGAGCTGCCACGGCATGGGTACGCGCCACGGGAGCACCGACACGGTCGGCCCCGAGGTCTGCCAGACGTGCCACACGCACCAGCAGGATCCGAATTTCCAGTATGACGAGATGGTCCAGAAGATCGTCCATTGGGAGTAATCCGGTGAGGTCCGCGCTGCGGCGCGGACCTTCGACGATCCTCGCTCTCGTCGTCTCCTTCCTTGCCATCCTGGGCGCGCCGGCCAAGCCGGCGCGCGCCCAGGCTCTGCAGCTCCAGAGTCTCGAGCTCCCCGCCAATCCCACGGTCGGTCCCTGGGTGCGCTATCGCGTGCGCACGCAGACCCGGTCTCGCCCCGTGCGCGAGTACACGCAGCGCGTCGCCATCGTCGCGAAGGAGAGAGCGGACGGACGCGTCGGATACTGGGTGGAGCTCAAGACCGAAGGGCAGCCTTCGGGAATCCGCATCGAGCGCGGGTTCTTCTTCCCGCCCGGAACCGCGTCCGCGGCGACGAGCGACGACGAGGGTGAGTCCTCGCCGTCCGCCCCCTCCAAGAGGACGCGTCTCGAGCGCTATCAGGTGCTCCAGTCGAACGGCAAGCTGTACGAATATCCCGCTGAAAAACTGACCGAGCTCCGCTCCGGCGGGGACGTCGGAACGATCGAGCTCTTCGAGTTCGACACGGAGATCCCGGCGGTGGTCGAGGACCTCGGTCCCGACACGCTCCGGAGCGCCCAGCGCATCGTGCCCGCGACCGTCGTGTGCACGCGCCGGGCGGGGGCCGACGATTGGCCCGTGCCGGGCGACACCACGATGGTGAACCGACCCCTTCTCGTGCAGACCGTCTGGAAGAACGCGGCCGTGCCGATCACGGGGATCGCCCGCTCGCTCTTCCAGGCAACGACCGAGCGCGTTCCCGCGGCCACGCGCGATACCGCGCCGATCCAGGGAGCCGCCCCGCCTCGCCCGGACATCGCGGGAAGCGCCGCCAGCTCGCTTCCGCCGGCACAGCCCCCGGCACCCGCTCGTCCGCCGTTCGTCTCCTCCCCGGCCTCGGCCGTGGGATCGGCGGGCTCCGCCCCCGTGATCTCGTGGACGGACCTCGTGCTTCTGGACCTCGGCGCCGACGCCACGCCCGAGGTCACGCAGACGCCGGAGCCGCTGCCCGACGCGAACGCCCCCGCGACGCCGGGGGGAAAAGCGGGCGGTCTCCGCTAGCACCCGCCTCACCCAGCGCACCCGCCTCACCCAGCGCACCCCCCGCACTCCCTTGAGAACGCGGCCCTTTGGCCGATAGGGAGGACGTCGCCCCGGGCCATCCGTCCGGACATCCGTCACGAGGGGGAGCGCATGAATCAGGGCCGCAGGAAGCCGCTCGGCCAGAGTCTCGTCGAGCAGGGGCATCTGTCGCCGGAGGCCCTCGCGCGCGCGCTCGAGGAGCAGCGCCGGGCGGGCGCCTCGCTTCGCGACGTCCTCCTCCGTCTCGACCTCGCCCCGGAATCCGCGCTCCTCGACTACTACGAGGACACGGTGGGCGTGCCGCGGATGGATCTCACCACGTACATCCTCGAGCCCGAGATCGTGCGTCTGGTACCCGAGCGCGTCGCCCGGCAGTTCCACGTGGTCCCGCTCTTCCGCATCGGCAACACCATCACGGTCGCGATGGCCGACCCGCTCGACGTGGTGGCGCGCGACGAGGTGAAGCAGACCACCGGGATGGAAGTGGACGTGGTCGTCTCGCCGGAGGGGCAGATCCGGGAGGCCATCGACCGATATCACCCGGCCGGCGGCGTCGACCGGCTGGTGCGCCTTGGCGCGCCCGGCGCGTCGAGCGCGGAGGCGGAGCAAAGGCTCGAGGAAGACGGGCCCATCATCCGCTTCGTGAACGCGATCGCGCAGCAGGCGACCCGCGAGGGCGCCTCCGACGTTCACTTCGAGCCCGAGGAGTCGTCGTTCCGCGTTCGCTTCCGCGTGGACGGCGTGCTTCGCGAGGCCTCGCTCCAGTCGCGCGAGCTCTACGCGTCGGTCGTGTCGCGCATCAAGGTCATGGCCGCGCTCGACATCTCGGAGCGCCGCCTGCCCCAGGACGGCCGCTTCCGCCTGAACGTGGGCGGGCGCGACCTCGACGTGCGCGTGTCGACCTTCCCGACCATCCACGGTGAGAACGTGGTGCTCCGCCTTCTCGACCGCTCCGCCGCACTGATCGGAATGGCGGAGCTCGGACTCCTCCCGGAGCCGCTCGAGCTGCTCGCGCGCACGATCGATCGTCCGAACGGGATGGTGCTCGTGACCGGCCCCACGGGAAGCGGCAAGACGACGACGCTCTACGCCTGCCTCCACCGGATCCAGGGCGTGGAGCGGAACATCGTGACCCTCGAGGATCCGGTCGAGATCCACCTCCCGTCCGTGCGGCAGACGCAGGTCGACCCGGACGTCGGGCTGACGTTCGCGCGCGGGCTCCGCGCGCTCCTCCGCCAGGACCCGGACGTGATCATGGTGGGCGAGATCCGGGACTCCGAGACCGCGGAGATCGCGGTGCGCTCCGCGCTCACGGGGCACCTCCTGCTCGCGACGCTCCACACGAACGACGCCGCCGGCGCGGTGCCGCGGCTCCTCGACATGGACACCGAGCCCTTCCTCCTCTCGTCCGCGCTGGCGGGCGTGGTGGCGCAGCGGCTCGTCCGGCGCGTGTGCGATCGCTGCAAGACCGCGGCGGACGTGCCGCGGAGCCTTCGCGAGGAGCTGGGCCTCCCCGAGAACGCGCGCTTCCTCCGCGGCAAGGGATGCGTCGCGTGCGGGCACGGCGGCTACAAGGGGCGCGTGGGCATCTTCGAGGTGCTCGAGATGACGGACGCGATCCGCGATCGGATCCACGCGCGCGCCTCGGGCGAGGAGATCGCGCGCGCGGCGCGCGCCGGCGGGATGATCACGCTGAAGGACGACGCGCTTCGCAAGGCGGCGCTCGGCCTGACCACGCTCGACGAGGCGCTCCGCGTGACGGCGGGGGACGGCTCGCGGGCGCGGGCCGGCGCGCCGCGGTAGCGCCCGATGCCCTCCTACCGGTACCGGGCCGCGGCCGCGGCCGGCGGCACACGCGTCGGCGAAGTCGAGGCGGCGGATCTCGACCAGGCGATCGGCCGCGTCCGCGACCTCGGGCTCGTGCCGATCCAGCTCGATGCGGACGGCGCGCGCCCTCACGCGGCGCGTTTCGCGCTCCCGAAGCGGCGGATCGCCGCGTCGGAGCTGATCCTCTTCACCCGCCAGCTCGAGACCATGATCGACGCGGGCCTCCCGCTCCTCAGTGCGCTCGAGACGCTCGAGTCCCAGGCGAGCGACGCCGCGCTGCGCGAGGCGGTGCACGGCGTGCGCGCCGCGGTCGAGCAGGGGAGCACGCTCACCGAGGCGATGCGCGCCTACCCGCACTGCTTCCCGACGCTCTACACGAATCTCGTGCACGCGGGCGAGGAGGGGGGACTCCTCCCCTCGATGCTCGACCGGCTCGGCGGGGTGCTCGAGCATCAGGAAGAGACGCGCCAGCGCATCGCGTCGGCCGTCTTCTATCCGATGATCGTCGTCTCGGAGCTCCTGGTGGCGTTCATCGTCCTGGTGAAGCTCGTGCTTCCCAAGTTCGCGACCCTCTTCCGCAATCTGAATGCGGAGCTCCCGCTGCCGACGCGCGTCCTGATCGCGGTCAGCGACTTCTTCGACGCGTACGGCTGGCAGGTCCTCGTCCTGTCCGCGCTCCTCGCCGCCGGCGCGGCGCTCTGGCTCCGAACCGAGGGCGGCCGCCGGCGCCTCGACGCCGCGATCCTCGGCATCCCGCTCTTCGGGCCGATCATGCAGAAGGTGGCGATGGCGCGCTTCGCGCGGGTGCTCGCGGCGCTCGTCGAGAGCGGCGTTCCGATCGTGCGCGCGGTCGCGATCGCGCGCGGAGTGCTCGGCAACCGGAGCCTCGAGGTGGAGATCGACAGGATGCGGGACGGCCTCATCGCGGGAGAGGGGCTCGCGGCGCCGCTCAAGGGGAGCCGCACCGTGCCTCCGCTGCTCGTCCGGATGCTCGCCGTGGGGGAGGAGACCGGCTCCCTTGGAAAAATGCTGGTCCGGGCCGCCCGCTTCTACGACCGGGACGTCGACTACGCGGTCAAGAACCTGGCCACGGCCCTGGAGCCGGCGCTCCTCGTGGTCCTCGGTATCTCCGTGCTGTTCACGGCGTTAGCTGTCTTTCTCCCCCTCTGGAACCTGATGAACGCCTTCCGCCACTAGGCGTTGCCGAACGCATTCAAGGTGGGGGGCCCCCGTGCCGAAGATTCAGGGGTCAGGAGCCCCTCGCAGCATGTCCGCCCCGGGGGCGGGGCGTCTCGCAATCCAAGGAGGTTGGCCGTTATGCACCGGACGAAGTCGGAGTCGGGCTTCACGCTGATCGAGCTGGTCATCGTGATCGTGATCCTGGGCATCCTCGCGGCCGTCGCGATTCCGAAGTACGAGGACATGCGCGAGCAGGCTCGCGTCGCCACCATCAAGGGGCAGCTGGGCGCGATCCGCTCGGCGGTCGCGATCCAGTACGCGCGCAACGCGCTGAATGGGCACGGAGGCTTTCCGCCGCTCGACGGCACGATCTTCGCCGAAGGGCGCGTGCCGAAGGAGCCGATCAACCAGTTGAGCAACGTGAAGACGACGCCCGGCGTCGACGGCTCGGGCGGGTGGGTCTACCAGCAGTCCACCGGCATCATCAAGGTCAACCTGAACGCCTACTCGTCGTACTGATCGCCCCCGCGACGAAGCGGGAGCACGAATCCTGGCGGGGCGGGCCCGACTCCCGCTCCGCCTCGAACGTTTCGGAGAGGCCCTTCCTGCCGTGACTCAGAAGCGCTGGATTCGACCGGCTCTCGTGAGCGCCGCGGTTGCCGCGGTCGCGCTCGCGCTCTATTCCGCCACGCTCGCTCCCGGCGTCGGGGCAGGGGATTCGGGCGAGCTCCTGCTGGCGGCGCAGACCCTCGGAGTGCCGCATCCCCCCGGCTATCCGCTCTGGACCCTCCTCGCGCGCATCGCAGTCCTGATTCCGTGGGGCGATGTCGCCGCGCGCGTGAACATGCTCTCCGCGATCCTCGCCGCCCTGGGGGCGGGGCTCTTCCACACGCTCGCGCGCCGCGCGGGATTGCGCCCCTTCGCCGCGATCGTCGCGACCGCGCTCTATGCCGCGTCGATCACGGTGTGGAGCGCCGCGGTGGAGACCGAGGTCTACGCCCTCGCCGCACCGTACTTCCTCCTGCTCATCCTCCTCGTGTGGCGCGCCCGATCGCGGCACACCGCGTCCATGAGGAGCGACGCGCTCGCCTTTTTCGCATTGGGCCTGGCGCCGGTCGTCCACCAGACGCTCGCCTTCCCGGCCACGTTCCTCGGCATCTGGATGCTCGAGCGCGACGCGCGTCTCGCCCGCGTCTGGCGCGGCCTTCTCTGGTCCTCGATTGGCCCGACCCTCTTCCTCGTGGTCGCGCTCCGGAGCGGTGCAGCCGGGAGCTTCACCTTCTCGTCCGAAACCGGTCTCCTCGGCGCCATGGACGGGATCCTCCGCCAGGGCTACGGCGCGCTGCGGCAGCAGCCCCTGTCCACCCGGCTCGCGCTCGCGGAGCTGGGAGCGATGGCGGGGAGCGTGGCGGCGTCGATCGGGGTCGCGGCCGCGCTCCTGGCCCTCCTGGGCGCGTGGCTCGCGCGACGCGAGCGCGCGACGCTCCGCCTCGTGGCCGTGGCCGCCGCGACGATTCCGGTCGCGCTCGTCCTCCTCGTCGGATTCCTGCCCGACGCGGAGCACGTGGCGCAGATCGCGCCGTTCCTCGCGCCCGTCGTGGCCGCCGCGTGCCTCATGGCGGGAGCCGGCGCCGAGGCCGCGGTGCGCCGCGTTCCGCACGCGCTCCGCTGGCCGGTGCTCGCCGCGACGGCGACGTGCGCGCTGGCGACCGTGATCGCGCACCAGGGGCTCTCGGACCGGCACGACTTCGGGCTGGCCGACCGTTACGCGCGCGATCTCCTGGCCCCGTTGCCGCAGAACGCCACGCTCGTCGTGGACGGCGACAACGAGACCTTCCTCACCGCGTACGCGACGCGGGTCCGCGGGCTCCGCCCCGACGTCACGCTGATCCACCGCCGCGGCTACATCTTCGGCGACGTCTACGGGCTCGACGGGATGCCGCGGTCGCGCTGGACCGAGATCGCGCACCGCGTGGACCTCGAGCGCCTTCGCGAGAGCAAGGTCCCCGTCTATTACACGACCCCTCCCGAGGATCTGATCGAGGCGGGCGTCGTGTTCCGTCAGGAAGGGCTCGTCGCCCGCGCGTACCCGCCGCTCCCGAACTGGAAGGAGCCGCCTCGGCGGGTCATGCCGAAGCCCTGGCTCCCGCCCGCCGACTGGCCCAAGAGCGGGGCGCTCCTCGGCGGTGCGCCGAATCGTTACGACTTCGTGACGCGCAAGCTCGCGGTCTCCTATTCGGACGCGGCCGCGCGTGCCTACTGGAACCAGGGACTCGTCGCGGAAGCCATTCCCTGGTTCGAGGACGCCGCGCGCGTGGGCTACGACATCGCGGGGGCGCACCTGAATCTCGCCACCGCGCTCGCGACCGCCGGCGTGCCGGAGCGCGCGCTCGACGAGCTCCTCAGGGCGCGCACGGTCGCGCCGCTCGATCCGGAACCCGCCGCGCGCCTCGCCGTCTTCCTCGGGGCGGCCGGCCGCCACGAAGACGCGGCCCGGTGGTTCGAGCGCGCCTACCGGATCGATCCGCTTCCCACCTTCGCCACCGACGCGGCGCGCGCCTGGGCGCGCGCGGGGAACGCCGAGCGGTCGAGGTACTGGAGGGAGCGCACCGGATGATCCCGACTCCACGACGCGCCGCGCGCGGGTTCACGCTGGTCGAGCTCGTGATCGTGATCACGATCCTCGGGCTCCTCGTGGTCGTCGCCGTTCCCAACCGAAGCGCCACGGACGAGGTCTCGCTTCGCGCGGCGTCGCGGAGGCTCGCGTCGGACCTTCGCTACGCGCAGGGGCAGTCGATCGCGCGGCGCATCCGGCACGGCGTCCGGTTCGAGATCGCGGAGAAGCGCTACGAGGTCGTGGCCACCGGGCGAGGCGAGCCCATCGAGGATCCCGGCGCCCGCGGCCACGCGCTCGTCGTCTCCTTCAAGGAGCCGTCCGCCGCGCACGGCGTCACCCTCGTGTCCGCCTCGTTCGACGGATCACCCGAGGTGTCGTTCGACTATTTCGGCGTGCCGAGCAACCTCGCCGGGCGCGAGATCCGCCGTACCGGCCTCGTCGTGCTCGCGTGCGGCGGGATGACGTCCACGGTCGAGATCGCGCCGGGCACCGGCAAGGTGACCGTCCGATGAAGCAGGCCGGATTCACCCTCATCGAGGTGGTCCTGATCCTCGTGATCGTGGGGGTCGCGATCCTTCCGCTCAGCCTCTTGTTCGCGAACGCGTCGATGCGCTCCGGCGAGGCGCGGGACGCGACGACCGCGGCCCAGCTCGCGCAGGCGAAGATGGAGGAGATCGCCGCGGACAAGAGCTCGCCCGCGCGGGGATTCGACTATCTCGACACGGCCAACTATCCGCCCGAGAACCCGGTGGTCGCGTTCCCGCGGTTCCGGCGGTCCGTCAACGTGTCGGCCGATTCCACCTTCGACGGCGTGCGGTTCCGCGCGGTCAACGTGACCGTGTCCACGGCCTCGATTCCACCGGTGACGCTCACCACCTGGTTTGCGGGGCACTGATGGCCCCTCGCCGGACAGACTCGGGATTCACGCTCGTGGAGCTCCTCATCGTGATCGTGGTGGTCTCGATCGCCGGGCTCGTCCTCTCGGGCGTGCTGAACGAGGCCGCGCGCACGTATGCGTTCGTGGACGTGGAAAAGGAGCTCGTCCAGGAATCGCGCTA
>DATJGP010000221.1:0-5589 GCA_035494915.1 Candidatus Eiseniibacteriota bacterium | reverse complement strand
GAACGAGTCGTTCGTGCGATCGACGAACCCCGCGAACGTCTCGTACGACCTGCGATCGCTTCGAAACACCCGTTCTGTCTTTCCGGTGCTGAGTTGGAAGCGATCGAGGAACGGCCGGTCACCTTCGGGCGTGGATCCCGGGCCAGAGAGCCAGATCCAGTCGCCGTCTTGGTACATGACAGGCGTCCCGAACCGGGACGTGTGGGTCACGGGCTGCCCAGGGTCGGCGTACTTCTCGTTGATGCTCAGGTCCCAGATCGTGCGCTTTACGACGGGGTTCTCCCCGGGGCGGATCCAGAACGCGCGTTCCCAGCGCCGCTCGCGGTTGAACTCGTAGACAATCGCGTCTTGTCCTCCCTCGCCCCAGGTCATCCCCGCATAACGCTCCTCGAGACGCATCAGCTCGATCGGCTCACCGGTGAAGGGCGCGCCCAGTGCCATGATCTTGTCCCGGTGGGGGACGTGCACGGCCGGATCTCCCTTGTCGAGCGCCTCGACCCAGAACAGCGTTGCCGGTTCGGTCGGCCACCAGAACTCCTCGCGAGGTCCCATGGGCTCGCCCTGAATGGGAACCTGGTCCATGAGGGGAAGGCTGGCCACCGTCGCGACCTTCCTTCCGGTGCGGTTCCAGATCTCGATGTCGCGCGGGAAGCGGTCGTACTGATGCAGGTACGAATAGGGGCGCTTGATCCGCTCCGCGAGGAAGTACTCGCCATCAGGCGAGGGTTCGAGGCGCGCGAAGATGCCGCGTTGATGCAGCGACGTGATCGCGCCCGTGTCGGTGTTGACGACCGCCGGCTCGGCGGTGAGGTAGTAATCGAACCGCGCCTCGTCCTCCGGCGTGCGCATGACGTCGCGCGCTTCGTACGTGCTTCCAATGCCGCGCTTGCCGGACGCCTCCTGCACTTCGGGTCCGAGCGGCACGGCGTCGTCGGGCGGAGCTGGCCCGCGGTCGGCGGGCACCAGCATCACCTCGAGCGATCGCTGATCGGGCATCCAGAGGAATCCCCAGCCGAGCGCCGCGTTCACGCGCACGCCCTCGAGCCGTTTCGCGCGCAGCGTCTTCGTGTCCAGCACCCAGAGCTCGACGCCGCGCCCCGGGATCGTGTTGGAGAAGGCGACGCGCGCGCCATCGGCGCTCCAAACCAGCGGCCCGATGCGCGCTCCCTCGGGCAGGGCGATCGCGTGCTCCGGCCCGCCGCGGACGGATTGGTAGGAGAGGCGGTCCCAGTAGGGCGCGCGGTGCGGCCCGTTGATCGCGGGATCGAGCCGGATGCCCGCGAGGCGGAGCATGGGCTGCGCGAGATCCGCGATCGGCGGATAGGGCTTCCCACGCTGCAGAAGGACGCCGTCGCAAGTGGGGGAGACGGAGAGAATCGGAAGCGCCGGTGCGTCTAGCACCTTCCGGATGGCAGGCGGCGGCTCCTGGTAGCGGAGGGCGGCGCCGGTGGAGTCTTCGGAGACCGCTGCCCCTGGGAGGCCGGCCGCATTGGCCGGCGATGCCGCCGTAGCGGCACCGATCAAGAGCGCGAGAAGGGAGCCCCAGCGGGTCATCGGCCCGAGCATAACGCCGCCAGGGACCATTTCGAAGCTCGGTTAGGGGGGCGACTACCTCACTTCATGATGACGAATCGTCCCGTGGCCACTCCGTCGGCCGTCTCGACGCGGTAGAAGTAGACGCCGGAGGCCAGTCTCGCTCCACTATTCGAGGTCCCATCCACCTTCACGTCGTGATATCCGGCCGCTACGAAGGATTCGCGCTGCAGGGTGCGCACCGCGCGTCCCGAGGGATCGAACACGGTGATGGTCACCGGTCCGGAGCGCGTCGTCCGGTACGTCAGGGTCGCCGACGGATTCAATGGATTTGGCCACACGGAGGCGTTCTGCCCACCGCCCGAAGCCACGATCTCCAGCTCGAGCGTGGCGTGGAATCGTCCGCCCGTCGTCAGGTCGCCCTCCAGCGTCACGCCCACGAGATGCTTTCCGCCGGTCAGGTTGCTGAACAGGAGACGCATGTCGTCCTTGCGGAAACAGGACGTGATCTCGTCGATCCCGTTCCTGTCCCGATCGTCGCCGAACGACGTCTTGTCTCCGATCGCGTAGATCCGATCCACACTCCCGGTCCCCGCGGAGATCATCACGACGGAGGCAACCACGATGCTGCTGTTGGTGTAGGCGCCCGCCACCGGCTCGATCTGGATGCAAGTCGTGGCTCTGCCTGATCCGAGCTTCGTCGTCTTGTTGCCGCCTTCGACGAACGCGCGCGCCTGGAACACGTCCTGGATGCTCGCAACGGTGCTCGCCGTGCTGCTCAGAGCGCCATCGCTCACCTGGAGCGTGACGGTGTAGCTCCCTCCGGCACCGTAGGCGTGCGCCGGATTCAGTCCAAGTCCAGTCGAGCCGTCGCCGAAATTCCAGTGGTAGGTGAGGGCGTCTCCGTCGGGGTCGGAGGATCCCGAGGCCAGGAACGAGACCGCGACGTTCACGACTCCGCTGTACGGACCGCCCGGAGCCGCCACCGGCGCGCGATTCACATTGTCGATCACGAGGGAGACCTGCTTGGGCTGCGCATCCGCGCCCTTGGCGTCCCGCGCCGTGAACGTGACCGAGTAGGTTCCCGCCTGGTCGAATCCAGGAGTCCAGCTGAACTGGGCGGAGCCCGTTCCGAGGTCGACGAGCACCGATCCAACGGGGCGATTCAGAGCTCCGATGGTCACGGCGTCTCCGTCGGGATCCGTGGCCTGGACCGCGAACGCGATCGGGGCGCCTTCGGCCGCGACAACGCTCGCGGGCGCGGTCAGCGTGGGAGGACGATTTCGAGCACTGGAAACCGAAAAGACATAGGCGCGCCCTGCTTCAGGCGCGATGAAATCGTTGAAGTAGGCTCCGATGACGAAATCGGGGCCGCCGTCTCCGTCCATGTCGCCGATGGGGGCCACGCTCGTACCGAAGTGATCGCCGTCGGCATCCCCGATGAAGGTGAAATCGGGGACATTGTCCGCCTGAGGACCACCCAGGAACAGGTACCCCCTGCCGGCCCCGTGCCCCGGCCCGTCGTGCAGCCACGAGGTGACGAGGAGGTCGTCATACCCATCCGCGTCCACGTCCCCGGCGGAAGAGAGGAACGCGCCGAAGCCTGCCTGGGCCAGGTCTCCGGTCAGGGTGAGATCCGGAGTGGTGTCCGGCGCTGGACCTCCGTGGAACAGGTACGCGTGCCCAACACCGGTCTGGAATTGGTCCGCGCCGACGATGAAGTCGTCGTAGGTGTCGCCGTTCTGGTGGCCGGCACTCGCGACGCGTATGCCGAGTCGCTCTCCGGGAGCGCCCGTCAAGACCCAGTCGGCGGTGTTGTTCGGGACGCTTCCTCCGAAGAAAAGGAACGCTCGTCCGGCATTGATGCCGCCGGCTCCATTGGAATGGTCGCCGACGAGCACGTCGGCGAACCCGTCCCCATTCACGTCGCCGGCTCCGGAAACCGACCATCCGTAGGTCGTGGTGGACCCTCCGCTCAGGACCAGGTCCGCCACGGAGTTCATGGCGACGCCGCCGAAGTACACGTAAGCGCGTCCCGCCCCTGGAGCTCCGATGACCACGTCGTCGAACCCGTCGCCGTTCACGTCGCCGGCGATCGAGGAGGAGACGCCGAACAATCCCGAAGGCACCGGTTCTCCCGTCAGGATCACGTCGGGGGCGGCGTCCATCGAGGGACCGCCGAAGTACACGTACGCTCGTCCAGCGTCGCCTTGCGCCGTGTCGTTCTTCCAAGCGCCGACGACCACGTCATCGTAGCCATCCCCGTTCAAGTCTCCGCCGCCAGCGACCGAAGTCCCGAAATTGTCGTTGGCCGACTGGCCGTTGAAGACGAGCGCGGGATTGGGAGCGGGATTCGCTCCGCCGAGGAACAAGTACGCGCGCCCCGCATCGCCACCGTTGGCGTCGCTGGCCCAGGAGCCGACGATCAGGTCATCGTAGCCGTCCCCATTCACGTCCCCCGCGCTCGACGCCGAATTGCCGAGCTGATCTCCCGCGGCCTGCCCGCCGGGTGCGATGAGGATCCGTCCTGGCGGCGGCTCCGAAAGGCCACTGCCGATCATCGGAACACCCTTCGCCCCCGCGTTGCTCGTCAGGGTCAGTGTGCCCTGGTCGGTCGCGACCGCGGTGGGCAGATAGGACACGGTGAGATTCTGCTGAGAGCCCGCCGGAATCGAAAACGGCACCGCGGTGGACGTGGTGAAGTGAGGATCGGAGCTCGAGACTCCGGTGACGCTGAGCGTTTGTTCCCCCGCGTTGCTGACCGTGAGGGTGCGGCTGATCGGCACTCCGATGAGACCGCTCGAGAAATCGAGAGAGGGCGGAGAGACGGCGAGTATCGGGCCGCTCACGGCCACGGCGCGCGATGCTGGAGCGACCGAAAGAGGGAGTGCGCTCGCGGCACGGCTCGAGGTGACCCAAGAGCAGGTGAGAGCAACGACGACGGCGAAGCCAAGCGGAAATCGAAACGATGCGGCGGACACGCCCCTGTACATGTCAGCACCTCGTTCGGGGGGGATTTCGGCTGGAAGCTCGAATTATAGCATGAAATACGGGATTTCGCAACCGCGGGGCCGATTCTGAGGGAGGCTACGCTCCGGGGCGCCGCGCGACGATCGCGATGTTGTTCGCGAAATCGGCGCCGATGATCTGCCGCTTCACGTAGGACGTGATTCCCGACTTCAAGCGCGCCACCGCTCCCGCTCCGGGCTCTTGGGCCATCACGCGATAACCCCGCGCCTCCAGCCCCTCGCACGTGAACCAGGCCCAGAGGTCGTGCAGGTTGTAGCAATGCACGTGGGTCATGTCCCAGGAGAGCGGATTCGGTAGATATTCCGCGTTCGGCGTCTGGACCACGATCACTCCCCCCGGCTCGAGCACGCGGATGGAATCACGCAACAGCGTGAGCCCTTCGCGTAGCGGCAGGTGTTCGATCACGTCGAGGCAGAGGACCGCGCCGTAGGAGCGCTTCACATCGGAGACATCGCGGTACGTGTACGTTCCTTCGCCGCCGATGTCTTGCGTATGGTACTCGCCCCCAAATCCCGCGCTCTGGAGCTTCCGCATCACGCGGAGATCGCCCGCGCCCACGTCCAATAGCGAGCGGGCGTCGCGAATCGCGTCGAAATAGACCTGCTCGATGTCGCAGAGGCCGTCGGTGGACCACCAGCGGCGGAGTGGGAACTCGCGGCGGGGATCCGCGAGGCGGAGCTGCTTGCGCTTCCAGTAGGTGTCGTAGGCGGGATCGGTCGGGTCGCCCACCGTCACTCCTTCCGGATCTTCTCCACTTCCTCGGTGAGCGCGGGGACGACCTGATACAGGTCGCCGACGATGCCGTACGACGCGATCTTGAAGATGGGGGCTTCCTTGTCCTTGTTGATCGCGACGATCGTCTTGGACGAGGACATGCCGGCGAGGTGCTGGATGGCGCCCGAGATGCCGACCGCGAAATAGAGCGTCGGGTTCACGACCTTCCCGGTCTGGCCCACCTGATGGCTGTGATCGATCCAGCCCGCGTCCACCGCGGCGCGCGACGCGCCGAGCGTGGCGCCGAGCGCC
>DATJGP010000220.1:0-21794 GCA_035494915.1 Candidatus Eiseniibacteriota bacterium | reverse complement strand
CTTCAGCACCGAGAGATCACCCCGCCGGAGCGAAGGCATCACGTCCTTGGACAGGATTCCGGGGGGTACGGTCCAGGTCGGGTTGAAGACCACGTACCGCATGTTGTCCCGGAAGATCGGGGTTTGCCGTGCCTCCTTGCCCACCATGCACCGGCTGCTCCACACGGCCTCGCCCTTCACCACGAGATAGACCCGAAACGCGGCGACGTTCACGATCACGAAGCTGTCGGGGAGATCTTGAAGAACCCAGCGCGCTCGCTCGAGATTGACGCGGATCTGGTCGATCCGCGCTTCGACGGGAACGTTCATCACCTCCAGGGTCCCCGGCCCGATGGTTCCGTCGTCGCCGAGGAGCTGATGCTTCTGGAAGTTCCGAACAGCGGAGGCGAGCGATGCGTCGTACACCCGCGACGTGTCCGCGCCGCGCGCCGGCGTAAGATCGCCGCTCACCTCGAGCCGCTTGCGGATGAGCGGGACTCGCGCGTCGCGCATCCCTGGTTTGAGGGTCGGGCCCGCGGGGATCGCGTGCCAGCCGCCGCGCGCGGCGAGGCTCCGGTAGTTCTCGAGATCACGCTTCAGCTCGCTGTAGTACCGATGCCGCGGCCTCAGGTGCTGGAGCCACGAGTCGATCTGGCCCGTATCGAGCACTCGAAGCAGGACGTCGACCGCTTCCTGGCGGTCGATCGTGCGTCCGAAGTTCCACTTCGAGTCGAGCCGGACGGGATCCACCTTGCCCGCGTAGAGGTGATAGCCCAGACCGATCAGGGCGTCCGTGGCGAGAAGGTCCCGGTCCGCGGTCGCGTCGGCTGACTTTCCGGCGTCCGTGTCCATCTGAAGCCGGACCCGCCGGAGTTCAGCGCGATGGTAATCGTCAGGGGTCAGGCCGTCGCGCGAGACCTCGTCGATCGACCGGAGGAGCTCATCGAGTCGTCGCACGTCCCAGGCGGGGCGATAGCCGCGGCGCTCGTAGAGGAGCGGAATGAGCCCTCGCGATCCGACCGGGGTCCCGCCGATCGAGAGCGATGCCCCGGAGGTGAGGCGCTCCGTGCGCGCCTGGATCGCGTCCTCGACCGGCCCGGCTGCCGCGGCCCGCGGCGTGCCGAGCACGAGCGACAGCGCGACAACCAACGCGCCGCGACGCCACGAGGAACGCGCCCGGCCCGCGGTTCGGATACCGTTCATGGATCGTGCTAGAAGCGGACGCCGACCGTGAAGACGAAGGGGTCGTCTCCATCGGTGACCACGTACTTGATCTGGCCGTATGGCTTCATCGGCACCGCGTTGAGGCCCGCCCCCACGAGAAAGTTGATCACCGAGTTCGATTCGGAGTCGGCGTTGTCCGGATCCAGGAACAACACTCCGGCGCCGGCGCCGGCATACAGGCTCGCGACGCCGAGAGGGATGATCGGCATCGTGAGATCCGCGTTCAGGGAGTAGGCGTTGCCATTGCTGACGAACAGATACTCCGCGTACGGGGTCACGGACAGCCCGCCCAGCCCGACCTTGACGCCGGCACCGAGGAACGGTTCATCGATGCCGCCCGAATAGAACCCGCCCATCGCGGTGACGCTGATGGGTCCGCTGACCGCCCAGGCGTCGCGCGCCGGTGCGATCACGACGAGCGTCACGAGAATCGCGAGCGTGAGGACGAGGACCCGGGGACGAATTCTGGCTTGGCTGCGTGCGTGCATCGCTAGACCCTCCCTGAACGTGAGATCCGGTCCGCTCCGGATCGGCTATCCCCCTGAAACCGACGGATGCTACCACGCGCCGCCGCGGGGAGGTGGGCCGGGAGGATCAGAGGGCAGCGTAGCCGTCCGCACTCTGTTTTGGGTGATGCTTCGGCACGCAGCATGCACAGGACCGGAGTGATGTCTGCCGGGGGGCGCAAACCGTGCACCCCAGGGGCCTTCCAGGACGGCGCTTTGTACAAACGGCCCTGTGCAGCTGTGCCTACAACATTCGGACGGCGTCCGTCGGCCGTCCGGGGAGGATATGTCATGAAACGAGCGACGCGATGGTTGGCCTTGGCTGCGCTGGCCCTCGCGCTCACGTCGATTCCGGTGCGCGATGCGAGCGCCCAGACTCGATATTGGCGCGCCGGGTTCACGTTCAACGCCGAGCCGAGGATGAACTTCATTCCAAACACCAGCATCTACTACGACCGGCGTGCCTCCGGCTACGACATGTACCGCTATGGCAACAGGTACTACCTCGTGGACCAGGGCAGCTGGTACTGGGCGAACGACTGGCGCGGTCCGTTCGTGTCGCTCAGCTACGATCGGCTCCCCGACGAGTTCAACACCCTGCCGAACAGCTACCGGCGATACTGGAACACGAGCGGCGGCTTGGTGACGATCGACGTTCCGGAAGGGGCGTCTGTCTCGCCGCGGTCGTTCGATCACAAGCCCAAGATGTACAACATCGGACGCGGCGTCACGTACGCGAGGAACACGAACGACTTCGATCTCTACCGGTTCAGGAGCACATGGTTCCTGGTCGAGAACGGAGTCTGGTACAAGTCGGATTCCTGGCGCGGTCCGTTCTTCTCGACGCGTGCGGACCGGCTTCCTCACGAGGTCCTGAGCGTGTCGGCGCCGTATCGTACCCACTGGTACGCGACCGGTTATCGCTATCACGACAACGATAACGACCGGGAAGACTACTACCGGAACTCGAACAACGATCGCTATAACAACAACTACGACAACCGGTACAACAACAACCGGTACAACAACAATTACGACGACCGGTTCTGGTCGTCGGGACAGACGTTCGACGTGCAGCCCGAGCTGCGGATCATCCCGAGCACGAACGTCTATTACCTGCGCGACAACAACGGCTACGAGATGTACCGGTACGGGAACACTTGGTACGTGATGGACAGCGGCCGGTGGTACAGCGCGAACACGTGGCGGGGACCGTTCGTCTCGATCCAGGTGGGCAGCATCCCGCGCGACATCATGAATCTGCCGTACTCCTATCGCTACTACTGGCGCACGGAAGACTAGCGACAGCTAGGAAGGGAATTCTCCGGGACCATATCCCCGGATGGCGAGCGGCCCCGCCGGTGTTGGAGACCGGACGGGGCCGTCTTGTTTTGTGGAGTCGAGCGGGAGCGGCGCCATGCGGCTTGGGCAACCCGTCGCTCTGGCCGGAGCCTCCATGGCTCCGGCCGAGCTGGGGAGGACGGGCAGGGAGCTACTGCGACGTTCCTGGCGAGAAGCGGAACCGAAGGCCAGCGGCGACGCCCACGAAGGACGCCTTGTCATAGGGGAAGAGGCTGTCGTCGGTGAACGCGACGTGATAGCTGCCGTCGAGACCGAGGCCCCACGAGCGACCGACCCAGTAGTTCGCTCCCACGTTGCCGTGAACTCCGAATTGAGTGTCCTCGACGTCGACGTGGGTCCCATTTTCTTCGTAACGATCCTTCAGGTTGTACATCGCGACGCCGACGCCGAAGTAGGGAGTGATCGTCCCCTGCTGGGACATCCACCGCGCGTGAACCCCATACTGCATGAACTTCGCGTCGGCCTCGGCGCCGACGGCGTCGAGCGACGATTGGTAGCTGTCCGATGGATCGTTCTTGAGGTAGGACAGGTCGGCGCCAATCTCGAACGGCGCCATGATGTAGCCGACCGATCCGCCCACCAGGAGACCGGACTTGAAGAAGTCGCCGAACTGGCCCGTCGGCATGCCGGAGCCGACGTTCCCTTCCACGAGCCACGAGCAGAACGCCGTGGACGGCAGGAGCATCGCGACCAGAACCGCGATGCCGAAACGAGCGATGCTGCGGACCATGGATCCTCCTCCGAATGCCGGCGCGGACGTGCGCCGGTCGAATGCACAGGGCTGGATCGCCCGGGCGGGCGATCGTCAGTTGAGTCGTGCAGGAGGTAAGTGGACCCCGGTCCCCCTTTCGCGTGATTTTGGCTCGCCTGGGCGACGAGTCACCCTTGAGTGTAGAGGAGATTCCTAGCCCGGTTGGAAGGACAAAATTGAGCCATCCGCCCGGTTGACGGGTGCTACACTTTGGAACCAGGGATGCCGATAGGGCATCTAAGCAGCAACGACCGAAACCTTTGGGGGCGAACGGATTCGACGGAGTAGTGAATTTTGGAGAGCGCGCCGAGGTGCCCGTAGGCCTCGTTAATCAACGGGCAAAACACAACAGCCAATAACGATTTGGCTCTGGCAGCTTAACTAGCTGTCACGCTCGACTGGTCTGAGCCTGCCGAGGCTGGATCGAGCGTCATTCAGGCGGGCTGGTCCTCGAGGTTCGCCCGAGCCGAGAGGATGAGATCGAATCGGGATAGGGCTTCCGAGACCTTGTCCGTTTGCGTCCGGAGGCGCGAAGCAGAATAACGGACTACGCGCGTAGGGCTCCTTCTGGATCTGCTTTCGGACGAGGGTTCAATTCCCTCCGCCTCCACTTAATACGCCCGAAGGCCGCAGGCCTTCGGGCGGAACTGTTTGGGGTTGCCTCATCCCTGGCCCGCCCGCCGCCCGCTCGCATCGCGCCGGTGACAAGTCGCGCCACGCCGAATTCCCCGCTATAGTCCGCCCGCGTACCGGCTGCCCGTACCCAACCCAGGGGGCGACGCATGGACTCGGAGCACCCGCATCTCAAGCGCCAGATCGGTCTCTACGCAGCGACGGCGGTCACCGTTGGCAGCATCATCGGCTCGGGAATCTTTCGATCGCCCAGCTCCGTAGCCCGCGAGCTCTCGTCGCAGCCCCTCATGCTCGCCGCATGGATCGTGGGCGGCATCCTGTCCATGGCCGGCTCACTCGCTCTCGCCGAGCTCGCGGTCGCGCATCCGAGGACGGGCGGGCTCTACGTGTTCATCAAGGAGTCGTTCGGCCGCCGCCTGGGATTCGTGTTCGGGTGGGCCAGCCTCGCGGTCATCAAGCCGACCGTCATCGCGTCCATCGCGAGCGTCTTCGCGGTCTACTTCTGCCAGGTGGTCGGATGGTCCCCGGGAGCGCAGCTCCCCGTCGGCCTCACGGCGATCGGCGTGCTCACGTTCGTGAACTGGCTCGGCGTGCGCGAGGGAACCGCGACCCAGACCATCCTCACGACGTTGAAGGTCGCGGGGATCTTGCTGCTTTGCTTCGCGGCGTTCGCGTTGCCGCATCATGCGCCGGCTTCCGCTGCGGTGGGGGGCGCCACGGCGAGCCCAGCCCCGGCGGTCCCGATGCATCCTCTCTGGCTCGCCTTCGTCGCCGCGATGATCCCGATCTTCTTCGCCTACGACGGCTGGACGGACTCCACGTATGTGGCCGGCGAGGTGATGAATCCGCGGCGAAATCTCCCGATCGCCATTCTCGGCGGAACGGCGGTCGTGATCGTTGTGTACGTGCTGACCAATCTCGCTTACTTCGCGGTCCTCTCGCCGGCCGAGATGGCGGGGGCAGCCGCCGTCGGAAGCGAGACCGTGCGGCGGATCCTCGGCGAGTGGGGGGGACGCGCGCTCGCCGTGCTGGTCGCCGTGTCGACATTCGGCACGATCAGCGCCTCGATCCTGACCGGACCGCGCGTCACGCTGGCGATGGCGTCGGACGGTCTCTTCTGGAAACCCGCAGCGCACGTGCACGAACGGCGCGGCAGCCCCGACATCGCTCTGTGGCTCCAGTGCGTGCTGTCATGGATCTGGCTCACCGTTGCGGTCGGCGGCTTCGAAGACGTCTCCGGCTGGTTCGTCACGACATCCTGGCTCTTCTACGGCCTGACGGTGGCCGGCGTTTTCGTGCTGCGGCGGAAAGAAGCCGCCTCCGGCCACGAGCCCGAAGCCTCGTACCGCACCTGGCTCTATCCACTCACACCGGTGTTGTTCATCCTGGTCACGCTCGCCATCATTGGAAGCGATCTCGCCTCGAGCACCTGGCGCGCCGCCGCCGGCGTGGTGATTGCCGCGCTGGGATTGCCTATCTATCACCTGTGGTTCGGGCGGAAGGAGCGGGGGTAGGGCCGTTCCCGCCGCTAGCCGGTGGGGACTTTTTTGTCGCGCCAGCGCCCTACAATCGCCGCAATCGCGGCGACAAGAACCCAACCAAACCCGTGATTCCCCCGAGGCCCCCGGCGATCGCGAACAACACCGGCGCCGACACGTGATCCATCGCCACACCGGCGAGTCCGCACGAAAGCGCCGTCACGCCGAAGACCACCACGCTCAACAGCGCAAACGCGCGCCCGATCAAGTGCGGGGGAACGATCCGCTGCAAGATCGTCGCGCGCGGCACCGTGATGAGCGGTATCACGAACGAATGCGCGAGGAGCGCGGGGATCAGCGTCGACATCGTGCGAGACGCGAGCAGCGGGAGATACGTCAGCCCGTCGAGCGTGATTCCGACAAGGAGGAGCATCCCGCTCGACCATCGCGTACCCCATCGAATCACGACGAGACTTCCGGCCACCATCCCGACACCGTAGGTCGCTTCCGCCAGCGCGTAGTCGGCCGCGCTGCCCCCGATCGTCTCGCGAACGAGAACCACGAGGCCGAGCACCGAGGCGCCCATGATGAAGAGATTGTCCAGTGCGGTGAGCGTGTAGAGGAGAGGCAAGGGCGGGATGCGCCAGAGCTCGCGCAAGCCGGTGCGTAGCTCACGAACCACGTCGAGAACGGAGCCGGCCGGTCCGCGCGCGCCCCCCGCAATACCGCCCCCCGCACCACCGCCGCCGGCCCGCACTGGAACCCGCATCGCCACCAGCAGCCCCATCGACCCCGCGAACAGGGCGATCCCCGCGGAAAATGTCGCTCCGATCCCGCCTCGAGCGATGATGAAGCTCGCCGTCAACGGTCCGAGCAGGTACGCGAGCTGCTGCGACGACTGCACCCACGCGTTCGCGCGCGTCAGCGCTCCGGTCTCGACGATCTCCGGCAGCAGCGAATCGCGGCTCGGATTGAACAGCACCGCGGCGGTCGCCATTCCGAAGGCAACGGCCACGAGCCACGGCGCCGTCAGCACGCGCAGGCCCCACAACAGAGCAAGCACCCCCAAGAACCCAGCCCGCGCGAGATCCGCTCCGATCAAGACGCGCCGCCGGTCCCATCGATCCACGAGCACGCCCGCGGCGAGCCCGAACACCAAAGGCGGCAGATACGAGACGGTGGCCGCGAGACCGGTGACGGATTTCGATCCCGTCAGATCCAGCAGCAGCCAGAGGAACGCGATTTGAAAGACGGAGTCGCCGAACTGCGAGAGGAGCTGCGCGAGGGCGAGAAATGAAACGGGGGCGGGCGCCGAAAGCACCCGCCCCCTCATCGAAACGTCACGCCTGCTGGGTCTGGGCGGGACGAAATTCCGGAGCGTTGTTCTCGAAGTCCCACAGGAACGGCGGCTCCACGCCGAACTGGCGCAGGTACGTGAAGAGCTGTCCGCGGTGGTGCAGGTGCTCGTCGTACATGATGCTGACGATCACCCAACCCGGGAAGGACATCCCGCCCCACTCGGTCTTGACGATGCTCTGGAGCTGCGCGTCCGACAGCGACTTCACGACGCCGTCCGCGACCTTCCACGACTCCTTCGCGTAGCGGAGGAGGTCGTCGCGGTTCTTGATCCCCGCCATCGCGTCCTTGTCCTGCTCTCCGTTGTACGGCGTGTGCCCCTTGGGAATGCCCTCGGCCACGTAGCGCATCTGCGCGTACATGTGCGTGACCAGCTCCTTCGCCGTGCGCATGTCCTTGCACGGGTTGGCGTCGATCTTGTCCGCGGGGATCGCCTCGATGCACCGCATCGTGATGCCGTTGACCGTGCGGAAGTGATCCCAGAATCCAGCCATCATTGCTTTGTTTTGCATGAAAGTCTCCCTAAGTTCCGGCGATCAGCTCTTGGGCTTCACGTCTTTGGAGTTGATGTCCAAGGTGATCATGAATCCGTTCGTTCCCTTGTATTCGTACGGCTTGTCGCCCGAGCGGTAGGCCTCGACCTCGTTCTGCATCAGGACGAAGCCGGTGTTCCGCGGGGCGCCGAAGTAACGGAGATTCTGGATCACGATCGGCTGGTCGGACATGCCCTGGTTCCGCTTGAGGACGACCTCACCGATCTTCCCACCGTCCAGCTTCGCGGTCGCGACGTCCTTCGTGGCGGTCCACTCCATCGGTGCATCCGGACCCACGGTGAAGGACTTCCACTTGACCGGATACACGTAGGCGAGCGCGTTCTTGATGCCCTCGCGCTGCTCCGGCGTCACCGACGGATCGAAGTGGAGCACGGCCCAGTCCATCTCGCCATCGGCGAACTCGGCGCCCAGGTCACCGGCCAGCCAGAACTTAGCGCCGTCCAGCTTGACGCCGCCGTAGCTGCCCTTGTTCACCCGGTACGCGTTGTTGAACTTGCAGAACGCGTGCTCGCCGCCGTGGTTCATGCCCGCCATGCCTTCGTGGTCCGCGTGGCTGGCCGGCTTGTGGTCGAAGTAGCACTGGCAGAACATCGGGCAGGAGCACGCTTCGATGATCGTCGCGTTGAGGCTCCAGTCCGGAGTGAACTCCTTGGTGACGGCGTACACGCCGGCGGCGCTCACCATCACGAGGAATGCGGCGAGCAAGACAATGCGGAGTTTCATGGGAGGTCCTCCTTGGGATGGGGAGTGACGCTCCGGAATCCGGAACGGTGAGCCCCCGTTCGGTCCGGATCTGAGGGCGTTAGGTGTACACCTTTCGGCGTCGTTCGTGAAGGGTGGGCTTTCGGCCCGCCGCCTCACCCGGCCAGCCCAGCACCCGGCTGGCCCAGCACCCGGCCGGACCGGCACCGGCGCGCCCAGCCCTCTCTAGCCCTCGATCCGCCGCCTCAGCTCCGCGGCGTGCACCCGGCGCGCGTAGGCCTCGACGTCCCGCTTCTGTCCGTGGATTTCAACGACGAGGGACCGCAGCGCGGCCCTCTTCGACGATGGGACGAGGGTGGTGTCGAAGGCCGGGAAGTCCTCGGAGCCCTTCGCCATGGAGCGGAGCCGTTCCTCCAGGGCCTTGGGAACGATGTAGATCCGGAGAAGCGCGACCGTCCGTTCCGACTGGGACGGGTCCACCGGCATCGCCACCCTCCCGGCGGAATCATCGGCACCAATGAGGTTTTGCTCCAGCGCGAAGGCTCCCGTCACGGTGAACGGGTGCGGCGTCCCCCCGACGGATGCGAGGCCCGTGGAGAGCCCTTTCGTTCCATTCACGGACACCCGGATCTCGAGGGTCCGATCCTCGTCGTCGGAGGCATCGGTGCGGTCGTAGATCCGCTCCGCCGAGGCGTCGAGCGGTCCATAGGGCTGCTTCTCCCCCTCGAGCCTGAGCACGACGTGCCCGATCTCTTCCGAGGCTCCATCCGCGGCGAGCCGGAAACCACTCGCGGCCGCCGGCAGCGACGACACGATTCCGACGAGCGAGCGCTGGACGGAGGTCCGTTCGGCGTCGGTGGCGGGTAGGGTTGCGTAGGTCGCGGTCTCATCGGTCGGCGCGGCCAGCCCGATGCGGGCCACAACCAGGAGAGCGAACGTCAGGTAACGAACACGGAGCATGCGCGAGTCCTCCCGTCGACGCGGAGCGTTGGCGAGACCCCCGCCTCTACATACACCGTCAGCCGCTCCTCATTCCACCGAGACGCTCGATTCCGTCGCGCACCCGCTTCGGATCCACGATGAGACTGAGCACGGCGTCGTGATCCTCGAGCTCGTAGAAGTGGCCCGGATGGAGGAGCACGTCGCGCTCCGCGAGCGCCCAGGCGGCGGCATCCGGGGCGTCCCCGCCCGGCGTGCCCGTTCGGAAGCGCAGGACAGCGCTCCACCCGCCGTCACCACGAAGCACCTCGAAGCCAGCCGCTGCTCCTTGCGCGCGCAACGCCTCCAAGTTCTCCGCAATCCGCGCGCGAGCCGCCTCTTGGAATTCACCGCGCCTGTCGAGCCATACAGGAAGCATCGCCTGCGCGGGCGCTCCAACCGACAGGAAGAGATCCGCGATCCACTCGAGCCCCTGGTACGCGCGCGCCGCGGCCTCGCCGGGGCCGGTCACCGCAATCCAGCCCAGCTTCATCTGCGGGAGCCCGCAGAGCTTCGAGATCCCGTTCAGGCCGAAGGTGAGCGCGCGCCCGCGCCCGCGCCCCAAAAGGGACGGGAGCGCGGCCTCGCGCCACCCGAAATCGCCGAACACTTCGTCCGCGATGAGCGCGATCCGCCGCTCGGCGCAGAACGATTCGACCGCATCCGCTTCGGTCGAGCTCAGGCACGATCCGGTTGGATTGTTGGGCTGGACCACGATCACCGCACGCGTACCTGGTCCCGCGAGCGCCTCCAGGGAATCGAGGTCCACACGCCATCCGTCGTGATAGCGCAGGGAGTAGGAAGCCAGCCGCACGCCCTCCACCCGGGCGAGCGGCTCGAAGAGGGGATAGCTCGGACGCGGGACCAGCACTTCGTCCCCGGGGTCGCACAGGAGTCGGAAGAGATGCGCGTACGCTTCGCTCGTGCTCGAGGTGAGGAGCATGCGGTCGGGATCGCACGCTTCCACGCCGCGCGCGCGGTGGTACTCGGCCACCGCCTGTCGGGCCCCCCAAGTGCCGCGCGGGTCCGGATCGTAGCGGGCTACGTCGCCGTCGATCGTCCCCGCGATCGACGGGAGCCCCACGCGCGTGGGATTCGTATCGGCGAGATCGACGACGGCGCGTCCCTCGTGCCGCTTTTCCTCGAGCAGCCGGTGAAACGGATTGGCCTCGAAATCAACCGGGAGGCGGGAGGTCAGTGCTTCGCCTCCGCGGTCGCCATCTTCCAGATCGTGTTGACCGCCGCGAGGACGATCGCCGCGAGGAACGCGGGCCAGAAGCCGTTGATGCTGAAGGACGGGATGATCCACGCGACCAGGAGGAGGATCATCGCGTTCACCACGAAGTAGAAGAGTCCGAAGGTGATGAGGATGAGCGGGAAGGTGAGGATCTTGAGGATGAGCCCGAGGGTCGAGTTCAGGATGCCGAAGAGGAGGGCCGCGAGGATCGCGATGCCCCAGCTGGGCACGTAGAACCCGGGGATGATCTTCGTGAGCAGCAGGAACATCGCCACCACGACCAGGAAGTGGAGGAGTGCCTTGGCCATTGATCCCTCCTTGAGTTGGATTGCGAGGATCCGGACAGGGCCAGCGTACCAGACCTCTTGCGCCAACGTCGCCATGGCCTTAGGCTAGCCGCGCCCGTTTCGGAGCCGGCGCGCTCGCCCCGCGTCGTGACCGCAACGATCCGCCACACCGTCTCGCAGGGGGGCTCGGCCGCTATGGAGAGCACCCTATGGACCTCGAGCATTGGTACCGCTGCACGCAATGCGGCTACATGTACACGCCCCAGCAGATCCAGGCCCTCCGGCAATTGGTGGAGGCTCGCGAAGAGTCCGAGCTCACCCGGTCGAACGCTTCCGCCGACCTTCCGTGCCGGAAGCGGGGCTGCAGCGGCCGACTCGTGGTGACCACGGAAGTTCACCGGGACGCGCCGCGCTGACCTGACGCACGAATCTGCGACCTTCCGTCGCTCCACGGGGCGCATGGCCCCAAACCTGCTTGTCGCTCGCGAGCCGGGCTCCTATACTGACCGGCTCGCATTTTTTTAGGGAGCCAACGGGCGGGGAGCGTGGAACTTCGAGATCGGCTGGCCCGGATCCGGGACCAAATGGCCGAGGCTGCCCTCCGGTCGGGGCGGGAGCCCGGCGCCGTGACGCTCCTGACGGTGACGAAGGGATTTGGAGTGGAGGTCGCCCGAGAAGCGTTCGCGCTCGACCTCGTGGATCTCGGTGAGAACCGGGTCCAGGAGGCCGAGGGCAAGATCGCGGCGATCGGGGCGGGGCCCCGGTGGCATCTGATCGGGCACCTCCAGACGAACAAAGCGAAGCGGGCGGTCCAGCTGTTCGACGCGATCCACTCCGTGGACTCGCTCCGGCTGGCCGAGGATCTCGCCCGGCGCGCGGCGGTAGAAGGGCGGGCGATCCGGTGCTACGTCGAGGTCCGCACGACGGACGAATCGACGAAGGCCGGAATCGCGCCGGACGAGGCCCTCGCGCTCGTCGAGCGCATGAAGTCGTTGGCGCCGCTCCAAGTGGTGGGGCTCATGACCATGGGCCCGCTCCAGGGCGGCTCGGAGGGGGCGCGGTCTTCGTTCCGGGCGCTCCGGCGCCTTCGGGACGAAGGGATCGAGCGAGGGATCCTCGGGGCGGGCGCGGGGCTCTCGATGGGGATGTCGGACGACTTCGAGATCGCCATCGAGGAGGGAGCCACCATCGTGAGGATCGGCTCGGCCCTGTTCGGGCCGCGGTCGTGAGATTCCGGGTCCACGTGACCCCGAAGAGCCGGATCGAATCCGTCGCGGCGGATCCGGCGACTCGAACGGTCCGGGTGCGGGTGACCGCCGCTCCCGAGTCGGGCCGGGCCAACGAAGCGGTGGTCGCTATGTTGAGGAAGAAGCTCGGTCTCCCCGCAGGCGCTCTTCGGATCGTCGGCGGCGCCGCCGAGCGCAGGAAGTGGGTCGAGGTGGACGGCATCGAGGAGGCGGAGCTATGGCGGAGACTCGAGGCGGAATGACGACGGCAGACGACGCGCGCCCCACGGACCTCCTCCGCGCCCTCGACGAGGCCCGCGCGTTCGTCGCCTCCCGCGCCGCGGTGAAGCCCGAGGTCGGGATCGTTCTAGGCACCGGGCTCGGCCAGTTCGCCGCCGCCATGCGCGACCCGGTTGTCATCCCCTATGCCGACATCCCGCATTTCCCACACACGAAAGTCGAGAGCCACGCCGGCGATCTCATTCTCGGCACGCTCGCCGGCAAGCCGACGGCGGTCCTCAGCGGCCGCGCTCACTATTACGAAGGCTGGTCCATGCGCCAGGTGACGTTCCCGGTGCGCGTGCTCCGCGCACTCGGCGCCGACACGCTCGTCGTGACGAACGCGGCCGGCGGCATGAACCCGCTCTATCAAGCGGCCGACATCGTCGCGGTGGTCGACCACATCAATCTGATGGGGGACAACCCGCTCATCGGTCCCAACGAGGACTCGCTCGGCCCGCGCTTCCCCGACATGTCCGAGCCGTACGACCGCGCGCTCCTCGCGAAGGCGCGCGAGGTCGCGCTCGCGGAAGGGATCGCGCTCAAGGAGGGGGTGCTGGCCGCCGTGGCCGGTCCCAATCTCGAGACCCGCGCCGAGTACCGCTTCCTGCGCTGGGCCGGAGCCGACCTCGTCAGCATGTCGCTCGTGCCCGAGGCGATCGTCGCCGCGCACGCCGGCATGCGGCTCCTCGCATTCGCGGTCGTGACCGATCTCTGCCTGCCCGACGCGCTCGAGGCGGTCGAGATCGAGCGCATCCTCGCGAACGCGGCCCAGGCCGAGCCCAAGCTCACGCGGCTCGTCACCCGCGTGCTCGCGGAGCTTCCTCCTCGCGCGGGCCGCGCATGAGCGTCAAAGCCGACCGCTTCCGTCCCTTCGAAACCACGCTCGACTCGCCCGCCTCCGAGCGGAAGATCCTCGAGTTCTGGAAGGAAGTCCGCGCGTTCGAGGAAGGACTCAAGCGCCGCGAGGGACAGCCGCCGTTCCTCTTCTACGAGGGACCGCCGACCGCGAACGGGCTCCCCGGCGTGCACCACGTGCTCTCACGCACGGTGAAGGACGTGGTCTGCCGCTATCAGGCCATGCGCGGCCACTACGTCGCGCGCAAGGGGGGCTGGGACACGCACGGACTCCCGGTCGAGATCGAGGTCGAGAAGTCGCTCGGGATCAGCGGCAAGGATCAGATCGAGCAGTTCGGGATCGCCGAGTTCAACGCGCGCTGCCGCGAGAGCGTCCTCAAGTACGAGAACGAGTGGCGCCGGAACACGGAGCGGATCGGGTTCTGGCTCGACATGGACCACCCGTACCTCACGTTCTCGAACGAGTACATCGAAACCGTGTGGTGGCTGCTGAAGAAGTTCTGGGACTCGAACCTCCTCTACCTCGGGCACAAGATCGTTCCGTACTGCCCGCGCTGCGGCACGCCGCTGTCGAGCCACGAGGTGAGCCTCGGCTACGACGACGTCACCGAGCCGTCGGTGACGGTGAAGTTCGCGCTCGTCGACGAGCCGGGCGCGTACGTGCTCGCCTGGACGACGACGCCCTGGACCCTCCCGGGGAACGTCGCGCTCGCGGTCGGCGGAGACATCGACTACGTGCGCGTGAAGCAGACGGTCGACGGCAAGGACGAGCGCTACTACCTCGCCCGCGCGCGTCTCGCGCAGCTCGAAGGGGAGTATGCGATCGAGGCGGAGATGAAGGGGCGCGACCTCGTCGGCAAGCGCTACCAGCCGCTCTTCGACTTCATCGATCTCGAGGAGATCACGGAGAAGAAGGGCTACATGGTGGTCGAGGCCGACTTCGTCACGACGGAGGACGGAACGGGCGTGGTCCACACCGCCGTCATGTACGGCGAGGACGACTACCAGCTCGGCCGGAAGCTCGACCTCCCGCAGCACCACACCGTGGATTCGCGCGGCCGCTTCACCGCGGAAGTCACGCCGTGGGCGGGCGAGTTCGTGAAGGACGCGGAGCCCGAGATCCGGCGATGGCTCCGGAAGCACGGTTCGCTCTACCGCGAGGAGATGACGACCCACAGCTATCCCTTCTGCTGGCGCTGCGACTCGCCCCTCCTCTATTACGCGTGGAAGACGTGGTACATCGCGACGACGCGCTACCGCGACCAGCTCCTCGCCGCGCACAAGACGGTCGAGTGGCATCCGCCGGACGTCGGGTCGAACCGCTTCGGCAACTGGCTCGAGAACAACATCGACTGGGCTCTGTCGCGGAATCGCTACTGGGGCACCCCGCTGCCGATCTGGCGCTGCGCGTCGTGCGGCTCGGAGCGGTGCGTCGGAAGCGTCGCGGAGCTCGAGCAGGGAAAGAACGTCCCCGAGAACCTGGACCTCCACCGACCGTACGTGGACCAGGTCACCTTCGACTGTCCGGGCTGCGGCGCGGAGCAGAGGCGCGTGCCCGAGGTCATCGACGTGTGGTTCGACTCCGGAGCCATGCCCTACGCGCAGTGGCACTACCCATTCGAGCACGAGAAGGACTTCGACCGGCTCTTCCCGGCCGACTTCGTGTCCGAAGGAATGGACCAGACGCGGGGCTGGTTCTACACGCTCATGGCGATCGCGGTCCATATCTCGGGCCGCGCGCCGTACAAGCACGTCCTGCCGCTCGAGCTGATCCTCGACAAGCAGGGCAAGAAGATGAGCAAGTCGAAGGGAAACACGGTCAACCCCGAGACCATCCTCGACCAGCGCGGAGCCGACGCGCTCCGGTTCTACCTGATGGCGGTGAGCCCCCTCTGGACGGCCACGCGGTTCGACGTGGAGGGCGTCACCGAGGTCACGAAGAAGCTGCTCGGGACACTCCGGAACGTGGGCCAGTTCTTCGCGCTCTACGCCAACATCGACGATTACGATCCGGCGCGGAAGGAGCCCTCCAGCCCGACGCTCCTCGACCGATGGATCACGTCGCGTCTCCAGACCCTGATCGGCACGGCGCGCGAGGCGTTCGACGCATACGACCTGACGCGCGGCGCGCGCGCCATCCAGGACTTCGTCCTCGAAGAGCTCTCCAACTGGTACGTGCGGCGGTCACGCCGGCGGTTCTGGAAGTCCGGCGATCCGGCGGACAAGCGCGCGGCCTACGACACGCTGTTCGAGTGCCTGCGCGTCGTCTCGCGCCTCCTCGCGCCGTACACGCCGTTCGTTGCCGAGGAGCTCCACCAGAACGTGATCCGCCCCGGCGGCGCCGGGGAACCGGAGAGCGTGCACTGGTGTGATTTCCCCGAACCCGATCGGAGCCGGATCGACGAGCGCCTGGAGCGCTCGATGGACCTGGCCCTCCGGGTGGTCAACCTGGCCCGCGCGGCGCGAAACGCGTCGTCGCTCCGCACGCGCCAGCCGCTCCGCCGCCTCGCCGTGGCGGGGCTCGGCGATCGCGAGGTAGAGGAGCTGGCCGGGTTGGCAAGCATCGCGCTCGACGAGCTCAACGTGAAGGAGCTGGTCCTCAACGTGGATCGGGCGGATCTCGTCTCGGTGACGGTGAAACCCAACTTCCCCGTTCTCGGTAAGAAGGCCGGTCCGGCGATGAAGGAGGTCGCGGCCCGGATCGGAGAGACCGCGCCGGACGTGATCCGAGCGGGTATCGCGGGAGGCGGCTGGGAGGTGGAGGCCGGCGGGCGTTCCTTCACGCTCGTAGCCGACGACGTTTTGGTGGTGGAAGCATCCAAGCAACCCTGGGTCGGGCTCGTCGACGGGACGATCGCTGTCGCCATCGACACGACCCTGGACGAAGAGCTCCGGACGGAAGGGCTCGTCCGCGAGTTCGCCCACCGGATCCAAGCGCTCCGCAAGAGCGCAGATCTGGACGTGACCGATCGGATCCGGTTGAGCTGGCAGCTCTCGCCGAACTTGGCGAGAGCATGCGAGCGTTTCGAAGAGTACATCCGCGAGGAGGTTTTGGCGGACGAGCTCGTGTCCCGCGCCCCGGCCGGCGGCGCCGTCGAGGAATGGACGTTCGACGGCGAGCAGGCACGCGTGGGCATCGAGCGAGTGCACAAAGGAGGGTGACGTTGCTCACCAAGAAGGATCTCAAGCACTTCGAGGAGCGGCTCCTCGAGGAGCGGAAGAAGCTCCTGGGGCAGCTCGGCTATCTCGAGAAGACGATGACGCAGACGCAGCGTGACGCCGGGGGCGATCTCTCCGCGTACTCGTTCCACATGGCCGACATGGGCACCGACGCGATGGAGCGCGAGAAGGCGTTCCTCTTCGCCTCGGCCGAAGGCAAGCTGCTCTACAACGTGGACCAGGCGCTCCGCCGACTGTATCGCAGCGAGTACGGCATGTGCGGCTCCTGCGGCAAGGAGATCGGCAAGGCGCGGCTGGACGCGATTCCCCACGCGGGCCTCTGCGTGGAGTGCCAGGAGAAGCAGGAGAAGGAGGCGAACGCGACGCGCGGATGACGCGACGAGACGGGCTCTTCTACGGGTGCGCGGCGGCCGTCATCGCGGCCGACCAGCTCACCAAGGCGATCGCGTCCTCGCGGCTCCTCCCGGGACAGCCGGTACCGTTTCTGGGGGACGTCGTGCGTTTCACGCTCGTCCACAACACGGGCGCGGCGTTCGGGCTCTTTCCCGGAAGCCGCGGGCCGTTCATCCTGATCTCGATCCTCGCCATCATCGTCGTCCTGGCGCTCTTTCGGCGCGAGGCCTACCGCGGCCTCGCTCACCGAATCCTCCTCGGGTGTATTCTCGGCGGCGCCATCGGCAACCTCATCGACCGCGCGCGGCTCGGCTGGGTGGTCGATTTCATCGACGTGGGCGTGGACACCGTCCGATGGCCCGTGTTCAACGTTGCCGATAGCGCCGTGACCCTCGGAGTCCTCTTCCTTGCCTGGAATCTCTCCCGAGCGGGACAGCCCGCTCCCGATCCCGAAAGTTCACACCGTCCCGGCCTCGAGAGCGGGTGAGCGTCTGGACCGCTTCCTCGCGGAGGCAGAGCGGTCCCTCTCGCGCTCCGCGGTCCAGCAGCTCATCGACGACGGGCACGTCCGGCTGAACGACGCGCCGGCCCGCGCCAGCCGCCGGGTCCGCGAAGGGGATCGCATCGAAGTCGTCCGGCCTCGCCGCGCGCCCCAGGCGCTCCGGGCCGAGCCGATCCCCCTCGAGGTGGTCTTCGAGGATGCGCACCTCGCCGTGATCGCGAAGCCCGCGGGGATGGTGGTGCACCCGGCGGTGGGGCATCGGAGCGGCACCCTCGTGCACGCGCTCCTTCATCGATACGGCGATCTCCCGGACGGTAGCGGGAGCGGTCCGGAGCGCGCGGGTATCGTGCACCGCCTCGACAAGGGCACGTCGGGACTCCTGCTCATCGCACGCACGGACGAAGCGCATCGCGAGCTCGCCCGCCAGATCGAGGCGCGGGAGGTGAAGCGCGTCTACCGCTCGGTCGTCTGGGGCCACCTCGCGAAGAAGACGGGGCGCATCGAGGCGGCGCTTGCCCGGAGCCCGCGCGACCGGAAAAAGATCGCGGTCGTCACGCGCGGTGGCCGGCATGCCGCGACGAGGTACCAGGTGCTCCGCGAAGGGGACTACCTCACGGAGCTACAGGCCACGCTCGAGACCGGACGCACCCACCAGATCCGCGTCCACCTGGCCCACCTCGGTCACCCGGTGTTCGGAGATCCCGAATACGGCGGACGGCGGGGTCCCTTGATGAAGCTCGCCCCCTCGCGCCGCGCTCTGGCGGCGCTCCTCCTCGCCGACCTCGACCACCAGGCGCTCCACGCCGAGACGCTGGGATTCACCCATCCGGCCACGCGAGAGCGGTTGGAATTCACGCGGGCGGTCCCGCCGGAATTCCAGGCCGTGCTCGACACGCTCCCGTGCGGGTCCTAGGCGTGGATTTCGGCCTCCGGAATCTGGGGCTCGCCCTGAGCGACCCCGGGGAGGCGCTTGCGACGCCCCTACGATCGCTTCGAATCCGTACGGTCCGGGACGCCCCGGCGGCCGTGGCCCTGGTCGTCCGTGAAGTCGAGGCGGGCGCCGTCGTCGTCGGAGCGCCGGAAGGACTGGAGGGGGAGGAGGGACGTGCCGAATTACGGAGGGTGAAACGCTTCGCCACAGCCCTCCGCCGGGAGACCGGGCTCCCGGTCCATCTGGTCGACGAGAGCCTGAGCTCACGTGAAGCCTGGGCTGGATCCGGCCGCGCCCGCGACCGCGATCGCGCTTCGGCCGAGCACGCGGCGGCCGCGGCCGTCATACTCCAGCGATGGCTCGACAGACCCAGGAAGGATGGGGGCGCCCGATGAGGCGGCGCTCCCGACGGCTTCGCCGCACCCTCACCCTCGGCGCGATCGTGGGGGTGGTGCTCCTGATCGGGCTCCTCCTCGTGCCCGCCAACGTGACCAAGAACTTCGAGCAGCGCCAGGTCCTGATCCCGCGCGGCGCCTCGATCGAGGCGATCGCGGACAGCCTCCACCAGGAGGGTCTGATCGGGAACAAGAAGCTCTTCGTCCTCTCGGCGCGCATCATGGGCTATGACCGGAATCTCAAGGCGGGGCAGTTCACGATCGCGGTCGGGTCGAGCACCTACCGGATCCTCCGCCAGCTCGCCAAGGGGATGTCCGCCGGGGACATGGTCACCATTCCCGAGGGACTGAGGATCGATCAGATCGCCGACATTCTGCACAAGGGGGCGAAGATCGATCCCGTGCGGTTCATGGCGCTCGCGAACGACTCAGCGTTCATGCACTCGATCGGCGTCCCGGCCGACCGCGTGGAAGGGTATCTCTATCCCGACACCTATCCCTTCTATCCGCTCCTCACGCCGGAGGAGGTCATGAAGGTGATGGTCGAGCGGGGCCTCAAGGTGTTCGGCGAGGAGATGGCGCTCCCCGACGCGAAGATGGGGCTCACGCTCCATCAGCTCGTGACGCTTGCGTCGGTGGTCGAAGCGGAAGCGCAGGTCCCCTCGGAGCGGCCACGGATCGCCGCCGTCTTCTACAACCGCTTGCACCAGGGTATGATGCTCCAGTCCGACCCCACCGTGCTCTACGCGCTCGGCGAGTGGCGCGGGCGCGTCTTCTACAAGGATCTCGACGTGAAATCGCCCTACAACACGTATCGGAACCGGGGGCTTCCGCCCGGCCCGATCTGTAATCCCGGCCGCGGCGCGATCCACGCCGTCCTCTTCCCGAACGCGGACTCGACGGAGCTCTACTTCGTGGCGCGGGGCGACGGGACCCACATCTTCACGAAGTCCTGGGAAGACCACCTGCGCGCCATCGCCATGGTGCGAGCGCAGGCCCGTCGCGAGTCGACGCTCGTGCCGCAGCCGCATTCCACCGGGCTGGTGGAAGAGGCGCCCACGGTGGCGCCGGCGCCTCAGGGCAGCTTCCCGGTCGCGGCCAAGGCCGCGCTCCAGGCGGCCCCGGAGACCACGACGCCCGCGACGCTCGAGACAACCCCGACGCACGTGACCACCAGGACTCACAGGACCTCGACGACGCCGAAAACGGGGACGACGAAGACCTCGTCCGCGACCCGGAAGCACAGCGTATCCGGCAAGGCCGCGTTTTCCCTGAAGTCCGCCGTGCGGGACAGCACCCGATGAGCGATCCTCGCCACCCGGGGCTCACGCTTCGGGGTCCCGGCATCGATCCCCAGCTCCAGACCAAGCGGGACCGACTCGGGGCAATCCTCGGGTCGCTCGGACAAACCGTCGTCGCCTATTCCGGCGGCGTCGACTCCGCCTTCCTTCTCGTCGAGGCGAAGCGGGTCCTGGGCGACCGGGCGGAGGGAGCCATCGCCGACAGCCCGTCGCTCCCTCGGTCGGAGCTGGACCAGGCGATCGCGCTGGCGGAAGAGCGGGGCATCCGCGTGCGGATCATCGTGACGCAGGAGATGGAGCGCGACGCCTACGTCGCGAACGGCCCCGATCGGTGCTATCACTGCAAGGCCGAGCTCTTCGGCTGCCTGGAAGCCATGGCCGAGACGGAGGGCTGGGCCACGATCGCCTACGGTGCCGTGACCGACGACCTGGGCGACGTGCGGCCCGGGATGCGGGCTGCCGACCGGTATCAGGTCCGCGCCCCGCTCCTCGAGGCCGGGCTGGGGAAGCTCGAGGTCCGGGTTCTGGCCCGGAGTCTCGGCCTGCCCGTCTGGGACAAGCCCCAGTCGGCCTGCCTGGCCTCCCGGATCCCCCACGGCTCCCCGGTCACGAGGGAGAAGCTGCGCCAGGTGGAGCAGGGGGAAGCGTGGCTCCGGGGGGCGTTCGACCTCCGGGTCGTGCGCCTCCGGCACGAAGGGGACCGGGCCCGGATCGAGGTCGGGCTGGGTGAAATCGCCCGAATTTCGACGGACGCTGCGATCAGCCGTATACGGCAGCGACTAGGTGCGTTAGGTTTCCAGGACGTCTGGATCGACCCGGCGGGGTACCGCCGGGCGGACCCGAGCCCTTCCTGACCCAAGGAGGTACAGCCGAATGACCCCCGAAGAGCCCCGCCGGCGCCCCCGGCGCGGCGCCTCCGCCCGATCGGCCGAGCCCCAGGGCGTCGACATCCCGTTCACGCGGAAAAATTACATCATCTTCGGGGCGGCCGCCCTCGTCATCCTGGCCGGCTACATCGCCCTCTCGAAGGGCTCTATCACCTTGGCGCCCATACTCTTGCTCCTGGGCTACCTGGTTCTGATACCCTGGGGCATCCTCGCGAAGTAATCGGGGGCGAATAGCTCAGCTGGTAGAGCACTTGCCTTACACGCAAGGGGTCACAGGTTCGAGCCCTGTTTCGCCCACCAATTTTCCCTCCGGCGCCCCCATAGGGCGTTCTAATCCTTGACTTTGTCGAGCATCGGTGCTAGAATCTTCCAGAATTCGACGCAAAGCCCAAGGACGGTCGAAGCCGTAGGAGGGTCTTCTCTTAGGTCTTATATTCAGGCTAAAAGAATATAGGTGAAAGACTTAACGGAATTGCTCGAAAGGAGGTGTTTTCAACCGCCACGGCAACAAGCCTACCACTTTCGTGACCTGATACGACCTCTGCATCCGTGTGCTTCAAGCAGCTGTTGACCCTAGGAGGTGTCATGATGTTGAAAGTGGCCAAGCTGGGCATCGCGATCGCGGCAGTTTTGGCTTGGATCGTCCCGGCCGCCTACGCTGGTGTCCCGGACGTGAACAACTCGTTCTATGTGCCTCAGGCGGGCACCACGACGACGCCGCTGGAGGGTGCATCGACGCCGAAGTCGTTTTCGTTCTTCCGTGGATGCCCGAACAACGACGGCGCTAGCTACGCG
>DATJGP010000219.1:0-16581 GCA_035494915.1 Candidatus Eiseniibacteriota bacterium | reverse complement strand
GACCTCCTGGAGCGGGTGGCGGTCCCGCGCGGGCTTCGACGACCCGAGGAGTCGACCTATGGCGACCACGACGCGTGACCGTTCCGAGCCCACGACCCTGGCCCAGCGGCTGGCCGACGCGCGGACACGGACGGATGACCTCTTCTCGATTCTCCGCCCCGGTGCCCTGCTCGATCGCCCCATCCCCGAGCGCCACCGGCTGATCTTCTATCTAGGCCACCTCGAAGCGTTCGACTGGAACCTCGTCGCCCGCCAGGGGCACGGCCTTCCGGCGTTCCGCGAGGACTTCGACAAGCTCTTCGCGTTCGGAATCGATCCCGTGGACGGCGGCCTTCCCAGCGAGCCCGCGTCCGCGTGGCCGGCCGAAGCCGAAGTGCGCGCGTATTGCCGCGAGGTGCGCGACAAGGTGGACGCATGCGTGCTCGGCGCGCAGGAGCCGCGATCCGAGCAGGACCGCGCCACGCTCGTCTCGATGGCGATCGAGCATCGCCTCATGCACGCGGAGACGCTGGCGTATCTCCTCCATCAGCTCCCGCACGATCGGAAGGAGCCGCGGCACGACCCCGCCGCGCACCGGGTGACGGTGAGCCCGCGCGTGATCGCGATCCCCGAAGGCACGGCGACGCTGGGCCAGGCGCGCGGCGCGTTCGGATGGGACAACGAGTTCGACGAGCACACGGTGCACGTCCCCGCGTTTCGGATCGAGGAGCACAAGGTGACGAACGGCCGCTTCCTCGACTTCGTGAAGGACGGCGGATACGACGCGCGCGCTCTCTGGTCCGACGAGGACTGGGCGTGGAAGGAGAGTCACGGAATCCGGCGCCCCGGGTTCTGGAGCGAGCACGACGGCGTTCTCTCGTATCGCGGCATGTTCGCGGAGGTGCCGCTCCCACTCGATGCGCCGGTCTACCTGAGCCACGCCGAGGCCGCGGCGTTCGCGCGGTGGTCCAAAGCAGCGCTTCCCACCGAAGCCGAGTTCCACCGCGCCGCGTACGGCACGCCCGAGGGGGCGGAGCGCGCGTACCCGTGGGGCGACGAAGAGCCGGGCCCGCGGCACGGCAACTTCGATTTCCATCGCTTCGACCCGACGCCGGTCGGCACGTACCCCGACGGCGCGAGCGCCTTCGGCGTCGCGGAGATGGTGGGCAACGGATGGGAGTGGACGCGCACGCCGTTCGCCCCCTTCGCCGGATTCCACCCGCATCCCTTCTATGCGGGCTACTCGAAGGACTTTTTCGACGGAAAGCACTTCGTCATCAAGGGGGCATCGCCGAGAACCGCGGCGTGCTTCCTCCGGCGCTCGTTCCGGAACTGGTTCCAGCCGCGCTACCCCTACGTGTACGCGACGGTCAGGCTGGTGCGCGCGTGACCCCGGGCGCGAGGACCGAGCCGCCGATCGCGCCGGGCGTGGACGGCAGCGATCTGGCGCGTGCGGTGCGTGAAGGCCTGGGCGGACGCGGACCCAAGTCTCTACCGTCACGGCTCCTCTACGACGCCCTCGGATCGGCTCTCTTCGAGGCGATCACGCGCCTTCCCGAGTACGGGCTCACCCGCGCCGACGAGCGCCTGCTCCAAGCGCACGCGGCTGAGATCGCCGGGTTCGCCAGGCCGCCCATCGCGGTGGCGGAGCTGGGCTCGGGCTCCGGACGGAAGGCCCGTCCCATCTTGCAATCCTTGGCCCGGCGGCAATCCGAGGTGGCCTACCGTCCGATCGATCTGTCGGAGGCGGCCCTCGCCCAGTCCCGAGTCGAGCTCGGCGGAATCCAGAGCGTGCGCGTCGAGCCGATCCTCGCGAGCTACGGGGAAGGTCTGACCCGTGGGGTCGAGGAGCTCGAGCCGGGGGAGCGACTCCTCGTGCTCTTCCTCGGCGGCACGATCGGGAATTTCGACCGGCCGGAGGCCGTCCGCTTTCTCGCCGATATCCGCGCGCGGCTCAGGCCCGGGGACGGACTCGTCTTGGGCACGGACCTCATGAAGCCCGTCCCAACGCTCCTGGCCGCATACGATGACGCGCTCGGAGTGACGGCGGCGTTCAACAAGAACCTGCTCGTGCGCTTGAACCGCGAGCTGAGCTCAGACTTCGATCTCGCTCGTTTCGATCACGCGGCACGCTGGAATCCGACCGAGCGCCGGATCGAGATGCACCTGGTCTCGCGGGGAGCCCAGACCGTGGCGCTTGGAGCGCTCGGGCTGGTCGTCGATTTCGAGGACGGGGAGACGATCTGGACCGAAAGCTCCTACCGCTACGAGAACGACGAAGTGCCCGCCATGGCGGCGCGCGCCGGGTTCGACTGCCTTGGGCAATGGGTGGACGAGGAGTGGCCGTTCGCGGAGACGCTCCTCACGCCCCGCTGATTCCAACGCCGCTCTACGGGAGCGCTATTGGGTTGGGGATGAGCCAAGGCGTCGGATGGAGGTACAGCGCGACGTCATAGCTCACCCCGACAGCGAGCAGTACGACCGACGGTAGAAACTCCCGCCACGTTCGAGATCCCGACACTCGACTCACCACCACGGCGAGGATGCCGAGCAAGGGACCGGCGATCGGAAGCAGGACGAAGCGAAGCGTGACGTAGAGAAACGACCAGTCCCACCTCGCTTTCTCTCCCCAACCGAAGACCACGGGGAGCAGCTCGGTCGACAGAGCGAGCACAGGGATTCCTGCCGCCAAGACCCAGACTGCTTTGGACCAAGAGCTCACGACCCTCGAACCGCCTCTCCAAGAAGGTCGATCGCCGCCGTGAGCTGATCGTCGGAGAGGTACGGCGCCGGCCCGAGACGGAGCCACTCGCCGCGGTGATCGGTGAGCATCCCGCGCCCTCGAAGCATGGCCGCGATCTTCCCCGCGTCCGGCGCGCGGAAGGCGAGGAACCCTGCCACCGCTTCCAGCGGAATCTCGCGGTCCCTTGTGATGCGCCGCGGATCCAGGCGGAGCGCGTCGAATCGATCGGCGAGAAGTCCCACCTGATGCCGGCTCACCGCTCGCAGGAACTCCGGATCGAGATCCATCTCCTCGAAGAAGCGGAACACGGCGGCGGCGCGGTAATGGCTCGTCGGATCGTAGGTCGCGCCGCTCCATCGCGCGGGCCCCATCCCGTAAGGCACGCGTCCCGGGATCTTCTCGGTCAGATGCGTGAACTCGCTGAACCATCCGGTGAGGAGTGGGCGCAAGTCATCCCGCCCCGGCGGCACGCGCAGGAAGCAGTTCCCTTCGCCCAGCTGGCAATACTTGTAGCCGCCCCCCACGACGAACGCGTGCTCGAGCCCCGAGAGCGAGAACGGCACCACGTTGAGGTGATGGTAGGCGTCCACGAGGAGCTCCACGCCGCGCTGGCGGCACGCGGCGAGCGCACGGTCGAGGCCGGGCACGATGTGCGCGGTCTCGAAGAGCACGCTCGACACGAGGGCCGCCGAGGTTCGGTCGTCGATCGCGGCGATCAAACGCTCGACCAGCGTCGCCGCCGGATACGCGGCCACCTTCACCACCTCGATGCGCCCATCCTCCGCTAGACGGTCGAGCTGGCGGCGGATGGTGTGGAACTCGCCGTCGGTCGTGGCGAGGCGTGGCCGATCCTGGAGCGGAAGCGCGGAGAGGAACCGCACCACCAGCTCGTGCGTGTTCTGCCCGAGCGCGATCTCCTCCGAACGCGTGCCGAGCAGCCGCGCGAATCCGCGACGCACGCGCTCCGCCTTCGCCTCCGCGCGCTCCCACTTGTCGTCCACGCCTTCCGCGGCGTCGGCCCAGGCCTCGAGCTGCCCATCGAAGGAGACGTCGGGCCACGCCTGATGCGAGTGGCCGGTCAGGAGCAGCCGCTCCTCCACGCGGAAACGTGAGTAGTGCGGGGCGAGCGCGTTGGGACTCAGGCGAAGCGCGTCGAGCCGGGCCGCGGTGTCGGGACTCATCGAGCGCTTCCTGCCGCGGAGCCTAGAGCTCCGTCCGGATGGCCCAGAGGTCGGGATAGAAGGGACGGTCGAGCGTGGTCTTGAGATACGCGGCGCCCATCGAGCCGCCCGTGCCCCGCCGCGTGCCGATGGTTCGTTCGACCATCTTCACGTGGCGGTAGCGCCACTCCTGAAAGCCCTCGTCGAGATCCACCAGGCGCTCGCAGAGCGCGCGCACGGTGGGATCGTTGCGGTAGACGTGGATCAGGAGCGGATGGAGCTCTGGCGCGGGCTCGACAGCGCCGCTCCGATCGCGCTCGAGGACCGAGCGCGGCACCGCGTGCCCCTTCGCGACGAGGTAGTGCAGGAACGCGTCCCACAGCGAGGGCTCCGCGAGACGCTTCTCGAGCCGCTTCCGCGCGGGGCTGCCCTCCGGGTAGCGCGAGAGCGCCGCGTCGTTCCGCATGCCGAGGAGGAACTCCAGCTCGCGGAACTGGAACGACTGGAAGCCGCTCCCCGATTCGAGCCGCTCGCGAAACGTGAGGAACTCGAGCGGGGTCATCGTCTCGAGGACGTCGATCTGGTGAACCACGACCTTGAGGATGGTGAGCACGCGTTTCAGCGTGTGCTGCGCGCGCGTCTCGTCCCGCTTCTCGAGAAGTCCCTTCAGATAGTCGAGCTCGTGCAGCATCTCCTTGAACCAGAGCTCGTAGACCTGGTGGATGACGATGAATAGCATCTCGTCGTGCTCGTCCGACAGTGGCCTCTGCTGGTCGAGGAGCTCGTCGAGCCTGAGATAGGTGGAATAGGTCACGCCCAAGACGCCGGACCTCCGATCATGTGAACCGAGGCTTGTAGTTGGCGAGCGACTCGTACTGGTCGGGCCAAGGCAGAGGATAGCCCAGCTCGTGCGCGGCGTGGCGGGTCCAGTACGGGTCCCACAGGTGCGCGCGCGCGAGGAGGCAGAGATCCGCTCGCTGCGCCGCGAGGATGGTGTCGACGTCGGAGTAGGACGAGATATTCCCCACCGCCATCGTGGCGATCCCGACCTCGTGGCGGATCCGGTCCGCGAACGGCGTCTGGAAGAGCCGCCCATAGACCGGCTTCTGGTCCGGGATGGTCTGTCCCGCGGAGACGTCCACGATGTCGCAGCCATGTTGCTTGAGAAGCCGCGCCACCTCCACCGCATCCTCGGGACCGTGCCCCTTCGGATGCCAGTCGACGGCCGAGATGCGGACCGACATCGGCTTTTCCTCGGGCCACACGCGCCGCACGCGATCGAAGACCTCGAGCGGAAAGCGCATGCGGTTCGCGAGCCCGCCCCCGTACTCGTCGTCGCGACGATTCGTGAGGGGCGAGATGAAGGTGGCGAGGAGGTAGCCGTGCGCCATGTGTATCTCGAGGAGATCGAAGCCCGCCTCGATCGCGAGATGGGCGGCGCGCTCGTACTCGCCGAGCACCTGGTCCATGTCGGCGCGGGTCATCTCCCGCGGCGTCTGGCCGTGCGGGTAGTACGGAATGGCGGAGGGGGCCATCACCGGCCAGTTCCCCTCGGCCAGCGGCTGGTTGTCTCCCTCCCAGAGGAGGCGCGTGGAACCCTTGCGCCCCGCGTGGCCGAGCTGGACCGCCATCTTGGCCGGCGTCTGCGCGTGCACGAAGTCCACGATCCGCTTCCACGCCGGCGCGTGCTCGGGCTTGTAGAGTCCGGTGCAGCCGGGCGAGATGCGCGCCTCCTTGCTCACGTCGGTCATCTCCGCAAACACGAGCCCCGCGCCCCCGATCGCCCGCGCGCCGAGATGCACGAGATGCCAGTCGTTCGGCGTGCCGTCGACCGCCGTGTACTGGCACATGGGCGAGACCACGACGCGGTTCGGGAGCAGAAGGGCGCGGAGCTTGAACGGCGTGAACATCGGGGGCGGCGGCTTCGGTCCCGCGGGTGCCTTCGTTCCCGCCTGGCGCGCAGCCTCGGCCGCGAAATGAGCGTCCACGGTCTCGATGAACTTGGGATCGCGCACCCTGAGGTTCTCGTGCGTCACGCGAAGGCTCCGCGTGAGGAGCGTGAACGCGAAGGTCAGCGGATCGAGGTCCATGTAGCGCTCGGTATCCTCGAACCACTGGAGACTCGCCTGCGCCGCCCGCTGGAGGCTCTCCACGGCCGGACGCCGGTCCGCCTCGTAGGCCGCGAGGGCCGCGGGCACGTCGGAATCCGCCCGGAGCGCGCGCACCAGGGCGCTTGCGTCCTCCATCGCGAGCTTGGTCCCGGATCCCACGGAGAAGTGGGCCGTGTGGGCCGCGTCGCCGACGAGCACCACGTTCTCGTAGCTCCAGCGCTCGTTCCGGATCGTGGGGAACGCGCGCCAGATGGAGCGGTTGGACACGAGCCGGTGTCCGTCCAGCTCCTGCGCGAAGAGCTGCTCGCAGAACCGGATCGTCGCCGTCTCGTCCGCGCGATCGAGCCCGGCCGCGCGCCACGTCGCCTCGCGCGCCTCCACGATGAAGGTCGAGGCCCCCGGCTCGTACTGGTAGGCGTGCACGCGCCAGAGCCCGTGCGCGTCGTTCTTGAAATAGAAGGTGAACGCCGGAAAGGGCTTCGTCGTCCCGAGCCAGACGAAACGGTTGGGACGCACGTCGACCGAGGGGCGGAAGTGGTCGCGATACCGCTCGCGCACGATCGACTGCACGCCGTCGGCCGCGAGAACGACGTCCGCCTCACGCCGCAGCTCCTCCGGGTCCTTCACCTCGCGCTCGAAGCAGAGGCGCACGCCTGAAGCGCGGCAGCGCTCCGCGAGGATCGAGAGCATCGTCTTCCGCGAAAGTCCCGAGAATCCGTGCCCGGTCGAGCGGAGCACCGTGCCCTTGTAGTGGATCTCGATGTCGTCCCACCGGTGCGCCTGCGATCCCATCGCCGCGGTCACCTCGGGATCGGCCTGCGCGAGCGCTTCTTCGGTCGCGTCCGAGAACACGACGCCGAAGCCGAACGTGTCGTCGAGCTTGTTCCGCTCGTAGACCTGGACCTCGTGCTTCGGGTCGGCCTTCTTGAGGAGGAGCGCGAAGAAGAGGCCGGCCGGCCCGCCGCCGATGACGGCAGCCTTCACGCGGACTCCTTCAAGAGCTGGCCCGCGATCACGAGGTGCTGGATCTCGGTGGTTCCCTCGTAGATCCGGAGCGCGCGCACCGCGCGATAGAGTCGATCCACGGGGCTCGACGCGAGCACGCCGGACCCTCCGAGGATCTGCACCGCGTCATCGATCACGCGCTGCGCCGCCTCGGTCGCGAATGCCTTCGCCATGGCCGCCTCGAGCGTGACTCGTTCGGCGCCCCGGTCCGCCTCGTACGCGGCGCGGTAGACGAGGAGGCGCGCGGCCGTGAGGTCCGTCGCCATGCGCGCGAGTTTCTCCTGGACGAGCTGGAACTCCGCGAGCGGCTTTCCGAACTGCCGCCGCCCCTTGGCGTGGCGGAGCGCCTCATCGAGCGCGCGCGCCGCCATGCCGCAGGCCGCGGCGCCCACCGTGGCACGCAGCCGGTCGAGCGTCTTCAATCCGAGCGCGAGCCCGCGCCCCTCCGGACCGAGGCGGTTCGCCTCCGGGACGCGGCATCCGTCGAACGAGATCTCGCCCAGAGGATGCGGCGCCGCGAGCACCTGAGCGCGCGTGAAGGTGAGCCCCGGCGTCTCCGCCGGAACCACGAAGCAGGAGATCCCCTTCGCTCCCAGCGAGGGGTCGGTGGTCGCGAAGACGGTGTAGAAATCGGCGATGCCCGCGTTCGAGATGAAGGTCTTGGCTCCGTCCAGCACGTAGGCGCTGCCGTCGCGCCGGGCGCGCGTCGCGATCGCGGCGGCATCGGAGCCCGCCTCGGGCTCCGTCATCGCGAACGCACCCATGGCGCGACCGGAGATGGCATCGTCGAGCCAGCGGGAGCGCATCGCCTCGTTCTCGGCAAAATGGAGCGGCACCGTGGCGAGCCCCTGGAGCGCGAACACCGCATCGGCCAGAGGGGACGCGGCTCCGAGCGCTTCGCGCGTGAGGCAGCAGCCGCGCCAGTCCCGGCGGCGGATGGGCTCGAGCCAGCCTCCCTCTCCGAGTCGGATGAGCCAGGCTCGAGCGCGCGTGCGCGCCTCGGCGTCGTCCGCGGGCTCGGGGAGCTCGCGCGCCGCCGCGCCGGCGAACGCGCCTACCACCGGCGCGAGCGCCTGATGCGCGTCGTCGAGGAAGGCCCGGACCGGGATCGGATCGGGGTGGCTCATGCCTGGAACTTGGGCTCCCGCTTGGCCATGAACGCCTCGTACGCCTCGCGGAAATCGGGCCGTTCCATGAGCGCCGCCTGCACGTCGGCCTCATTCCCGAGCGCGGTCTCGAAATCGAGCGCCCACTCCGCGTCGAGCGCGTGCTTGGTGACCGCGAGCGCTTCGGCGGGGCCGCGCGCGAGTCGCGCGGCGAGCGCCGTCGCCTCCTCCACGACGCGCTCCACGGGGACGACCGCGTTGTAGAGACCGATCTCGTGTGCGCGGCGAGCGTCCACGAAGTCGCCGGTCATGAGGATCTCGGTCGCGCGGCCGTGCCCCACGAGGCGCGGCAGGAGCCACGACGCTCCCATGTCCGCGCCGGAGAGCCCGACCCGCACGAAGAGGAACGCGATTTTCGCGGTCTCGGACGCGATCCGGATGTCGCAGGCGGCCGCGATCACGGCTCCCGCGCCGGCTACCGTGCCGTTGAGCGCCGCGATCACCGGACGGCGGCAATGCCGGATGTTGAGGATGAGATCGCAGGTCATGCGCGTGAACTCGCGCAGCCCCGCCGAGTCGCGGGAGAAGAGCGCGCCGATGATGTCCTCGACGTCGCCGCCGGAGCAGAACGCGCGCCCCGATCCCGTGAGCACGATCGCGCCCACCCCGGGCTCCGTGTCGAGCCGGGCGAAGAGATCGCGCAGCTCGGCATAGACCTCGAACGTGAGCGCGTTCAGACGGTCGGGCCGGTTCAGTGTGATTCGCGCGACGCGGGTCGCGGGATCGACCTCGAACTTGAAGGAGCGCGGCTGGGTCACGACGCCCCTCCGATCACCGCGTTGGCCTCGATCTCGACCACCGCCCCTTCGTCCACGAGTCCCGAGACCTCGACCATCGCCATCGCGGGATAGTGCCGGTCGAAGCGCTCGCGCCACACGCGGCCGAGCGCCTCGAGCGCCACGCGGTACGAATTGAGATCGGTCACGTAGACGGTCATGCGCGCGATGTCGGCCGGACCGCCGCCCGCCTCGCTCACCACCGCGAGCACGCGATCCAGAGCGCGCGCGAACTGCTGCACGAATCCCGGCGTGGGTCCTTTCTCCGACGCGTCCCAGCCCGGCTGTCCGGCGACGAAGAGCACGCGCGCTCCCGTTGGCGCGAGCACGCCATGGCTGTATCCCTTGGGCTTGCCCAGCGACGCCGGGTTCACGCTCTCGAGCGTCATCCACTCCTCCCGTTCAAGACAATGGCCTGCCCCGTCTCGCTGGCGTCGTCGCGGCAGAGGCGCACCACTTCGGCCGCGACCTCCTCGGGACGGATCAGGCGCTCCTGCCCCGCGGTCTCGAGCACCGCGCGGAGCGCGGCGTCACGCGCGAGGCCGGTCTTCTGGCCCACGGTCTCGAGGGTTCGCTCGGTCATCGGCGTGTCGACATAGGCCGGACAGATCGCGTTCACGGTCACCCCGCGATCCTCGAGCTCGAGCGCGGCCGCGCGGGTGAAGCCCACGGCCGCGTGCTTGGACGCGCAGTAGTGCGCGATGTAGCGCCCCCCTTCGAGCCCGGAGGTCGACGCGATCGTGATCACGCGCCCCCATCCCCGCTCGGCCATCGCCGGAGCGAACTCGCGGGTGCAGAGAAAGACGCCCGTCGCGTTGACCGCCATCACGCGATTCCACTCGTCGAGCGAGAGCTTGCGCAGCGGCGCCGAGCTGGACACCCCCGCGTTGTTGACCAGGATGTCGACATGGCCCAGCTTCGCCTCCGCCTCGCGCGCAAGCGCCTTCACGCTTGCCTCGTCGGTGACGTCGCAGACCGCGGCGTGAGCCATGATGCGCCGGGCGCGTAGCTCGGAGACCTCCATTCTCACTTCATTCGGCGAGCGCGCCGCGAGGAGGACGGTGATCCCCTCCGCTCCGAGGGCGTGGGCGATGGCCAGTCCAATGCCCCGCCCTGCGCCGGTGACGACGGCGGTGCGTCCCTTCATATCGTGGCGTGCTCCTGTCCGAACGCCTCCAGCACCGCGTCGCAGAGGATCTGCCCCAGCGCCTCGATGGTCTCGCGCCCTTCGGCGTCCGTCGCGTCGGCGGGCCAGCCGAAGTAGGCTTGGGGCCCGCCCGCTTCTTCGAACGTTCCGAGGCCGTCCCGAATCGCGCGGGAGAGCGACGCGGGATTGGGGGGAAGGGATCGCATGACGTCGCGGCGCACGAGGTCGGGCCGCTCGGCCATCACGATCGAGCTTTCGTACCGACCCGCGTGGCAGGCGCCCGAACGGAACTCCTCGGTGAGCCTAGGGGCCCATGGCTTCCGGGTGAGATCGGGGCAGACGATGGGAATCGACCCGTCGCGGCGCGCGCGATCTGCGGCGTCCTTCAGGGCGCCCAGGTGCGCCGGGTCGAGGTGGCCATTCGCGATCGCCAGCGCCGCCACGCCGTGCCGCCCGAGCTCCCGCGCGATCGCGGCGAGTAGGCCCGCAACGATGTGAGCCGGGAGGGAAAGCGTGCCCGCGAACGCTGCGCCGAACGGGGCCGCGGTGTACGGGAGCGCAGGCAGGAGCACGGCCTGCACTCCCGCCCCGGCGAGGCAGTTGGCCCCCGCGCGCGCCATCGCCTCGGCGATCACCACGTCGGTCCCGAGCGGCAGGTGCGGACCGTGCGCCTCCACCGCGCCGACCGGCAGGATCGCCGTCAGCCGCTCGCGCGGGAGGTCGCGCAGCTCTTCCCAGGTCAGATCCGCCCAGCGGGGGACCGTCATCCATGCTCCTCATGTCGGGTATTGCCACCCGCCCGGCGGGCCCTCATCATGGGCGGCTCGGACGAACCTACCATGACCCTTGAGCCACCGGAACGACTGAACATCGCCGATCTCTTTCTGGACGAGCGGGTTCGGGAAGGGCGAGGCGCCCGCACCGCGATCCGCACCGACTCCGGAACGAGCACGTATGCCGAGGTCCAGGCGCTCGCGAACCGCTTCGCGCAGGCCTTGCGGCAGGCGGGGGTGCAACCCGAGCATCGCGTGATCCTCGGCATGCCGGACGGACCCGCCTACGTGGCCGCCCTCTTCGGAATCCTCAAGGTCGGCGGGGTCGCGGTGATGGTGAATCCGGGCCTTCCCGCGACCGAGGTGGCGTGGATCCTGGATCACGCGCGCGCCCGGGCCATCGTGACGCACGCCGCCTCGGCCGAGCCATTCCGGAACGCCGCCGCGGCGTCGCCCTACGCGCCCCAGGTCCTCGTGTCCGGGGATGACGCTTTCGAGCGGTCGCTCGAGGCGCAGTCGGACACGTTCCCCACCTCGCCGACCCACCGTGACGATCCCGCGATCTGGCTCTTCTCGGGAGGAACGACGGGGCGCCCGAAGGCCGTGGTGCAGACGCATCGGTCGTTCGCGAACACCGCGCGCCTCTACGGCGGCGGGGTGATCGCCTACACGGAGGACGACATCACTCTCTCGGTACCCAAGCTCTACTTCGGCTACGCGACCGGATCGAACCTCTTCTTCCCGTTCCTCGCGGGCGCGTCCACCGTGCTCTTCCCGGAGCCCGCGACCGCGGAGACCTTGTTCGACAAGATCCAGCGGCACAAGCCGACGATCCTCGTCCACGTCCCGACGATGATTCACAAGATGCTCTCGCATCCGAGCGCGGCCACCCAGGACCTCTCCTCGCTCCGCCTCGTGACGTCGGCGGGGGAAGCCCTTCCCGCCGAGATCGACGAGCGATGGCGGCAGCGCTTTGGAGTCGAGATCCTCGACGGTCTCGGCACGGCGGAGATGTGGCACATCTTCATCTCCAACCGCCCCGGCGCGTCTCGCCCCGGGACGCTCGGCACCGTGGTGCCGGGATTCGAGGTGCGCGTGTGCGACGAGGACGGCCACGAGCTTCCGCGCGGCGAGACCGGCTGGCTCTGGGTGAAGGGCGATTCGCGCGCGCTCGGGTACTGGCACGATCTCGACAAGACCACCCGGAGCTTTCGTGGCGAGTGGTACGTCTCCGGCGATCTCATCACGATGGACGAGGAGGGCTATGTGACCTACTGCGGTCGGGGGGACGAGATGCTCAAGGTGGCGGGCAAGTGGCTCGCGCCGCAGGAAGTGGAGGGCTGCCTCCTCGAGCATCCGTCGGTGGCGGAAGCCGTGGTCGTGGGCGTTCCCGACGCGCAGGGGCTCGTGAAGCCGCGCGCGTACGTCGTGCCCAAGGGCAAGAGGGACGGCCTCGAAGAGACGCTCAAGGCGCACGTGAGAGATCGCCTCGACGCGTACAAGCATCCGCGCGAGGTCGTGTTCGTCGATTCCCTCCCTCGCACCCACCTGGGCAAGGTGGACCGAGGGTCGCTCCGGAGGCGCTGATGGCGACCCCGATCTCGATCGTGCCGCGGAAGCGGCCGGCGCCCGCGGAGAGCGGGGCGATCCCCGAGGGTGATCGCCCGCATCGTTCCGGCTCGCGGTTCCAGCTCGCGCTCATCGCCGTCCTCGTGTTCGTCGTGGCGGCGATCGTGCATGCGCAAACCCTCTCGTTCAAGTTCCTGACGACCTGGGACGATCCCGGCTACATCGCCACCAATCCCTGGATCCGTGGACTCACGCTCGAGAACATCCGCTTCGCGTTCACCAAGCCGTACTTCGCGAACTACCTCCCGCTCCACCTGGTCTCCTACATGGTGGATTACCAGTTCTGGGGATTGAACCCGTTCGGATATCGCCTGCAGTCGCTCTTCCTCGTGGCGCTGAACGCGTCGTTGGCGTTCCTCCTCGTGCGGCGGCTCTTCAAGAGCGTGGCGCTCGGAGTCATCGCGGCGCTTCTCTACGCGGTCCACCCGGCCCAGGTGGAAGCGATCGCGTGGATGTCGATCCGCAAGGACCTCCTCTCGACCGTCTTTCTCCTGCTCACGGTGATTCTCTACGACGAGGCCACGCGCGATCGCTTCAGGCCCGGGGTGTACGCGGCCTCGGTCGTGATGTTCGTCCTCGGACTCCTGTCCAAGGTGTCGATCTCGACGCTTCCGCTCTTCCTCTTCGTCCTCGACCTGACGCGGCCGTGGGATGGACGCGCGTTCCGCTGGAAGTCGTCGATCGCGAACAAGATTCCCTACCTCGTCTTCGCCGCCCTGCTCGTGTACGTGAACAACCAGGCCCAGGTGAAGACGGGCAGTCCCTACACGCATCAGCCTCTCCAGTACGTCATGGTGAAGGGGGAGGCGATCTGGAGATATCTGGGACTTCTGACGGGGCTGGTTCCGGGGGCGCCCATGTACGATCCGCCCTGGCTGGGCGGTCTGCACCCTCCCATCGATCTCGCCGGCGCGCTCGTGCCCTTCGTCATTCTCGGGTTCGCGTACTGGCGGCGGCTTCGCGCATTGACGCTCGGCGCGGCCTGGCTCTTCATCCTCCTCATCCCGGCGCTTGCGTTCCCGCTCATGACGTACATGGCGGACCGCTACCTCTACGCGCCTTCGCTCGGCTTCTGCTGGATCCTGGCGGCGGGCATCCTGTGGCTCGCGGGGCGCGTGCGCTCAGACGGTGGCCGCAGGGCGGCGGCGGTCGTCCTGACCGTGATCCCGTTCACGATCTTCACCGTGAGGACGGTCCGATACGAGGCCCTATGGGGAAATCCCGAGGCGCTCTGGCGATACACGATCAAGCACAGCAAGGATGTGCGAGCCCAGAGCAGCCTGGCGCAGGCGCTGTTGATGAAGCGTCAGTACGCCGAGGCGGAGCAGATCTATCAGAGTCTCCTCGGATACAAGAGCCCCGACGTCTATGTCGGACTGGCAACCATCTACGTGTCCACCGGACGCTTCGACGAAGCTCAGGAAGCCGCGGACAATGCCATCCTCCATTGGGCCGGTAAGCGTGACAACGAGAAGGCCGGCCTCCTCTGCTTTCGCGCGCTGGTCGAGCTGGCCCGCGACGACAAGGACGCCGCGATTCGAGATTGGCAGGCGGCGGCCCGCCTCGATCCGAAGAACGACGAGTCGAGGGAACACTTGCGGCGCGCGGGCGTAGCTCCATCGTACTGACCATGGCCGAGCCGATCACGATCGTCCCGCGCCGGAAGCGAATCCATCCGGTTCAGAGCTTGGCGGCGGATCGCCCGGCCGGGCCGGCCGGCGGCCTCCATGGTGCGATCCTCGCCGCGGCGCTGTTCGGTATCACCGTGCTGGCGCATGCTCAGACGCTCGGGTTCCCCTTCCTCATGTCCTGGGACGATCCGGCCTACATCCTCCACAATCCCTGGATCCGCGGTTTCACCCTGGAGAATCTGCGCTTCGCGTTCACGGCTCCGTATTTCTCGAACTATCTCCCGCTCCACCTCGTCTCCTACATGGCGGATTACTCGATCTGGGGACTGAACCCTTTCGGATTCCGCATCCAGTCGCTGCTGCTGGCGGGGATGAACGCGGTTCTCGCCTTCGCGCTCACGCGCCGGCTCTTCGGCAGCGTCGGCATGGGCGCCCTGGCGGCGCTCCTTTACGCCGTCCATCCGTCCCACGTCGAAGCGGTGGCATGGCTCTCCATCCGCAAGGATCTGCTCTCGACCTTCTTCCTCCTTCTCACCGTGATTCTCTACGACAAGGCCACGCGAGATCGATTCCATGGAGGGTGGTACGCGACATCGGTCGCGACCTTCCTGCTCGGCCTCCTCTCCAAGGTGTCCATCTCGATGCTCCCTCTGTTCCTCCTCGTGCTCGACCTCACGCGCCGGTGGGATGGAGCCGCGTTCTCGTGGAGGCGCGCGATCGCAACCAAGATCCCGTACCTGGCGTTCGCCGCCGTGCTCGTCCTCGTGAACGATCTGGTTCAGGTCCGGACGCACCTTCCATACTCCACGGCTCCCTTGTCCTATCTGATGGTGAAGGGGCACTCGGTCGCGATGTACCTGGGTCTTCTGGCGGGGGTCTTCGACGGACGGCCCATCTATGACACCCCCTCGGTGGCCGGACTTCGAGGGATCCTCGATCTGGCCTTCCTCTTCTTCCCGATCGTGGTGTTCGCCTTCGCCTTCACGTGGCGGCACCGCGTGCTCACGCTCGGCACGGCGTGGATCTTCACCCTCCTGCTCCCGGTGATCGCGTTCCCGCTGGTCACCTACATGGCGGACCGTTATCTCTACGCGCCGTCGCTCGGCTTTTGCTGGATCCTGGCCGGTGGGATCCTGTTCCTGGCGGGCCGGGCGAGCACCGAGGGACGGCGCGTCGTCGCGGCCTTGGCGATGGCGACGCTCCTCCTCACGTTCTTCGCCGCGCGCATGCTGCGATACGAATCGATCTGGGGTGATTCTCAGAAGCTCTGGGCCTACGCCCACGAGCGGAGCACGGACGTCCGCGCCACGAGCAACCTGGCGCAGGCGATGTACGTGAATCGACGCTACGACGAGGCCGAGCGGCTCTACCGGACGATCCTCCACACGAACACCGTGGAGGCATGGACCGGCATCGCGTGCGTCTACTTCAACACCAAGCGCTATGGAGACGCCAAGGACGCGATGGACCACGCGGTGCTCGCCATGGGCGGGAGGAGGCCGAGCATGCAGGCAGACGTCCTCTACCTTCGCGGCCAGATCGAGTGGCCGTACGACCGGGACGCCGCCGTCCGGGACTGGCAGGAAGCCGTTCGCATCGACCCCAAGCACGAGCGGGCCAGAGCCAGTCTCAGCGCGCCCGACTCGCCACCGAGCGGGCTCTGATCATGGCGCCCACTACCTCGAGATCGGCGCGCCGGGACCGCGCGAAGAAAGATGCGAAGGCCGGACGCCCGGCCGGCGCCGCGACGCGGTCCCGATTCCCCGGCACGCCTCTTCAGCTCGCCCTCGCTTCGATTGCGATCTTCGCGGTCGCCTTCCTCGTTCACCAGCCCTCGCTCCACTTCGGCTTCCTGACGAGCTGGGACGATCCCACGTACGTGACGGACAATCCGTGGATCCGCGGGCTGACGATGGAGAACGTCAAGTTCGCGTTCACCACACCCTACTTCTCGAATTACCTCCCGCTCCACCTCGTCTCGTACATGGTGGACTACTCGCTCTGGGGGCTGAACCCGTTCGGGTTCCATCTCCAGTCGGTGCTCCTGGCGGCGCTCAACGCGGTGCTCGCGTTCTTCGCGGTGCGGCGGCTCTTCGGGAGCCTCGCGCTCGGCGTGGTCGCGGCGCTCCTCTATGCGGTCCACCCCTCGCACGTGGAAGCGGTGGCGTGGGTCTCGATCCGGAAGGACCTCCTCTCGACCGTCTTCCTCCTCCTCACATTGATCCTGTACGACGAGGCGACACAGGGACGGAAGCTACGGATGGTGTGGTATGTCGCGTCCGTCGTCACCTTCCTGCTCGGACTTTGGTCCAAGATGTCCATCGTCACGCTCCCGCTCTTCATGCTCGTGCTCGACTTCATGCGGGATCGACAGGGACGCCCGTTCGACTGGAAGCGCGCGATCGTGACCAAGATCCCGTACGGCGTCCTCGGCGCCTGGCTCGTGATCGTGAACAACCAG
>DATJGP010000218.1:0-3222 GCA_035494915.1 Candidatus Eiseniibacteriota bacterium | reverse complement strand
TCCAAACGGCTCCTTTTCGAAAACCGCGCGCATCTGCTTCTCTCGGTCCGGATCGCACTTCCGGAGGATCAACGTGCGCACCTCTTCGAACAGCGGCGCGGGCTCGTCCCCAAGCTCTCGCTTTACCTGCTCCCGTCGCTGAAGGATCGCGAGCCGGGCCAGCTCGCCATCCGGCAGCTTGAGGAACTTGTCCATCTTCTCGTAGATGTCGGTGCGATTCGGGGCGGGAGGCGCCTTCTTCCGGGTAAGCAACTGGGAGATGTAGGACTCCGTCACCTGAGCGGCACGGGCCAGATCTCGCTGGTCCAATCCAAATTCCTCGAGCCGGCGGCGAATCACGAACGAGACGTCCACGTGGTGCTCCTCCATATAGATGTAGAGAAACTTAACCATAATACTTAAGCATCAACGCTCGCCAACGGAGGATCGTGGCTGCACTTGACCAGTATAGTACATCAGCGGTATGTTGCACCGCTTGAACTGCAGCAGTTAACCGCATCTCTCGCCGGGTCAAGGGAGTCCCCCGCAACGTGAACGATCCCGCTGGCCAAGCGCCCAATGGGCGGCGTTCCTCGCGGCTCTCGCCCACGGTGCTTCTGGTCGAGGGCGGCTCGCACCCTCACTCGTTGGAGAAGCCCTTCACTCGCAGCCAACTGGGCGTCGCGCTCGAGCCTTTGTTGCCCAATGCGCACATCGTGGAGGAGTAGCCAGTCGTGCCAAGTCAGGGTCAATTAGAACAACCCACACCGTTCCGCCTTCGTCGGGTGCTGGTCCCTTACGACCGGAACCCCGCTCGGTCGAGCAGGGGCTCTCGGGCAGTTTGGGTGTGGTCGCTTCTCCTCGTGCTGCTAGGGCTGGCTGTGGCTGCTGCCTTACGCGTGGGACTCCCGTGGGCCCACCTCACGGATAAGCTCGGCGGCTTCTAGAAACGGGGGGCAGCGATGGCAAGCTGGCATTTCAACCTTCAGCTGGTTCCCCGGTCCACCAGGCCGGGAGACCGCGAGCCATGGCGGGCAAGGCAGCCGGCCCCTGGCTGGCGCCGCGCTGTGGATGCATTCCTGCCTCGCGCGCCTTCCTGGAGCCGCCAGCTGAGCATTTGGGGAACCGACGACGGCAACCGGATCGACGTCTGGGAGCACGAGCGGCGGGTCGAGTCGATCGTGGTTCGGATCGACACACGTGAGCCGGTCGAGCGCCTGGCGCCCTTCTGCCTGGACTTGGCGGAGTTGGCCCAGGCTCAGGGCGACGTCGTCTTCACCTCGGCGGGGGGCCGGGTGGTCGAGCCCACAGCCGCTGCACTATCGAAGGCGATCTGTGCCTCCTCGGCCTGGCACTTCGTGCATGATGAGGAATTCTTCGGAGGGCCGCCCAATGCGGATCCTCGATACGGACAATCAGGGACCGGTCCGCCGGATCCACGTCTACCTCACGCCCGAAGAGGCGGAGAAGCTGACGCGCGCGTTGAATCGGCTCCTTCGCGATCCGGAGGCGAGTGAGGCGCAGCGTGTGGTCGCGGAGGATTCGACGCGCGACCTGTCGGTCTCCATTGTCACTCCTGCCAAGCTCCAGGACGCCAAGCGCTATACCGACGCGGAGCGGCGGATGTTTGCCGAGCCCTGAGGTTCGGCAGATCAGACATTGGCCTTCTCCTCGACGGGACGAAAATGAAGTGAGTCCCGCAGGTTTTGTAACTCCCGGTAGTAGTAGAGTGGCGTTGGCCGCTTACCCCTGAACCTCAGGCGCCTGAGAAACGCGACTTCCGCCTCGGTCGCGCTGCCGCTGAGTGCGGGATCCTCCAGGAATTCCCTGAGCCCCGGCTCTTCGACGAATAGCTGGTCGGCCCCCCGTTCGACGAACTCGAATCGCTTCCAAGGCCGATCGACCAATCGGGGGTTCAATCGAATGTCCAGCCCGAAGGTCGCGAGGTGGATATCCCAGCGCTCGATCAGCGGATCCAAGAACGAGACGCACTGGTCAGGCGAGAGGTGGAAGATGTCGGTATCGAGGAACTCGAGCACGATGACGCGCATCTCCTCGTAGCTCCGGCCGCCAAGCTCGGCCACCATCCGGAGCCAGTAGTCGTTCTCCAACTCCCTAGTAGCCACTTCTTTGACTACGTCCAGCAGCGTCTGTGTGATCAGCCGTTCGAGCTCGCCGAAGGGTTGCTGCTCAAAGATTGCGCGGACGTGGGGTTCTCGTTCGGGCTTGCACTTGCGGAGGACCAACGCGCGTACTTCCTGGAAGAAGGGGTCCGGCTGATCCCCCGATTCACGCTTCAGCTCCGCCTTCCGCTGACAGTCCGCCAACCGCGCCAGCTCTCCCTGAGGCAGCTTTAGCAACTTATCCATTTTCTCGTAGATGTCGGTGCGGTTGGGAGCGGGTGGCGCCTTCTTGCGGGTCAGCAACTGGGAGATGTAGGACTCAGTCACATGGGCGGCTCGGGCGAGCTCTCGCTGATCCAACCCAAATTGCTCCAGCCGCTGCTTGATCACCAGCGATACGTCCATGGGAGACCGCCTCCGCCGAGCCGGCAGAATTAACAGAACTAAGTTAAGTAACCGGCAATATTGCGGCAAGTATGGTATTATACTTGACAAGTACAGTACATAACCATAAGTTGGATTCTCTAAACCAGGCCAGTAAAGTCCGTCCCAAGCTGAAGCACCCTAAGGAGTTCGATATGTACGCCCGGAAGGTCTCGATCCATCTCAAGCCCAATACATCCGGTGAGTTTGCCCGGACCATCGACAACGACATCCTGCCCCTGCTGCGTAAGCAGGACGGCTTCAAGGATGAGATCACGCTCGTCGCCTCGGACGGGAAGGACGCAGTCGCCATCAGCCTGTGGGATCGCAAGGAAAGCGCGGATGCGTACAACCGTGAGACCTATCCCCAGGTGCTCAAGGGCCTAGCGAAGGTGATTGACGGCACGCCGGAAGTGCAGGTCTACGAGGTTGCCAGCTCGACCTTCCACGATACCGCCGCTCGCAGCTGAGCCCGACGGTGGCTTTCGGATGACGGTGGCTTTCGGATGAAGGAGGTCGGAATATGTACATGTCGATTCTTGCTTGGGTCGTGCTCGGTCTGATCGTCGGCTTCGTGGCGAGCAAGATCGTGAACAAAGCTGGCGAGAGCGTGGCGATAAACGTCGCGCTCGGAGTGGTGGGAGCACTCCTCGGCGGGTGGCTGTTCGACCAGTTCGGCCCACCGCCGGTAACGGGA
>DATJGP010000217.1:0-7114 GCA_035494915.1 Candidatus Eiseniibacteriota bacterium | reverse complement strand
CTGATCATGGCGGCCACGACCTCGAGATCGGCGCGCCGGGAGCGCGCGAAGAAGGATGCGAAGGCCGGACGCCCCGCCGGCGCCGCGACGCGGCCCCGGTTCCCCGGCACGCCTCTTCAGCTCGCCCTGGCTTCGATTGCGATCTTCGCGGTCGCCTTCCTCGTTCACCAGCCCTCGCTCCACTTCGGCTTCCTGACGAGCTGGGACGATCCCACGTACGTCACCGACAATCCCTGGATCCGCGGGCTGACGATGGAGAACGTCAAGTTCGCGTTCACCACACCGTACTTCTCGAATTACCTCCCGCTCCACATGGTCTCGTACATGGTGGACTACTCGCTCTGGGGGCTGAACCCGTTCGGGTTCCATCTCCAGTCGGTGCTCCTGGCGGCGCTCAACGCGGTGCTCGCGTTCTTCGTGGTGCGGCGGCTCTTCGGGAGCCTCGCGCTCGGCGTGGTCGCGGCGCTCCTCTACGCGGTCCACCCCTCGCACGTGGAAGCGGTGGCGTGGGTCTCGATCCGGAAGGACCTCCTTTCGACCGTCTTCCTCCTCCTCACACTGATCCGGTACGACGAGGCGACACAGGGACGGAAGCTGCGGATGGTGTGGTATGTCGTGTCCATCGTCACCTTCCTGCTCGGACTCTGGTCCAAGATGTCCATCGTCGCGCTCCCGCTCTTCCTGCTCGTGCTCGACTTCATGCGCGATCGCCAGGGACGCCCGTTCGACTGGAAGCGCGCCATCGTGACGAAGATTCCCTACGGCCTCCTCGCGATCTGGCTCGTGATCGAGAACAATCGGGTGCAGGTGAAATCGGAGCAGCCGTACGCGCACCAGCCGCTCCAGTACCTCATGGTCAAGGGGCACGCGGTGTGGATGTACCTGGGGCTCCTGACGGGCATCCCCGAAGGGCGGCCGATCTACGATCCTCCCTCGCTGAGTCCGCTGGATCTGGCGGGGGTCCTGATCCTGCCCGCGATCTTCTGGCTCGCTTACAGACGCCGGATGCGCGCCCTCGCGCTCGGCACGGCGTGGACCTTCGCGCTCCTGATTCCCGCCCTCGCGTTCCCGCTCATCACGTACATGGCCGACCGCTATCTCTACGCCCCGTCCTTGGGATTCTGCTGGATCCTGGCCGCGGGGCTCGTATGGATCGCGGGCCGGGTGAAAGCCGAGCCCGGCCGCACGGTCACGTTGGCCGCGCTCACCGCGATCCCGCTCGTGTTCTTCGCGGCACGGACCCGGCAATACCAGGAGGTGTGGAGCGGTGGCGAGGCCCTGTGGACCTACACGACCAAGCACAGTCACGACTTCCGCGCCCTCAACAACCTGGCGCAGGTCCGCCTCAATCAGCAACGCTACGCCGACGCGGAACGCCTCTACGGAATGGCCGCGAAGTTCGACAACATCGTCTCATGGCAAGGACTGGCGACGACCTACTACAACACCAAGCGGTACGAACAGGCGCAACAAGCGATCGACAAGTCGATCGCCATCATGAAGACGAAGCGCTCCAGCCCGGATGAGGAAGCGGAGCTCTACTACACGAGGGGCGCCATCGAATGGGTCCGGGGCCAGAACGCGGCCGCGATCCAGGACTGGGAAACCGCGGTCCAGATCTATCCGCAGCACGTCCAGGCCCGTGCCTGGCTACGGACTGCCCGCGGGGAGGCTCCTCCGCCTTCGCCGCCCACGTCGCCGCGCTGAATCACCCGAGGATCGATGGGCCGGGGGAGGGTCAGGGACGACCTCCGCTCTCATCGCATGGCTTCGCGCTTCGCGCGAAGCTCGCGGGGTTCGCTCCGGTCGTCCCTGACCCTCCCCCTACCTCATGGGTACTCGGGGGTAGCTCGAGACATCGGGTCGGACGTCGGGTGGTAGCACCGCGCTTGTCGCCGCCTTGGGGGGCGCGTACGATCTCAGCATGACTGTCGAGAACGAAGAAGAGCTTGCCGCGATCGTGCGCGCTGCCGGCGTCGTGGCCGTAATCGGGGTCAAGGACGGATCGGACCCGCACGCCCCCGCCTACTCCATTCCCAAGATGCTTCAGGAGCGCGGCATCCGGATCATCCCCGTCCACCCCACGCTCACGAGCGCTCTCGGCGAGCGGGCCTATCAGGCCATCGGCGATGTTCCCGAACGCGTGGACATCGTGGACCTCTTCCGGCGGCCCGATGCCATCGGCGCCCACGCCGACGAGATCCTGGCACTCCCCGAACCCCGGCGTCCTGGCGTCGTCTGGATGCAAACAGGGATCCGGAACGATGCCGCCGCGGCGCGGCTCGAAGCCGCCGGAATCCGTGTGGTCCAGGACCACTGCCTCGGGGTCTACGCGGCCCGCTACCGCCCTAAGGTCTGAACGGCACGTTTCCCGTTCGTATGCGACCGAGCCGTGTGGCCCCTGGTTACTCGGTAGGCGTGGGGAGGATGCGAGGGTCCGGGATAATGCACGCCCGGCGCCAACCAAGCCACTGTAGGGGTCCGATAGCGAGCGCCGGGACGCGCTGTCCCGGACCCTCACATCCTCCCCACGCCGGCCCAAAAACATCGACCACAAGGATCGGATAGCAGCCAAAGGCCGGTCCCTCGTAGTCTCTCCGCATGAACGCAATCGACGAACAGCGCTGGCAAGCGGTCCTGGCAAGGGACGCGAGCCGGGACGGGACCTTCGTGACGGCGGTCCTGACGACCGGGATCTACTGCCGCCCATCCTGCCCGGCGCGCCATCCGCGCCCCGAGAACGTCCGCTTCTATCCGAAGCCGGACGACGCCGAGCGGGCTGGATTCCGCGCGTGCAAGCGGTGCCGGCCGCGCGAGGACCGGCGTCCCGATCGCGCGGCGGACCTCGTGCCGCGGGTGTGTCGTTATCTCGACGAGAACCGGGACGAGCGCGTCACGCTCTCCGATCTCGCGCGACAGATGAATCTGAGCCCGCATCATCTCCAGCGCACGTTCAAGCGCGCGACGGGAGTGTCCCCTCGCCAGTACGCCGAGGCGCTCCGCCTCGGCCGCCTCAAGCAGCGACTCCAGGGAAAGGAACCGGTCACCATGGCGCTCTACGAAGCGGGCTACGGATCGAGCAGCAGGCTGTATGAGCGCAGCAACGCGCGGCTCGGCATGACTCCGGGCGCCTACCGCGCCGGGGGCAAGGGGGCGGTCATTCGGTACGCGATCGCGAGGACTCCGATCGGGCGCGTGCTCGTGGCCGCCACCGAGAAGGGCGTGTGCAGCGTCCGGATCGGGGAGCCCGCGGAGACGATGGAGCGCGCCTTGAAGCGCGAGTTCCCGGAGGCCACGCTACGCTGCGACCAGACCGGGCTCTCCGACTGGATCGAGCGCATCGCGCGGCATCTGCGCGGAGGTGAGCCCCGGATCGAGCTGCCGCTCGACGTGCGGGGAACCGCGTTCCAGTGGAAGGTGTGGGAGGCGCTGCGCGCCATTCCCTATGGAGAAACGAAGACGTATCGCGAGGTGGCGCGAGCGATCGGCAAACCTCGCGCGGCACGCGCGGTGGGGCGGGCCTGCGCGACGAACCCGGTGGCCATCCTCATTCCCTGCCACCGAGTGGTTCGGGAAGGCGGCGGGCTCGGCGGGTATGCCTACGGCCTTCCCACGAAACAGCAAATCCTCGACACCGAGCGCTCGAGCGCGCCGAAGCGCGCCCGGCGCCGTCAGATCGGCGCTGGCAAGATGCCCCGGCCGATCGCGTAGCGCACCAGCTCCGTCTGGCCCCGGATGTTGAGCTTCCGGAGCGAATTCGCGCGGTGCGTCTCCGCCGTGCGCGGGCTGATCGAGAGACGGTCGGCGATCTGCGCGCTGGTGAGTCCTTCGGCCGCGAGGTGCAGCACTTCCCGTTCGCGCATCGTGAGCGAGTCGTAGGCGTCGGTCATCTCCCGATCGGCCGCGCCGCTCTCCTCCACCGGCCGGCTCAAGTAGCGGCGCCCCTCCGCGACCTCGCGAATCGCGTGGAGGAGATCCTCGCCGGCCGCGTCTTTCAGGACGTAGCCCGCGGCGCCGTTCTTCATCGCGCCGTTCACGAACGCGTCGTTCGCGTACATGGACAGCATGAGCACCTGCGTTCGTGGCGAGCGCTTGGTCACCTGCTTCACGACATCGACACCTCCGAGCCCCGGCATCGACACGTCGAGCAGGAGCACGTGGGGCTTCAAGCGCTCGACCACGCTCACCGCTTCGAGTCCGTCGCCGGCTTCCCCGGCCACCTGGAAGGACGCGCCCTCGAGCAGTGATTTGAGCGCATCGCGCAGGATCCGATGGTCGTCGGCAAGGACGACCGTGATGGGTTCATTCATGATTCGAGCCTCTGGGTTGAATGGAACGGTCGCGGTGACGGAGGTCCCGCGTCCGCGCCTGGAGTGAACGGTGAGATGCCCACGAAACGGACGGAGCCGCTCCTTCATGCCGGTGATGCCCATGGATCTGGAAGGGATCCGCTCGGGGTCAAAACCGGCGCCATGGTCCCGGACCCGCACTCCGATCTGTCCGGGACCCGTACAAAACGTCACCCGCACCTCCGGGACGTTCGCGTGGCGCGCCACGTTCGTGAGCGCCTCCTGCACGATGCGGTAGAGCGTGATCTCTAGATCCGGGTGGTACCGCCTGGAGATGCCTACCCGACGGAACCGCACGCGGACACCGGTCTGTTGCGAAAACTGCTTCAGGTGCCAGTCGAGCGTCGCCGCGAGCCCCATGTCGTCGATCATGGGTGGCCTGAATCGCTGCGCGATGGTTCGGACCTGCTCCATCAGGGAGCCCAGGGCCGCCCGCAGCGACTCGGAACGGTCTCCGGACGTGTCCAGCGAGTACTTGAGTGCGGCGATGACCTGTCCCACCTCGTCGTGGAGATCGCGCGAGATCGCCTTCCGTTCGCTCTCGTGGGCCTGGACGAGCCTCTGGGACAGTTCCTCGAGATGCTTCTGGTCGCGCCACGTCCGCTCGATAGCCTGCGCGCGAGCCACACGTCGAGCGATGCGATCGGCCGTGATCTGAAGCAGCCGCTGCCTATGGAGCGTGATGGACTCGTGGGTGCGGTGGAACACCACCAGGGCGCCCACCACCTCTTGCTCCACGACCAGGCGGATCCCGAAAACAGACCGCAGTGCTTCGTCGCGCTCGTCGCCTTCGCTGGTGCATCCGCACTGGATGATCGTTCGCGCGATCTCGGTGTCGCCATCCGGTAGGTGCAGTCCGTCTCGGACGCTCGCCGCGATCCGGTTCGGCGTGCCGGCCGGCCGGATTCCATAGGCCGCCACGGCGTCGAGGCGAATGGCCGACCTCAGAGCATCGAGGGAGCCTCGGACCATCCGGAGCATCGGCGTCTCGCCATGAATGCTCGCAGTGATGGCCCCGAAGTCATTCGGGTCGCTCTTCGACCAGTGGATCCCTTCAGCCTGGGAGCGCGCTCGGGCTCGGAGCTCCTCGAATTGCGCCTTGGTGGTCTGGAGGGCGATGGCGGTGCCGACATGTGCCGCGAGCGCCTCGGCCACGAGAAGAGAGGGGTCTTGGGGGAGGATGGGCTCCGATCGGTAGAATTCGAGGACCGCGGAGACGCTCCCGCCGACCACGATGGGCACGGCGAATCCCGCGCAGAGCCCCGCACGATCCGCCTCCTCCTTCCTCGCCTCGTCACGGAACGGGAGGGGCGGATTCAAGACATGGACGCCTCGGTCGGCGGCGGCCGACATGGGAAGCGAGACTGCGCTCGCCTGGCCCAGACGCCGGCTCTTGTCCACGAACCGCTCCGCACGGGGGCCGGAATACCAACCGGCGCACCAGACGGGGCGGCCGGCACCGATCGACGTCAGGTAAGCCTGGCCGACCTTGAACCCGTCCAGCTGCGCAATCCGCCGGACGAGCAGCTCGTAGAGCGCAGCATCGCTGCTTCCTCGTGCGATGGCCAGGGCGGCCTCGCGGAGGACGCTCGCCTGATGGATCCAGGTTTTAGACTCAACCGTGCTGGGGACTCGCACGGGATACCTCGGCTACTGGGAACAGGAAGGCCGGGGCGATCCCCCGGATGCCTGGGATAGGAACGCTCCGAATTCCACCGACTTATCGAACCGCACCGGAAGTCTGGCCGCAATACGTAGACCTACCTGAACCGGCCAGGCACTTTGGACCTGGGCGGGACGCAGGGATTAAGAAGCGGCGGGACCAGCGGGTTTGAGCGCGGCAGCCAGCTCTTGTGCCGTCCTACGCGGCACACTGCAATGATACTCCTCGCAAACGTACGCGGTACCGGTTTTTTCGACCGGCGGAAACGCCGCCAAGGCCGGGACCAATCGGCCCAGATCCCCGATCGCTTCCGGAGTCGCCCGGAGGAGCACGGCTCGCGGGAGGAAGCGCCGGCCTACGTCGCGCACCATGGCGTCGGCTTCGGCATCTCCCAGCGCTCCCGTGATCACGATCTCCTGCGTGGGGCCGACCGCCAGATCGAGCGCCCCCAGAAGGAACGTGTGTCCCGCCGGATGCGACGCGATCGATCCGGCGAAGGCATCCAGGACGGAGCGCCCGCGCGCCTCACCCCACGGATCTCCCGTCATCTTCGAGAGCCGGATCAGGGCCAAGGCCGCGACCGAGTTCCCCGACGGGACCGCGCCGTCGTAGGACTCCTTGGTGCGCGCGAGGAGCGGCTCCGCGTCCTGGCCCGTGAAGAAGAAGCCCTCCTGGGTCTCGTCCCAGAAGAGGCGGTCCAGCTCGCGTGCGAGCGCGAGCGCGTCCTCGAGGTGGGTGGGATCGGAGGTGGATTCGAAGAGCTCGAGGCGCGCCCGGAGAACGAACGCGTAGTCGTCGAGATAGCCCGGGTGCGCCGCTTCACCGTCCCTGTAGCGCGCGAGCAGCCGGCCGTCCTCACGGACGAGCCGCGTCTTCACGAAATCGAGCGCGCGCGCCGCCATCGCCGCGTACGCGGGGCGGTCGAGGGCGCGCGCCGCCTTGGCGAGCGAGGCCGCCATGAGACCGTTCCAGGCGGTCAGGATCTTGTCGTCGCGATGCGGCCGCGGCCTTCGTTCGCGCGCCTCCTCGAGCGCGACGCGGCAGCTCTCGAGCTCCAGCGCGAGCGCCGCGGGATCGCCGGAGCGCTCCTCGGCGAGCCGCA
>DATJGP010000216.1:0-8978 GCA_035494915.1 Candidatus Eiseniibacteriota bacterium | reverse complement strand
TACAAGCTCCTCGAAGCGCGCGAGCCCTTCTCCACGATCGTCGACTTCCCGAAAGCCAAGCCGATCTACACCTATCCCCGCGCGATGAAGCCCGCGGGGACGCTCCAGGTCACGGCCACGGTGAAGGAGCCGCTGGTCGAGGAGCTCCGGAGCCAGGCCAAGGCAGCCGGCATCGAAGCCCAACCCTTCGACGTCGACCGCCTGGAGCGCGCCAGCGGAGAGATTCGCGTTCATGGCGGGAACGGCGAGCCTCTGCGCGCACGGCGCGTGATCGTGGCCATCGGGCGAAGCGGGAGCTACCGCGCGCTCGGCGTGCCGGGGGAGGACATGGACCGGGTGTACCACCGGCTCCACGACCCCAACGATTTCGCCCAGATGGATGTGCTCGTGGTGGGAGGCGGCGATACCGCCGTCGAAACCGCAGTCGCGCTCGCGCAATCGGGTGCGCGCGTCACGCTGGCGCACCGAAAGCCGGAGCTCACGCGTCCCAAGCCGGACAACCGCGAGGGGCTGGAGCGCCTCACGCGAGATGGAAGCATCCGGCTCCTCCTCGACACCAAGGTGCGCGAGATCCGGGACAAGACCGTGGTGCTCGACACACGCGGCGGGACCGAGGAGATCCCGAACGACGCGGTGTTCGAGATGATCGGCCGCGAGGCGCCGCTGGATTTCTTCCGGCGATCCGGGATCCGGATCGCGGGAGAGATCCGACCCATGGGCTGGGCCGCCCTCGCCGCGTTCGTGCTCTTCTGCTCCTGGCTCTACAACTGGAAGTCGGGCGGTTCGATGTCCGCGTTCTGGAGCGCGCGCCACTGGTTTCCGTTCAATCTCCCGGACCTCCTGCACGACGCCGGCGGCGCGATCGCGCGGGATGCGGCGGATCCATCGACGCTCACCGGCATCGTCGCGATCAGCGCCTCGGGTCCGGCGTTCTGGTACACGCTCGCCTACTCGCTGATCGTGCTCGTATTCGGTATCCGGCGCATTCAGCGTCGGCGGACGCCCTACGTGGCGGTGCAGACCTGGACTCTCATCGCGGTTCAGGTGCTCCCGCTCTTCCTCCTACCCGAGATCATCCTGCCGTGGATGGGGGCGCATGGCCTCCTGCCGCGCGCGCTGGCGGACGCGCTCTTCCCCCAGGTGACCTACGGACACGGCCGGGAATACTGGCGGGCGTACGGACTCATCCTCGCGTGGCCGCTCAACGTCTACAACATCTTCACCCACGACCCGCTCTGGGCGTGGATCGCGATCGGGTTCGTCCAGACGTTCGTCCTGATACCGCTCGGGATCTACTACTTCGGGAAGGGCTTCTACTGCGGCTGGATCTGCTCCTGCGGCGCGCTCGCCGAGACTCTGGGAGACACGCACCGTCACAAGATGCCCCACGGCCCCGGATGGAACCGCCTCAACATGGCGGGGCAGATCGTGCTCCTCATCGCGTTCCTCATCCTCATCGCGAGGATCGTGGGATGGATCCTGCCGGACGGGAACGCGATCGACCGGGTGTTCGATCCATGGCTCAAGGAGCCGTACAAGTGGCTCGTCGACGTGTTCCTGGCCGGCGTGGTCGGCTACGGGCTCTACTTCTGGTTCTCGGGGCGAGTCTGGTGCCGGTTCTTCTGCCCGCTCGCGGCGCTCATGCACATCTATGCACGATTCAGCCGCTTCGCGATCGTGCCCGACAAGAAGAAGTGCATCTCCTGCAACGTGTGTACGTCCGTCTGCCATCAAGGCATCGACATCATGAGCTTCGCCAACAAGGGGGCGCCCATGCAGGATCCCGAATGCGTGCGCTGCTCGGCCTGCGTCGAACGCTGCCCGACCGGGGTGCTCCAGTTCGGCCAGGTGGACCGCTCCGGGCGCACGATCTCGCTCGACCTCCTCCCCGCTTCGCCCGTGCTCATGCGAGAAGGGAAGGACGCTCGGTGACGCTCCCCACTCGAGAGACGCTCGCGTTTCTCGAGCGTGTGCTGCCGCCCGCCCCCTCCCGGATCCTCGAGGTCGGGGCCGGGGATGGCGCTGTTTCGCTCGCGCTTGCGAGCCAAGGCTACGACGTGACCGCGCTCGACGAGAGCTTGGACGCACCCGCGCGCGGTGACGCTGTGCGCTGGATCGAGCGGGACTTCCTCCACTTCGACGGGGACGGCGCGTTCGACGTCGTGCTCTTCACGCGCTCGCTCCACCACATGGCCCCGCTCGACGACGCGCTGGGTCGCGCGATCCAGGCGCTCGCGCCGGGAGGGCGCGTGGTCGCGGAGGAGTTCGCGTACGACCGGGTGAATCTTCCGACGGCGCGCTGGTTCTACGATCTCAGGACCGTTCTCGGGGCCGGGGGGCTGCTTCATTCCGGCGCGGGGACCGAGGAGGACGGGAATCCGCTCGGCCGGTGGCGGCGGGAGCATGCCACCGATCCGCCGCTCCCGACGGGCCACACGATTCTCGCCGTCGCGCGCGCGCGGCTCGACCTCACGCTGGTCGAGGAAGCGCCGTATCTCTATCGCTACGTCTGGGACGAGCTCAGGGACGTTGCGGGGGCACGGGAGGCGGCGGAGGCGGTGCTGCGGATCGAGCGACGATCGACGCGGGAGCGGGACATTGCCGCGGCGGGACTTCGATTCGTGGGGACGCCCCTCGGCTGAGCGCGGTCCCTCGCGACGCTAGACCTTGAGCGATCCCTCGAGCACGGTCACGGCCATGCCGCCGACGCGAACGGACTCCACCTTGCCCGCCGATCCCGAAACCTCGAGATCGAGCCGTCCCGGCTTGCCCATCGCGTCCCCCTGCTCGGCGCGAACGCGAATGGACCCGCCATTCAGCGCGAGCACACCGTGGCGGGCGAGGTACTCAGCCAGAGGCCCGCTCGCGGAGCCCGTCGCGGGATCCTCGCGAATGCCGAACGCGGGCGCGAAGTAGCGCCCCTGGGTGATACTTCCCGGCTCCGCCGCATCGCGCGTGAACACGTAGAAGCCGCCGATGCCGTGGCGTCCTCCCTCGGCGACGAGGTCGTCCCAGCGAGGCTGCAGCGCGGCGAGGTCCGCGCGCTTCGAGAGGGCCACGTAGACGTTCTTGCCCGCGCGCTCCAACGGGAGCGCCGAGTCGCGCATCGCCTGAGTTCCACCGAGGAGTCCCATCAAGCTCGCGCCCGCGATCGGCGACGGCTCCCACGGATAGAGCGGCGTGCCCATCCAGACGCGGACGCCGCCGCCATCAGCCGCTTCCACCTCGATCGGCACGCGGCCAGCGGGGCAGTGGAGCATGTGCTGGCCCGGCTTCGTAGCACCGGTCTCGACGAGCCAATGGAATGTCGCGACCGTCGCGTGGCCGCAGAACGCGATCTCGGCGGCGGGTGTGAAGTAGCGCATGTGGTGGGTCGCACCCTCGGGCGGCTCGAGCATGAACGCCGTCTCGGACGCCGCCACGGCCGCTGCGAGCCGCTGCATCGCGGGCTCGTCGAGCTTGGCCGCATCGGGCACGATTCCGGCGCGGTTGCCCATGCCCGGCGTGCGGGTGAAGGCATCGACGATGGCGGCGCGAAGGCTCACGGCGGGAGGATACCACGCCGCTTGCCTCGCGCCCGCCCCTGTGCATAATCGCGCGCATGGCTCGCTTCCGCGCCTCGACATGATCCATGGTCTGCCTCCCCTGCATCTCGCGCTCCTCTGCCTCGCGGCTTTCTGCGGCGGCACCGTCGACGCCATCGCGGGCGGCGGCGGGCTCATCACCGTGCCCGCGCTCCTCGCGGCCGGGCTCTCTCCGCACCAGGCGCTTGGAACGAACAAGGGGCAGTCGTCGTTCGGATCCTTCGCCGCGATCTTCCGCTACGCGCGGGAGGGCCTCGTGGATTGGAAGCTCGCCTCCATCGCGTTCCCGATCGGCTTCCTCGGCTCCGCGCTCGGGGCGACCCTCGCACTCCATCTCAAGCCCGGGGTGCTTCGCCCGATCGTGCTCGTGCTGCTCGTGGTGGTGGGATTCGTCTTCGCGAGCGGACGGCTTCGCCCCAAGGAGCGGATCGGTCCCACGCCGAAGCTTGGATTCGCGGTGGCCGCCTTCGCGCTCGCGATCGGGCTCTACGACGGCTTCTTCGGCCCCGGCGCGGGGACGTTCATCATCGCGGGCTACGCCGCGCTCCTCCATCTCCCGCTCACACGCGCCACCGCGAACGCCAAGGTGCTCAATTTCGCCTCGAACGTGGCCGCCCTCCTCTTCTTTGCGCGGGGCGGCATGATCCTCTGGGGGCTCGCGATTCCGATGGCGGGGGCGCAGCTCCTGGGAGGATATTGTGGCGCGCACCTCGCCATCCGGCGCGGCGACGCGCTGATCCGCGGCGTGGCCGTGGCGGTGGTGCTCGCTCTGGTCCTGTGGGTGGCTCTGGACGTTCCGGTTCGCATCGCGCCCGGCTCGGGCGCGCAATCCACTGCGGGAGGACATCGATGAATGGTCGTCCGCTCTTGCTCGGCTGCCTCGCGCTCGTGCTCGTCACGGCCGCGTCGTGCACCACTCCGGCTGCGAAACAGGCGGCCGAGGATACGAAGCCGGTGACGATGACGCCGCTCCAGCGCGGCGAGTACCTGGCCGCGGTCGGAGGGTGCATGGACTGTCATACGCCCGGCACGTTCTACGGCGCGCCCGATTCCAAGCGGCAGCTCTCGGGCAGCGAAGTCGGGTGGCGCGGGCCGTGGGGCGTGTCCTACGCGGCGAACCTGACGCCCGACATCGAGACGGGTCTTGGAAGCTGGACCAATGTGGAGATCGAGCGCGCCCTCCGCTCGGGAGTGAAGAAGGACGGAACCCCGGTCCTCCCGCCCATGCCGTGGCCCAACACGGCGCGCCTCACGCCGGACGACATGAGCTCCCTCATCGCGTACTTGAAGAGCCTGGCGCCCGTCGTGCACAAGGTCCCGGCCAGCGTTCCGCCGAACGGCATGGCGAAGGGCCCGACGATCGACATCCCGGCCCCGGGCGAGTGGGACGCGCCGAGGCCTCAAGCCCAATGAGCAAGACGGCCGCGACGGCGCTCCGGCCGTTCCACTTCGCATTCCACGTCCTCGATCTGGAGTCGACGCGCCGCTTCTACGGCCACGTGCTCGGGTGCCGCGAAGGGCGAAGCACGGAGACGTGGGTCGACTTCGATTTCTTCGGCAACCAGATCTCCTGCCACACGACCGGCCCCGTCTCGGCCACCGCGCCGACGGGGAAGGTCGAGAACATCCAGGTTCCGATGCCGCACTTCGGGGCGATCCTCGGCTGGGATGAGTTCCACGCACTCGCCGACCGGATTCGCGGGGCGGGACTCCTGTTCATCGTCGAGCCGCGGATCCGCTACGAGGGTCAGCCCGGCGAGCAGGCCACGATGTTCCTCCTCGATCCGAGCGGCAACGCGCTCGAGTTCAAGGCATTCCGGCACCCGGAGCACGTCTTCACGGCATGAGGCGCGCGTCGGTCGCCGTCATCGGCGCCGGCGTCGTCGGCGCGAGCGTGGCGTACCACCTGGCGCGCCGCGGCTGGCGCGACGTGCTCGTGCTGGATCGTGCGGCGGGGCCGGGCGAGGGGAGCACGGGGAGGGCGACCGGCGGTTTTCGCGCGCAGTTCGCGTCCGACGCCAACGTGCGGCTCTCACTCCTCGCGCGGGAGCGGCTCTCCACGTTCCGGGACGAGACGGGCGTCGATCCGGGCCTCGTCGCCGCGGGCTATCTCTGGCTCGCGCGCCGCGGGCAGGATCTGGAAGCGCTCCGCGCGGCGCTCGCCGTCCAGCGTCGCAACGGATTCCTCGACGCGCGTGAGATCGACGCGCTCGAAGCCGCCGCGCTGAATCCCGCCGTGAATCCCGAGGGACTCCTGGGCGGCACGTTCGCGCGGAGCGATGGATTCCTGCGTCCGCTCGCGATTCTCGACGGTTATCTGCGCGCGGCCAAACGGCTCGGTGTCACCGTCAAGTGGAACGCGGAAGTGACGGGATTGCGCCGCGGCGATCGCGGGGTCGAGGCGGTGCAGGTCGGCCGCGACTGGCTTCCTGTGGATGCGGTCGTGAACGCGGCCGGAGCGTGGGCTGGAGGCGTGGCCGCGCTCGCGGATGTCATCGTGCCGGTCGAGCCGCTGAGGCGGCAGGCCCTGGCGAGCGCGCCGTTCGATGGGCTTCCCGAGACCATGCCGATGACCATCTGGGTCGACGACGGCTTCCACGCGCGCGTGCGCGACGGGCGCGTGCTGGCGCTCATGCCCACGCCGGGCGATCCCGACGACCCGACGAGCACGAAGGTCGATCCCGCCTGGGTCTCGAGCGTGACGCGGATCGCGCGCGAGCGCATTCCCACGCTCCGCGACGCGGACTTCGAGGGTGGCATCGCGTGGGCCGGGCTCTACGAGATGTCACCCGACGGGCACGCGCTCCTCGGCGCGGCCCCGGGCTGCGCGAACCTGATCCTCGCGAACGGATCCTCGGGACACGGCGTCATGCACGCGCCGGCGCTTGGGCTTCTCGCGGCGGAAATCCTCTCGGAGGGTCGCGCGTCCTCGATGGACACGACGGCGCTCGATCCGGGGCGCTTCGCGGGCGGTCTCGTGGAGCGGCGGGAGCTTCTCTAGCTCAGCGCTGCAGGCAGATGACGTACTTCTCCAGGAATCGATCCATGCGTTCCATCATGTCGCGCCGGTTCGCTTCCTTGGCGAACCCGTGTCCCTCTCCTTCGTAGCTGACCAGATCGACGACGCCCCCGCGGCGTCGAAGCGCATCCGCGAAATCCACCGACTGCTGGTAGGGGACGGCCTTGTCGGCGGTGCCGTGGAAGAGGAGGAGCGGCGCCTTCACGCGGTCCACGTGGGTCATCGGGGAGCGATCCATCCACACGGCGCCAGCCTCCGGGAGGCGCCCGAACAGCCCCTCCTCGTAGTACCGCTCGAAGCGGTGCGCGCCGACCACCGCGTCATAGATGTGGGCGAGCGGGAAGAGCGCGATGCCCGCCGTCCAGAAATCGGGCTCCTGCGTGAGCGCCCAGAGAGTGGCGTACCCACCCGCGCTCCCGCCCGTGATCACGACGCGGCTCCGATCGGCGCCGTGCGACTTCACGATGTGCTCCGCGCCGCTTCGCGCGTCCTCTCGATCCACGACGCCCCAGGAATCCCGGAGCTGATCCTGGTACATGCGCCCGTAGCCCGTGCCGCCGCGATAATTCACGATCAGGTAATGCCAGCCGCGCGTGGCGTAGTACTGCGCCTGCGCCTGCCAGGAGAAGGGCACCTGCGACGTGGGCCCGCCGTGCATGTACACGATCAAGGGACGCGACCCTTTGGTGGCGTCGGGACCCGCGGGTGGGTAGTAGATGCCCCACGCGGTCGCGCCACCGGCGCTCTTCCAGGAGATCACCTCGGGCTTCGTGAGTGACGCTTTGTCGATGAGGCCGACCGCGCTCGAAGCGCGAGCGACCTCATCGCCGGGACGCGAGCCCTGGGCGATCCGGGTCACGAGCACCTGGGGCGTCGACGGATTGGTCGCCGTGTACACGAGCGAGTGTCCGCGGATCTGGAGCCCCTGGATGTCCGTGTATGCCGACGAAATCTCCTCGGTCGCGCGCGACGAGGGATCGATCCGGAGCAGCGCGTCCTGGCTCCTCCGGCTTCGAACCGCGTAGATCGCCGTGCCGTCGTCGCTCCAGCGATAACCGGAACGCGCCGGGAGCCAGTCCGCGAGGCCGATCTCGCCTTCGCCCGCGTCCACGCGCGTGGCGTTCGCACCCTCCGCGTCGGCGATCCACAGGGATCGCCAGCCGGAGACGTCGCTCTGGTAGGTGAAGCGCTTCCCGTCGGGACTCCACTGCGGCGCCGCGAAGCTCGCGTTCTCCTTCCGGATCGTCGCCACCACGGTGACCGGCGCCGCCTGGAAGAGGGTCGATGACGCCGGGATCGCCTTGGCGAACGTCGCGATGACGATTCGCGACTGATCCCACGGCATGTCGAGCCGGTCCCACTCTTGCCACGCGATCTTCGTGCCGTCTGGCGAGAACGCGGGATTGAACGCGTACCAGGGATCGTCGGTGAGCTGGATGGGTCCGGCCTTGCCCTTCAGGTCGGCGAGCATCACGTTGCAATGCCCGTCCTGCTCCGCGAGGAAGGCGACCGCGCGTCCGCACGGTGAGATGACCGGCGCGGCCACGCCCTCGAACGTGGGCGTCAGGGCCCGCTGGACGCCCGAGGGAAGATCGACCGCGTAGAGTCGTCCGTCGCTTCCCGCGTAGACGAGCATCGTGCCCCGGACGGTGAAGACGCCGCCGCCATATCCAACGCCGCCCATGGGGCGCGGCTCGGCCGTCACGATCTCGGCGAGGCCGCTTCCGAGGCGCTGGCGCACGATGCTCCGCTTGCCGTCCGCGCGCCGCGCGAAGAAGACGTCGTCCGACGTGTCGCCGAAGATGGGCTCGCTCAGCTCGTGCGCCAGGTAGAGGCGCTCGACCGGCAGTGGCTCGAAGGGCATGGCGGGGGATGATACTCGTTCGATGTAAGACCGCCCACCGTTTTGTAACTGCTTCCGCGGCAACGATTCCGGGCCACGGCGTCCGCCCTGTGGCCACGCGGATTTGGCGCGTCAAACCCATGGCATACAACCTGCAAATCTGGCCGGCCAGTCTGACGCTGGACCGCCTTTCTAACCTCCAACTCAACCGCACCGGAGACCGATGACCATGGACCGCATTCCCCTCGTCGTCTTCAGCCATCTTCGATGGAACTCCGCGTTCCAGCGTCCGCATCACGTGATGACGCGAATCGCGCGGCGGCGGCCCGTCCTCTTCGTCGAAGAGCCTGTCCAGCACGAGGGCGCGCCCATGCTCGAGCTGATCGAGGTGGCCCCTGATCTCCGCGTCATGCGGCCGCATCTCGACGCCCCTGGACCCGGGTTCGGAGGGGCGCAGCATCGCGCGCTTCTCGCGAGCCTCCGTTCTTGGCTCATGGACGAGGGCTGGACGCAGTTCGACGCGTGGACCTAC
>DATJGP010000215.1:0-3223 GCA_035494915.1 Candidatus Eiseniibacteriota bacterium | reverse complement strand
ACGCGCGAGCGCGAGATCGAGGACTTCTTCGACCGCACCAGGACCTACCTCGCCGGGATGCACGCCGCCATTCTCGACGAGGGATCACAGGATCCCGTCAAGCGAGGCATGGGCACCACGTTCATCCTCGCGTACATCGTGGGACTCGATCTCTTCATCGTTCACGTCGGCGACTCGCGGGTGTATCGCCTGCACCGGGGCACCCTCACCCAGCTGACCCGCGATCACACCGTGGCTCAGCGCCTCGCCGACGCCGGGGTGATCCCGCAGGAGAACGTCGCCACGCACCCGGAGCGGCATCGCCTCACGCAGGTGGTCGGCGGCTCGGGGGGGTGGATCCGCGGGGAGACACATCATCTGCAGCTCGAGCCGGGAGACACGGTCCTCCTGTGTTCCGACGGACTCAACGCCGTCCTCCCGGACGAAGAGATCGCGCGGTGCCTCACCGGCGCCCACTCCAGCCAGGACGCTTGCCGGGATCTCGTCTCCCGGACGCTCTCCGGAGGAGCGCCGGACAACGTCACGGTCGTCGTGGCGCGGCTGGCGGCCGAGTAGGCTTCAGCCCTCGAGCTCGAGGGTCATGCAGAGGCTGTGCGGGTCGTCGTCGCGGTACTGCGCGAACGCGGGACAGACGGTGAAGCCGAAGCGCCCGTAGAGCGCCCGCGCCGGAGCGAATGCATCCATGGTGCCCGTCTCGAGGCTCACGCGCCGGTAGCCCCGGCTCCTCGCCACGTCGAGCATGTGCGCGACCATCCGCGCGCCGACCCCCTTCCCCCGATGCTTGGCGGCCGTGTGCATCGATTTGATCTCGCCGTGATCCGGCGATAGCTCCCGAAGCGCTCCACACCCAGCAAGCTCCCCATCGAGCCAGACCGTCCAGAAGGTGATGTCGGGATGGCGAAGGCGGTCGAGATCGAGCGCGTGAACGCTCTCGCGCGGCGAGTGCAGCGCGGCAAAGTCGAGATGGGCTTGAAGCAGCGCGGCGATCTCGGGGCCGCGGAGATCGTCCTCGCGAAGGACCAAGCTCATGGAGCCCGAATCCTAGCGGATCACTCGCACGGGCACATGGAATGTTTCTCGTGCCGGATCATTCGAACCGCTGGCGCTAGGTGCTGCCTCAATCGGCTTGTTTTTCGAAGACCACGCGCCGGTTCATGGCGCGGCCCTCCGCCGTCGCGTTGCTCGCCACGGGGTTGCCGTCCCCCTTGCCGTCGGTCTTGAACCGTCCCGCCGCGATCTTGAACTGGGTCGAAAGAACGGTCGCCACGGAAGCCGCTCTGCGTTTCGAGAGGTCGAGGTTCGACGCCGAGGTCCCCACGTTGTCGGTGAAGCCGGTGATCGTGAGCCGGGTGTCGGGCTTGGATTCGAGGTAGGCCGCGATCTGCCTGAGGACCGGCGCGGACTCCGGAAGGACCACGTCCGATCCGGTATCGAAGTGAATGCCGTAGGTCACGAGCTTCCCGTCCGCGAGCATGTCCTTGGCCGGCCGGCAGCCTTCCGCGAAGCGGACGTTGGCGATCATCGGCTTCTCCGTCGACCACAGGCGGAACTCGATGGTCGTCACGGTTCCCTTCTCGGTGACGTCCGGAATGCTCGCCATCCGCTGACGATCCACGTACGCCTTCAGGGCCGTGCCCCGCGCCATGAACATGATGTGGTGGCTTCCCTCGAAGTCGCCGTCGAAGGGGGTGTCGGCCGTGATCTCCCCCGCCCGGACGAACACGTGTGAACCCGAGTACGGGAGGGTGGCTTCCCACACGGGATCTCCCTTTGCGGTGAGCCCGCTCACCGTGAGCGTGTTGCCCGCGTGGGTCAGGTTGCCGGCGTCGAACTCGAGCGTCCAGTACTCCGGCAGGGCCGTCACCGGCGGCACCTTCATGCGCACCTGGCCGTCCGTGCTCACACAGCGCAGCCACTTGGTCCCACCTGACTCCGCAACCTCGAACGTTCCACTGACGAGCTTCCAGCGCGCCGGGAACTCGCCCAGCTCGTCCTGCGTGAAGCTGTCGTAGAACATCACGCTGTCGCCGGAGACGAAATCGAACTTGGTGGAGACGGAGGACACGGCCGCTGAACCCCCACCGGTTGCGCCGGCCGGCGCGGAGCTACCCCCTCCGCTCGCCTCCGCTCCACCCTCGTTGTTGTTGGGCTTCGGTTCGGATGTGTCCCCCGTCTGCTCGACGGTCTTGTCGACGGTTTTGGCGGTGTCCTCGGCTTTCTTCTTCAGCTTGCCGAAGGGGCCGGCGGAGGCGGGATGGGTGGCGCACGTAACGACGAGGACGGCTAGGATCAAGAGACCGATGGAGTTGCGGCCCATGAGACCTCCGGGGAATGCGGTGGCGTGGGATTACCTTCTAGCCACAACGCGCAATCCCCGGTCGCCCCGGCTCACGGACCCTGCGATGTTCGACCTAGAGCCGCTCCCCGTTGGCCGGCAGCGTGCCCGCGGGGGGCACGCGCTCCGGATCCGACTTCCAGACGATGTACGAGTAGACGATCGAGACGAGGACCCCGGCTCCGAGCAGCATGGATGCGATCATCATGGCTACGGGACGTCCGACCACGCCCGCCACCATGAGCGCGATGCCGCCCACCACGAAGACCCAGCCCGCGAGGCGATGCGTGTGCGTCCAGGACCGTTTGCTCGAGAGGGTCCACGGAGTCCGCACGCCGAAGAACCAGTTCGGGCGGAGCTTTCCCATCACGTTTCCCATGATGAAGACCATCGCTCCAACGGTGAGCCCGATGAAGTGGTTCATGTCGACCTGAATGCCACGCGCCGAGAGCAGGACGACGGCGTAGATCACCGCGAGCAGCGCGATGACCGAAACGCGGATGGTGGTGTACGCACCCGCGAACTTCGTGTAATTGAGCCGCCCCGGGTCGAGCCGCGGCAGGAAGAGCATCGCCAGATAGATGAACGTTGTGATCGCGGGCATGGCGAGCAGCCCCTCGACTTTCCCACCGTAGCGGTTGACCTCCCCATCGATCCCCCAGTGGACCGGAATCTGGTCCGGCGCCGTGGGCCAGGCCAGCACCGCGGCGACCCAAAGGCTCGCGATCACGAGGAGCAGCGGAAGCTCCGTCTTCCAGGACCACTTCATCGCGACTTCTCCTTTCGACCGACTTTGAGGAGGGACATCACCCCCGCGAGCGCTTCCTCGTACGCCGCGAGGTTCAGGCTGTAGACGATCGTCGTTCCGGTCCGCTCGGACACGATGAG
>DATJGP010000214.1:0-8952 GCA_035494915.1 Candidatus Eiseniibacteriota bacterium | reverse complement strand
GGTGGTGCGCCGGCTGAGAAGCTGTGCGCCGGCGCCGAGAGTTCCAAGAGCAGCGGCCGCGATTCCCCAGGCTAGTCCGGCGCGCTCCGTACCCAGGAGCGCATCCAATGAGATCTGACCCGGGCCCGTGATCGCGAAGGTGAGCGCCGCGATGGCGAGGATCAGCGGGTACTCATACCCGCCGTTGGACACGAAGAAGCCCTTCGACAGGTGAACGGTCACAATGGCGACCAGCATGACCGCGATCAACAGCGTCGCCGCCAGTGGCGTGAACAGGCCCAGCGTCAGCAGCGCGCCGCCCCCCGCTTCGGTGAGGCCTGCCATCAGCGCGGCGCGCGCGCCGGGCTGGAATCCGAGCTGCTCGAGGAATCCACCCGTACCCTGAAGGCCGTAACCGCCAAACCAACCGAACAGCTTTTGAGTGCCGTGTCCCACGAGCGTGAGGCCCACGGCGAGACGCAGGATCAGAAGACCGGTATCCATGGTGTGCCCTCCTTGGTTCCTGGGCCGAAGGCCCCGAGGGCCGGCGGTCCGACGACTTTCTGGCTGCCCGCTGCTTTCCTTTGGATAGCGAACGACACGGAGGGATTCAAGAAAGTAGCTTTACCAAGGAAAGCGGATGCATCTAAACTGACGCCATGAAAACGGTCGACTCGCAGTGCCAGGCCTTCCAGCGGGCCATCGAGGTGCTCAGTAAGCCCTGGAGCGCCTTGATCTTGAACTCGCTCCAGGGAGGCCCTTATCGATTCACGGAGCTACGGGATCTGGCTCAGGGACCCGCGGACAAGGTTCTATCCGCCCGGCTCAAGGAGCTGGAGGCCAAAGGGCTCGTGCTCCGGCGGGTCGAACCAGGGCCGCCCGTCCGCGTCAGCTACGAGCTGACGGAGGCCGGGCGCTCGTTCGGCGAGGTGGCGCAGGCCATCGAGCGCTGGGGGCGCAGCCTGGAGCCGCGTCCGAAGTAACGCGGTCGGACCGCGGCAAGGCGTACCATCGGAGTGTGGCCTCCGCCGCTCCGTTGACCCAGACCGCCGCCCACCGGCCGAATGCCCGCGTCGCCGGCGAAGCGATCCTCTACCGGCTTTTCGACGTCGGATACGAGATCAGGCTCGATCAAGCCTACGAGCTCCTGAGCTCGACGGCACCCGATCGCAGCCGTCCGGTGCGCGGCGAAGCGCAGGCCATCCAGATTCCGAACCCTCCCATCACCGTCAATCTCTGGAACGAAGAAGCCACTGTGGGTCGCCGGACGGAACGCGTCCTGATGTCCGCCCGCATCTTCGACTTCGGAGTGGTCTCGCTCCGTGGGCGCGTCGACATGCGCGCCGCGTCCTGGGATGAGTTCGTCGATCTCGGCATCGCCGTGGGGTCCTGCGGAGCGTGGGGTTTGTTCGAGGGCTGTCGCGATCGTCTCCTCGAGCGTCTGGGACCAGCGATCGTCCGCCCCGACCTTTCGCGAATCAGCGAGGAGTACATCGTGTATCGGATCGATCGCATCGAGGACTCCGCCTCGGGGCGGCCGGTTCGTCCGGATTCCCTCCCGGAGAGCGACATCGCGCGGCTTCTCGTGGGGGAGGGCCGGCCGCTCTCGTCTCAGGCGCGCGCGGAGATCCTGTCGCACCGTTTCTCGTACTTCGAGGATGACCTCGCGGTCGTGACCTGGTCCGCGGCCCTCATCGTGGAGTCGGTCCGCGAGGACACCGACGTCCAGTACGTCCTCGAATTCGCGAATGCGCAGCTGCTCGAGCTTCGCTTCTACGACTCACTCCTGGACGCCGAGCTGCCGCGGATCTATGACGAGATCGAGGCGGCCCGCCGGCGCCCGTCGCTCCGTGGCGGCCGGTTCACCCGCCTTCTCGCGGCGATCCAAACGCGCGTGGCAGATGCGACCGAGGCGGTCGAGCGTGCCGAGAATTCGCTGAAGGTCACCGATGACGTCTTCCTCGCGCGAATCTACGGCGCGGCGATCGAAATCTTCCGGGCGGAGTCGTGGCGCTCTGGAATCGAGCGCAAGGTCCGCATCGTTCGCGACACCTACTCGATGCTGAACGCGGAGGCTGTGTCCCGACGGTCCGAATTTCTAGAGCTCACGGTCATCGTCCTCATCGTGCTCGAGATCCTGCTGGCCTTGTTCTGGCACTAGCGGCGGTCAGTCCGTGCGAGCCGGCCGCTCCCAGTACGTCATCGTGCCGTAGCGCTGGAAGCCCTGCCGATAGACGATCGGCCCGGACGTATCCGTGACGGCGTACAGGCCAACGTACTCGAAGCCAAGCTCACGAGCCCGATCGATCCGCGTCTTGAGAATCGCGGAGTAGGCGCCACGGCCCCTCGCTTCGGGAATGGTGCCTCCAGCCCAGAGAAACCCGAAGCGGAGGGCTGGGAAGAGCGTGATCCCTCCGGACGAGACCGGTTCCATGGTTGCCTCGTCGTAGGCGACGAATCGCTGCACCCTCGTTCCCTGGGTGCAGTTCTCGAGGTCGCGAGCCAGCTCCTCATCGGTCATCGCGCGGCTTCCCCCGAATGCTTGCCCCATGACGGCGACGCTGTCCCGCAGCGTCTGCATGTCCAGCACCTGGCGCACGACGATGCCTTCGGCGGATCGGGGTTCGTACTCCTTCACGTCGATCGCGGAAGCGAAGGTGTGGATCTTCGGCGCGTACCCCGCCGCGTCCAGAGCCCTCTGGAGCGGCTCCCAGCTGGGCAGATCTCGAACGAGCCAGCGCGAACGGACGTTCTCATGTGTGCGGGACACCTCCTCGATCAGGACCGGAAGGCGCTCGGACTCCGCGCGGGTCCGGGTGACGACGTTCAGCATGGGTACGTCTCGGAGGCAGCTGTAGTAGAGGAGCTCGGGTCTGTCGGTTACCCGTACGTCGCCGGGTACCCAGAAGTAGTCCCATTGCGTCATCTCGAGGATGTCGTCGGGCCGCATTCCTGGAACATACCCGCTCGCGTTCGCCCGCGCATCCTCTCAGCGTTCCAGATCCCGCGCTCTGTGGTATTCCTCTAGGCTCGAACGGATTCCCGGACCGCAGGGGGAGCATGAGCGAACGAGTGTCGGTTGAATGCTGTGTGGCCGGTGGTGGCCCCGCCGGAATGGTGCTGGCACTCCTCCTGGCGCGCGCGGGCGTCAAGGTCGTGGTGCTCGAGAAGCACCCGGATTTCCTGCGCGATTTCCGGGGGGACACCGTGCACCCCTCCACACTCGAGGTGATGTACGAGCTGGGCCTCCTCGATCGGCTTCTCGAGCTGCCGCACAGCCGGGTGGACAATCTGACGGCACGCTTCGGCGACGATGAATTCACCATCGCGAGCTTCAAGAATCTTCCGACGCACTGCCGGTTCCTCGTCCTGATGGCCCAATGGGATTTTCTGAACTTCATCGCGACGGAATCCCAGCGCTATCCCACGTATCAGCTCCGGATGCGAACCGAGGTGACGGACCTCATCGAGGAAGAGGGAACGATCGTGGGCGTGCGCGCCGTGGGTCCCGGCGGACCCCTCGAGGTTCGAGCATCCCTGGTGATCGGCGCGAACGGAAGGGGATCCGTGTTACCCGAGAAGGCCGGCCTTGCGGTCGAGGAGATCGGGGTGCCGATGGACGTGTTCTGGTTCCGCCTCTCCCGTCTTCCGAACGACGGACCGCAAATGGGGGGCACGTTCAGCCAAGGTCGCATCCTCGTTCTCATCCCGCGCGAGGGGCACTGGCAGGTTGGCTTCGTGATTCCGAAGGGCGCGGCGGATCAGGTTCGGAGCGCCGGCCTGGATGCATTCCGAGAGACGATCGTCCGGCTCGCCCCCTTTGCCCGCGAGCGCATCCTGGAAATCACGGACTGGGATCAGGTGAAGCTGCTCACCGTGCGCATCAACCGGCTCGATCGATGGTGTCGCCCGGGACTTCTGTTCATCGGCGATGCGGCACACGCGATGTCCCCCGTCGGCGGTGTCGGAATCAATCTCGCGATCCAGGACGCGGTCGCGGCCGCGAACGCGGTGGCCCAGCCACTCAGAGAGGGCCGTCTCACCATCAACGATCTGGCGCACGTGGAGCGGAGACGCACTCTTCCAACCCGCCTGACCCAGCGTTTGCAAAAAACGATGCAGGACATCGTCATCGGGCCGCAGCTCGCGGGACGAAACGGCGCGGGGCACGTGCCGTTCGGGGTTCGCGTTCTCGGCGCGGTTCCAGCGCTTCGAACCGTGCTTGCCTACGTCATCGGCGTGGGCATCCGCACGGAGCACGTGCGAACGCCGGAAGTGCGGCGTTAGAAGGCGCTAGCGACGCGGGGGTGTGCTCGTTCCGGGGGGGACGTCGCGGCAGTCCTGCTACGCAGGCCTGAGCTCCTCGCGCGCAGCGCGGAGGGCAGCCTCGACTTCCATGCGCCGTCCTGCCTCGACGTGCGCCTCGCAGGCCGCGGCCCCCAGCGCTTCGCGGGCCGCGGTGAGCGACGCGTCGCGCCGCTTCCACCAGACGTCCGCGTCATCGAACACGAGGCCCAGGCGATCCAGCACCGTGTCCGCGGCTCCGAACCAACGCGCGGCATCCTCGAAGCGTGCCTCGGCGATCGCGAGCTCGCCCGCGGCGAGGAGCGCTCCGGCCGCGCTGCTGTGCCGCGCGCCGAGGGATCCAAGCGTGGCAAGCGCTTCTCGTAGCGGCCCCGTCGCGCCCGAGACATCCCCGGACCGGCAGCGAATCATGGAGAGAGCGACGCCGAGCTGGGCCACATTTCCGAGGTCGCCGGCGGAGCGGGCCAGATCGAGCGCTTCGCCGATTCGCTCGCCGGCGCGCGCGAGATCGCCCTGGTTCCAGGCGGCGGCGCCCAGGTTGTTGAGCGTGACCGCGAGCCCGCGGCGATCATCGAGCTTGCGATAGAGGGCTTGCGCCTCCTCGAGTCGCGCCGCGCCTTCGGCGAACTCGCGCCGCGCGCTCGCCACGGCGCCGAGGCCGGTGAGGCATCGTGCCGCCCCGAAGTCGTCGCCGGCCTCGCGAAAGATGGCGAGCGCCTCCTCGAAGTACTCGCGCGCGCGGCGCTGGCCCTCCATGTCGAACACGGCCAGGGCGCCGGCGGCGTAGAGCGCGCGTGCGCGCGTGGGTGTCGGCGCCGAGGCGCCGGGGTGCGAGAGCGCGCGACGGACCGCGGCCGCTCCCGCGCGGAGGTGCCCGCGAATGTGCCAGAAGCGCCAGAGCGAGCCCGCGATGCGGAGCGAGGCTTCGACGTCGCCCGGCGCGCTGCCGCTCGTCTCGACGGCGGAGAGCAGGTTCTCGTGGTCGGCGCCGATCCGATCCAGCCACAACGCCTGGTCGCGTCCGAGGAGCTCGGGCTCCGCGCGCTCGGCGAGCGCGGCTGCGTGCGCGAGGAATCGCGAGCGCATCGCGGGCTCCTCTCCCGAGGACGCGAGGCGGCCAGCCGCGAACTGCCGCACGGGCTCGAGGTAGCGGTACCGCGTGCCGGCCTGGCCCTTCACCACCGTCACGAGGGATCGGCGTGCAAGCCGATCCAGACCGTCGACCGTCTCCAGATCGCCGCGATCGAGCACCGCGCGCGCTCCCTCGACGTCCCACCCCCCCGTGAACAGCGAGAGCGCGCGGAACGCGAGCTGATCCTCCGGATCGAGCGAGTCCACGCTCCAGTCGAGCGCGGCCCGCAGCGTGGCGTGCCGTCGCGAGACGGTTCCCGGCTCCGCCTGCAGCAGCCCCACGAGGCGGTCGAGCCGCTCCGCGATCTCCGCCGGGGCCAGCACGTGGGTGCGCGCGGCGGCCAGCTCGATCGCGAGCGGAATGCCGTCGAGGCTCCGGCAGATGCGCGCGATCGCGGCCGCGGACGCCGTGTCGAGCACGAAGTCGGCGGCAGCGATGTGGGCGCGATCGACGAACAGCTCCACCGACTCGTGCCGCATCAGGGTCGCGGGCTCCGCGACCTCCGCGGCGTCAGGAACGGGAAGAGGCGGAACGTCGTAGCTTCGCTCGCTCTGGAGCCCGAGCGCCTCTCGGCTCGTCGCGAGGATGGTGAGTCCGCGACAGCCGGCGTGGAGATCCATCACCAAAGACCGGCTCGCCTCGAGCAAGTGCTCGCAGTTGTCGAGGACCAGAAGGGAATCGGAATCGCGCAGCCGCTCGAGCAGCGTGTGCGTGAGCGGAACCCCGGGCTGCTCCCGCACGGACAGCGCGGCGGCGACGGCCAGGGGGACACGCGTCGGCTCGGCGACGGTGCTCAGATCGACGAACCAGACTCCGGCCGAATGTCGCGGAAGCGCGCGCAATGCGAGGCGGAGCGCGAGGCGCGTCTTGCCCGCGCCTCCGGGGCCGGTCAACGTGAGAAAGCGCCCCGAGGCGAGAAGCGCCTCGCACTCCCGGATCACCCCGGTCCGCCCCACGAAACGCGTGCGCTCCGCGGGAAGATTGTGCGGCGTGGCGGAAGGAACGCGCGCTCCGGTGCCGACCGAGCGTGCCCGGCGCAGCATCGCGAGCACCGGCTCCATGCCGGGGAGGCGGCGCGACGGATCCTTCTCCAGACAGGCGGAGATCAGCTGGCGCACCGAGTCCGGGACCTCGGCGGGAATTCGCGAGAGATCCGGTTCGCGCGAGAGCACGGCCTGCAGGATCTCCTCCGCGCTCGCGCCGGGAAAGGCGGGGACGCCGGCGAGGCATTCAAAGAGAACGGCGCCGAACGCGAACACGTCCGCGCGCGCGTCCTCGAGTCGTTGAAGACGCTCGGGGCTCGCATAGCCCGCCGTGCCGACCACGTTGCTCTCCTCTAGGCCGGCGGCGCTCGGCTCCATGTTGGCGTCCGCACCGGGCGACGACTGGCGGACCCGCGCGAGGCCGAAGTCGAGGATCTTCACTCGTCCCGTCGCCGTCACCATGATGTTGCGCGGCTTCAGGTCTCGATGGATCACGCCCCCCTCGTGTGCGGCCTGGAGCGCCTCCCCGATCTGGGTCGCGAGGACCAGCGCTTCCGCCACCGGCATCGGCCCCGAGCGGAGCCGAGCGGCTAGCGTGACACCGCGCACGCGTTCCAGCACGAGATACCGCGCGCCGCGCGCGTCCTCCTCCATCCCATGGATCACCGCGATGCCGGGATGGTCGAGCGACGCGAGGAGACGCGCCTCGCGCGTGAGCCGTTCGAGCGCTTCCGGATCGGAGGAGAGATCGGGCGGAAGCGTCTTCACCGCGACCTCGCGATCCAGGCGCAGATCCCGCGCGAGATAGACGACGCCCATGCCGCCGCGTCCCAGCTCGCCGTCGATCCGGTACGGACCAAGCCGCTCGCCCGGGGTGAAAAGCGTGGCCGCGGGAGCGGGAGCCTCCACAGCGATGTCCTTGCGGTACGCGGCGCTGACCTGCTCGATCAGCTTGAGCCCCGCGAGCCCGCGCGACTCGCCGACTCGGTTCCAATCCACGGGCGCTCCGTCCGCGACCCGGTCGGCGACGCCGGAGAGCTCCGGGTCGTCAGCCTTCATCGATCCTCCGCGCCAGCTCCGCCAGGGCGCGTGACACCATGACGCGAGCCGCGTCCATGGATGGCTTGCCGAGAGCCTCGGCGATCTGGGCGTGGGAGTACCCGAACTCCACCCTGAGGATCACCGCCTGCTGTTGCTCCTGCGGCAGCGTGGCGAGGGCCTCCTCGAATCGCTGGAGCTGGTCCGCGCCGATCGTGCGTTCCACGACGGAAGGGGTGGAATCGGCGAGATCCTGGTCGAGAGGGAGGAGCGCGCCGGGACCGCGCCCGGCGCGGCGCTGCTCGTCCTTCACCGCGTTCAATAGGATTTGGCGGAGGTAGGCCAGGAATGCACCCTCGCCTCGGTTCTCGAAGGAATCGATCCGGCGAAAGGCGCGCAGCAGCACGTCTTGCACGAGGTCCTCGGTATCGCGGGCGTCCCGCAGCGTCGAGGGAAACCGGTAGCGGGCCCACCGGCGCAGCGCCGGAAGCAGCCTCGCGAAGAGGCGCTGTCCGGCCAGCGTGTCGCCGGCCCGGGCCCTTGCGATGAGAACGGCCGTCGTCTCGTGGGGCGCCGCGCGGTCGCCCCCACCGGCGACACGCTCGTCCATGATGTCCTCCCGTACGTGGAGGACACACGATGACGGACTCCGTCATCGGGGGTCAAGCTTCCGCTATCGGACGAGCACGATCCGGCGAGTCAGTACATTTCCAAGGTGCTCCAGTCGCGCGAAATAGACTCCAGCGGCGGCCATCTCCCCGGAGCGCGACCGCCCGTCCCACCTGACGACGTTGTGCCCGGCGGGGCGGGTGTCGCTCACGATCGAGCGCACGAGCCGGCCCGAGACGTCGTACACCGATATCGAGGCGCGGCCCGTTGCCGGCAGATCGAAGGCGATCCCGACATTGGCGCGCGCCGGCATCGGCGTGATGCGGAGCGCGAGCTCGAGCGGGGGAACGGTCTCCGTCTCCACGCCGGTGGGACTCACGAGGAGTCCCATCACGTGCGCCGTCGCGGTCCCCGCTCCGATGTCGTTGACGCCGATGACCCCAGGGACGTTCTGGGGAGAGTACTGAAGGGAGCCGTCGGGGGCGCCCGTGCCGAGCACGCTGTTCACGTTGTATCCCCAGGCGCGCAGCGTGTTGTCCTGCATCAGCGCCATGGCCCACATCGCGTCTCCCGTGACGATCTTCCTCGGATTCACGATGGCGGGAATCAGGGCCGGTGTGTACTGATAAGCTGAGGATCCGTTCCCGATCGCGCCATAGTCTCCGCGGCCCCACGCGTAGGCCTGGCCGGTCGAGCTGATCGCGTATCCGTTGTAGTAGGACGACGCGATCGACTTGATGCCCGTGAGGCCGGACACCTGCACCGGCGAATTCCTCTGGGTCGAGGTCCCGTCGCCGAGATTGCCAAAGGCGTTGTAGCCCCACGACCAGACGGTGCCGTCGGACTTGAGGGCATAGGACGAGTAGCCGGCGGCGGATATCGCGACGACACCCGTCAGTCCGGGTA